>JAYSCT010000071.1:0-24896 GCA_041914785.1 Roseateles sp.
GGCAAGCCGCGTAACGGTCTCAGCTATGGGATCCGGGAAACGCGGGCAAGGTCACGCTTCGTTTGAACTACCGCTCAAGTGCGCGGATCATCGGGCACTTCTCCAACTTCAATGTGCACGCCACCGACATCGAGGGCGCAGGGAAGATGGTTGGCTATCCGAGCCAAGTCTCTTACAACCGACTCGTTGCGCACGACGACCTTCATGATGAACTAGTCAGACTCATCCAAAAGAGCTTGACCGAAGGGCATGCACCGGAGCAGATTTGCGTGTTGGCACCGTGGTGGATCTTGCTGGCGTCAACCACACGAAAACTGGTGGCGCTGCTCCCCGACCAGCAGTTTGACGGTCCGGGGTTGGTGCCTTTCAGCAATGACCCTGACAACTTTTGGTTCAAGCTCTCCAAGATTTTGCTGACGGAGTCGTCGCCCCAAATGTTGGTGCGACGCATGCGATGGGCCAGGGACGTCATTGCTGACCTGCGAGATTTCGGCGTCGAGACTTCCAAGGTCACGCAGCGATCGCTGCTGCGCGAGTGCAACTCCCTCGACATTGCCGACTCGGACGGTTTGGCATATCTGGACCAAGCGTTCGCCGCACTATTTGATCGCCTGGGAATCGACTCGAATGCGCATCGAGGGTTAGCGGAGCACCGCGAGGCATTCTTTGCTAGTTCCCGGTCGCGGCTTGAGCGACTGCATAACTCGGGGGCGGCCTACATCACCGATCTGTCGTTCTTCAAGAAAGTGTTCCGCGAACGGACCGGGATCACCGTCTCGACGATTCACGGGGTCAAGGGCGCGGAGTTCGACGTGGTGATCGCTTACGGTCTACTTCAGGGCATGGTGCCCCACTTCAGCGATTCCGATGCTGATGTCGCGGCCAGCAAGATGCTGTACGTCCTGGCTTCGCGCGCTCGCAAGCACCTGCATCTGATCTCGGAGACCGGTCGCTCCCGCGGAAGAAGTGGGGTTTACGAGCCTACCAAGGTGCTGGCTCGCTGCGTGTTTGATTACAACGGCTACTAAGCGCGGCACAGCGCCTCCAGCTGGTCGCCCGAAGCGGGCTCCAGCCGCGCGCTGACGTCTGCACAGTTACTACTGGGCTGCATCCCACTCCGAATTGTCAAACTGGATCAGCCCGAGCTGGGTCAAGCGATTTTCGATGAGTTCCCTTCTGTCAGAGGCCCAGCCATCGAGAGCTTGCTCATGCCAAAACACGTGCACGTTCAGCCGCATGCTGGGGGACACCTGAACCCAGTGCGGGCACGCGCGGTCGATGAAGGTGAAGAGCTCGGGATAGTTGAGCTGCGTTTCTCCCGCGCCCGCGATCTCCGGTTGCAAGGCGCCATAAGCCGACAGCGCCCATTCGCGGAGTTCAGCCGAACCAACTGCAGTCGACAGCTGGACAAGCAGCACTGCAGCCACCAAAGCATCAAAGCTGCACAAAGCCGCAAGCCGGTCCAAGTGTTGAATGGTCACGGCAGCAAGGCGCCTACGCTGAAGAACACCAAGGTCGTCATTGAAGAGCACGTCCACCACCGCAGGCTGTAGCGCAAGCAGCGCAGCCTCAAGCTGGTGATAGTCCATCGGTTCCTGCTTGAGCACCCGCCATAGCGGACTGTGAAACCACCGAGCAGTTCCCGGAAATTTCGCCTCTGCTAGAGCCACCGCGTCGACCTGATCTGGCCGGGCTTTAGGCACCTTGCGTCCGCGCTCGTAGCCATCCCACTTGCGCGGTCGCCAGACGGAGGCGCCGGAGCCTCCGTCTGGCCGACCTTCCAAAGCCGCTTCGATGGCATAGGCCGACGGCAAACCAGAAGCCAGCTTCACCGCTCGGAACCAGATCTGAGTGCGCAATACGTCTACAGCATGGCGGGAAGGTCGCCCTGCACGGGGAGGATGAACGGTAGCCATGCTCGTGTACTGAAATTCCCAATTTCGGTTCGGGTGGCACAACCGCGCATTCTGGCGAACACTGCGTGACGACCGAACTTGGCGCAGCCATGCAAAGCTTCCCAGCCCTCCCCGATGCCGAGACCTACGCCAAGCTGTGCCAGGAGCTGCTGGACGAACTGGAGCGTAGACATGGCCCTGTGCTCGGCGGCTCAGACTTGGCAGCGGCGCTCGGCCATCGAACCGCCGCGTCACTGCGACAAGCGCGCCGACGCGGTCAGGTGGGCGTGCCCCTCTTCACGATGCCAAATCGGCGCGGCCAATTTGCGTTGACCCGGGAGGTCGCGCAATGGCTTGCTCGTGCGCGGCTGGGGCTACACGACGAACGATCCGAACAAGCAGGAGGCCAGCCATGACCACGTAGCTGGACAACAGACGACGGGGCCAGAAAAGCACAGGGCCCGACTCCCTTGCAGGGGAAATTCGGGCCCTTTGGTGTGCACAAGCGAGAACTTGCACCCCAAGTATGTGCCGATGAGCCGATGAGGTCAAGACGGTTCCGAGCGCGCCTCGGTGTCGTCGACTTCGTCCGCCATCTCGCCTCACACGCGCGCCGGCCAAAAGCCGGTGGTTGCCGTGGAGCGCCCCTGTGTGCGCGCAGCTGCGGTGCCTTTGTGGCGAGCGTCCGATGGGGCGGCACTTCACACAGGCGGCCAAGTTCAGGGACTTCAACCTGTCAGCCGTCACCAGCGAGGATGAGGCCTTCCTCATCCTGACGGAATTCGCGTTTGGCCATCGCGAGACCTTCGCCTGCCCGCACTGCGGCGTGATCGGCAAACACTACTTGAGGAAGGCCCGAAAGCAGTTTCGGTGCCGAGACTGCGACGCTTACTTCAGCCCGACGTCGAACACCGCATTTCACAAACGCAAGATCCCGTGCATGAAGCTTCTTCAGGCCATCGTCATGTATGTGACGGGATCAAATGGCGAGGCCGCCGGGCGCGCCGCCGCCGTGCTCGGCGTCGACCCCAAGACGGCGTGGTTGCTGTTCTCGAAGATCCGCGAGGCGTTCGTTTTCACCTGGGACACCAGCCCCATGTCCGGTGAAGTTCAGGCCGATGGCGGGCATTTCTGCGGAAAGCCTCGACGCGCCAACAAGCGAAAGAAACTGGACTCGGTCGCCGTCAATGCAAGACTGCGCAGCCGCAAAGCGGCCATCGATCCCACGATCAAGCGCGCAGATATGGAGAGCTGGAATCGCGAGAAGCTGAAGAAGCGGCGGGTGGTCTTGGCAATCAGACAGATCTCCGCCGAATCCGGCGGCGGCGCCGTGCGCAGCACTGTGGCAATCATGCGGCAGGAGGCTGCAGCCTCGGTCATTCCAGCTATCAAAGCTGCGGTCGAACCAGGCAGCCAGATCAGGACCGACTCAGGCAAGGCGTTCTCACCGCTGGTGGCAGAGTTTGACCTGGAGATGGTGAATCACTCGAAAGAGTACTCCACGCCGACCGGCATCAACAACAACCAGGCCGAATCGTTCATGTCCCGGCTGCGTCGCGGCGAGTACGGCGTTTTTCGCGGCATGCGGCCCAACTACTTTTTGGACTACTGCATCGAGATGTGCTGGCGCGAAGACTATCGCCGCAGCACCATCCGGGAGCGCATGCAGGATCTATTCAAACGTGTTCGAAAGTGCGGGCCATCGCTATCGTTCGCCGGCTACTTTCAAGGAACGCGACGAGGGCTGGAGTGGACTACTCCCGGGTCGAGTCAGTCCACCGCCCCTTGTTGATAATCCAAGTGCTGCTGACTGTATGCCCGTCGCCGACTACGGGAGAGAGCACCGATCCAATGTCTCGCAGGCGCTGGAGCCTTTTTCTCAGGCGCCGCATAAAGTCCTTAGGGTCCGCTGGGCGCGCAAGGTGTTCGGGCCAAGAAGCGTTGATAACTTCGTAGATCTCAAAAGAAGTCATGCCGTAGGCCGGTGCATCTTTTAAGGCGCGTAAGACTTGCGCCGTCAGGACTCCATAGTCGAAGGGACTTTTTGCCTGGGTAATCTTCGGCGAAAGGACAGACCGATCTATTTCGATCGGATGTTGGTCCAGGAGAGCATCGATGCCTTCAAGTGCTAGGCTGATATGCCTATAAAGCTCGGCGGACTGCCGCTTCAGGTTTTTTAAGCGAGCCAATTCGCTTTCTAAGCGGTTGCGCCGATCAATCAAAAGAAGAAGAGTTGTGGGTGCTCGTGCCATGGATAGCAGTACACCCGCCCAGCGCAATCTGGTCGAGTGCAACTGCTCCATTAGGGCGCAGACATGCAAAGGGGCCCCGCGCGGGGCCCCTTTTTTTGTTTGTGCGGCGCCTGCCGCGCGCGAGATGACCCGGGCGGGTCAGCTGATCTTGGCCAGCATCGCGGCCTCGGTGGCCTCGTCCCACGCCAGTGGGTACAGGCAGCGCGCCTGTGCCACCAGTTCCGGCCGACCGCCCCACAGCGCCACCTGCTCACGCACGGTGGCGAAGTCGATGCTCATCAGCACGGCCGGCGCGTTCACGCGCGGGTTGTGGCGGGCCGCCGTGTACGGCAGCAGGCCCAGCCAGCGCCGGTAGAAGGCCACATGCCGCGGGTTCACCTCGATGATGAGCCGCTCGCAACGCGCCCGCCGGTGTGCATGCAGGTAGCCCAGGTGGAACACCTGCGCCAGCACGCGCTTGGGGTCGTGGGAATGCTTGTCCACCGCCAGGCTGCCGAACTCGCACAGCTTGACGCCGGCGTCGCGCCACTCGGCCAGTTCCTCTTCGAACAGCAGGTCGGCCTTCAGGCCGCCCACGCCATCGAAACGCACCGTCAGCGTGCCGACGATCTTCTCGCCGTCACGCGCCGTGCAGACCACGTCGCCATCCTCGTTGCGGCTGCTGAAGCGCTCCCGCGTCACGGCCAGCCCGCGGTCGCCATAGCGGCGCTCCACGAGGCCCAGCGCATCGCCTTCAAGCGCACCGAAGTCGCTGTTCAGCTCCAGCGGTGGCCCTCCGAAGGGATTCAGCGGCGCACGCCGGCTTTCTTTGAAGATTGGAATCATGGACAGCATCCTGGCGCACCCGACGTGCACCGAGACGGCGGAGTCTAGGGAGTGAAATGTGACTTTTCCCGAGCGCTCACAGATCGATACATGTGATTTCCCGGGAGAAGCGGGTTTGTACGCCCCATGAATCGGGGACGACGCCACGCCACGGCGATGCGGGCAAGCGACGAAAAAAAGGCCACGCAGTGCGTGGCCCGGGTCAGCGCGCCGTCGGCGCTCAGGCGGCGTAACGGGCCGCCAGGCGGTTCATGTTGGTCATGGACAGGCGGTGCATCTCGATCAGGCCGATCAGGCCGTTGCGATGCAGCTGCAGCACCTTGTCGTCGGCCAGTTCGCCGTACTTCTTCTCGTCCAGCGCGAGGAAGCCTTCGACGTCGATCTTCTCGCCGCTGGGCAGCGTGGCCTCGAAGCGCATGTCCTGCAGCAGGTCCAGCTCGACCAGCAGGTTGCAGATCAGGCGGGTGCGCTCGGCTTCCTGCTCGAAGTTCTCCAGGAAGCTGCGGGCGTTCAGCAGGAACTCGGTCGGCTCGCCGTTGTTGAACAGCGCCTCGCCGGTGGTCTCGTTGAAGCCGGCCCACTTGCTGTCGTAGCAGACGGCCAGGTTGTTGGCGTTGCCATCCAGGCGGGCCATCGCGAACGGGTAGCGGCGCACATAGGCCGGCACGTAGTTGGCGGTCCACTTGTCGCCGTCGATGAACAGGTTGGAGCCGGCCTTCAGGCCCAGCACGGCCAGCGGCGCGACGGGCGGCTTGCCGACGGCACCGGGTTCACCGGCGCGCACGAAGACGATGGGGAACTCCTTGCAGGCATCGCCGAACTCGACGGCCGCCAGGAACACCGAGTTCTGGTCGGCCACCTGGCTGACCACCGGCTTGGCCGTGTCCAGCTTCAGGTTCTTGTGGGCTTCGCGGTCCAGCGGCGCCAGTTCGCCGTACATCGGGGGGTTGCTCATGTTCTTTCTCCAGTTTCCTCGGCCAGACGACTGACCAGCACTTTGTCCACACGTTTGCCGTCGAGGTCCACGACCTCGAATCTCCACGCGTCCCACTCCACGACATCGGTCGTGCGCGGCAAGCGCCCCAGCAGCAGCATGATCATGCCGGCCAGGGTGTTGTAGCGCCCACGGTCCTCTTCGGGCAGTTCCTTGAGCTCCAGGCGGTCCTTCAGCTCGGGGACCGGGATCAGGCCGTCGATCAGCCAGCTCCCGTCCTCGCGCTGGATCGCCCAGGCATCGCCATCGCTCGGGGCATTGAACTCCCCGGCAATGGCCTCCAGCACGTCGCGCACGGCGATGACGCCCTGGACCTCGCCGTACTCATCGACGACGAAGACCAGCGGCGCGTCCGAGACGCGGAAATGTTCCAGCAGTTCCATGCCCGACAGCGTCTCGGGCACGAACAGCGGCGGCTCCAGGCCCATCGTCAGGTCCAGCGGCAGGCCTTCCAGCATGCCGGCCAGCAGCGCCGGCGCGTTGGCCACGCCCAGCACCTCGCTGAGGCCGCCGCGGCAGACCGGGTAGCGGCTGAAGCCATGCTCGCGCAGCACGGCCAGCACCTCGGCCGGTGTCGCGTCGACGTCCAGCCAGGCGATCTCGGCGCGCGGGATCATCATGGAGCCGACCTGGCGCTCGTCCAGGCGGAACACGTTGCGCACCATCTGGTGCTCGTGCTCCTCGATGACGCCCGCGTCCAGGCCTTCCTCCAGGCTGGCGGCGATCTCCTCTTCCGTCACGCCGCGCTGGCCCTTGTTGCGCAGGCCCAGCAGGCCCAGCGTGGCCTCGGTGGCGAAGCTCAGCAGCTTGACGAGCGGGCGCGTGGCCGTCGAGATGAGGTTCATCGGCGGCGCCACCAGTCGGGCCACCGTCTCGGGGTAGATCTGGCCGATGCGCTTGGGCACCAGCTCGCCGAACACGATGGTCAGCAGCGTGATGATGACCACCACCAGCGCCGTCGCGGCGATCTGCGTGGCCTCCGGGTTCAGCCGGAAGGTCTCGGCCAGCCAGTGCGACAGCGGGCCGGAGAACGCCGCATCGCCGACGATGCCGTTCAGCACGCCGATGCCGGTGATGCCGATCTGCACCGTCGACAGGAACTTGGTGGGGTTCTCGTGCAGGTCCATGGCGGCCTGCGCCCCGCCCTCGCCGCTCTCCACCATGACTTGCAGCCGGGCCTTGCGGCTGGCGGTCAGCGCCATTTCCGACATGGCGAACAGGCCGTTGAGAAGAATCAGGAAGAGAACGAGAGCGGTGTCCATCGAGAGCGCCTGCCGGTAGACCCGAAGCGGCGCGGGGTCAAAACGAAGCCCGGGAGACTAGCAGATGCCCATGACGGCGCCCATCGCACATTCCCGGGTCGCGTCACGCCGGCGCCAGCAGCGCCTCGCAGCGGGTCGCCACCGCGCGGATGGCGTGGGCCTGGTCGAAGCCGGCATGGCGGGCGGCGAAGGCCTGTGCGGCCGCCGGCAGCGACGGGTCGGCCAGCGCCCGCTTGAGCAGGCGGGGAAACTGCCCCGCCGCCACCTCGGGGATGACCACCGCCGCGCCCAGCGCCTCGACGCTGCGGGCAAACATCGTCTGCTCCAGCTGCTGCGGGAAGAGCAGCAGCGGCTTGCCGGCCAGCAGCATCGCGCAGACGGTGCTGACGCCCGCATGCAGCACGGCGAGATCGCAGCTGTGACGTACCTGCTCGATGTCCAGCGGCTGGCGCGAGATCCACAGGCGGTCGCTGGAGAACTTCTCGACGGTGCGCCTGGCCACGCCGGGGATGTGCACCAGCACGCGGGCGTCCAGCCCGGCCAGCGCCGCCAGCAGCGCGTCGAGGCCGCCGTAGTCCGGCTTCAGGTAGGCGAACACTTTCAGCGTGCCCTGCGGCGGCCAGTGCACCGCGTCGCCGCGGCCCAGCGCGTAGATGGGCCCGACGAAGTCACCGCCCACGCGGCCCGGGTAGTGGTCCAGCTCGGCAAAGGTCGCGAACACGTCGGCGCCGCCGGACAGCAGGTCCAGCGGATGCTCCACCGGTGGCGCGCCCAGCTCGTACAGCACCTGGTTGGCCACGCTGAGCACCTGCTGCTCGGAGTCCAGCAGCCGCGCGGGCGGCGGCGGCTTCTGCCACCAGCGCAGCGGCGGCAGCGGTCGAGCCGCCGGCGGCACCTGGAAGCCGTTGGCCAGGTTGATGCCGGGCAGCCCCAGGCCGCGGCTGGCGAGCACGGCGGTAGGCGCGTAGTCGAACAGCAGGGCGTCCACCTGCAGCGCGGCCAGCAGGTGGCGCCAGGCGCGGCAGATGCCCAGCAGCGCCGGCGGGTCCAGGAAGCCGACGCCCATCAGCAGCTCGGGCAGGCTGAGCGGGTCCGGCAGGTTCATGACGCGGCCCATCCACAGCGGCGCCTGGTACCACTTGAAGCCATGCGGCCCCAGCAGCCGTTCCGCCTCGACAAGCTCGCGGATGATGAACACGACCTCGTGGCCGTGCTGCTGCAGCTCCCGGGCCACCGGGATCATGCGTCCCAGGTGGCCGTAGGCGCCGCCCAGTTCCCAGATGAATGCGTAGCGAGCCATGGCGCGCGAGTCTAGGGTTGAAAGACAAGCGGCACCCGCAGGTGCCGCTTGCAAGAGGGCGCAGGCGCCGTCAGCGGGCGCTGCTGCCGCGTCGGCGTCGGCTCACCAGCAGGCCGCCGCCGGCCGCCGCCAGCAGCGCGAGGCTGCCCGGCTCGGGCAGGGCCACCGCCTCGGCCGTCAACAGGAAGTCGGCGTTGACGGAGGGCTCGTTGCCGTTGAACGGGTCGCCGGAGCGGGCGATGCCGTTGAAGTTCACGCATTGCACGTACGGCTGCTCGACGACCTCACCGCCTTCGGCCATGCGGGCGTAGCCGCCGTAGTTGTTGCAGCTGCCGGAGCTCTGCGCGCCATCGATGTACTGGCCGCTGACGGTCGACACGATGTCGTAGTCGATGGTGATGGTCTCGCCGGCGGCCACCAGGCCCATGTCCACCGAGTAGGCACCGCCAGCGCCCCAGACCGAATTGGAGTCGGCCGCGGCGCACGACGCCCAGGCGCCCAGCGCGCCGATGTCGCTTTCCGAGCAGCTGACCGTGGCGCCCACCTGCGTGATCAGCGTGTCGCCCTGGCTGACGACGCTGCCGTTGCGGCGGATCTGCAGGCGCAGGTTGGCCGAGCCGTTGCCCGTGCCCCACAGCGCCACTTCGCCACCGTCCAGGTTGAAGCTGAAGTTCAGCGCGACGGCGCTGCCGGTCGTGTTCGTGTAGGTGCCGCTGTAGAGCGCGCTGGTCTTCGCGTAGAAGTCCAGGCCCTCGCCGGACGCGCGCGCGCCGAAGTAGGTCGGGCTGCTCGTGAAGCCGTAGGTGTGGAAGAACACGCTGGAGCCGCTGCCGTACTTGGTGCCGTAGTAGTCGCCACCGGTGGCAGGCGGCGCGAAGCTGTCTTCTGCCATCGCGTCGACTTCGGCGGCGCCGTCCAGCGCGTAGACGGCGGTCAGCGAGATGGAAGGATCGGCGGCGGCGGGCAGCGCCACGCCGGCGCAGGCCGCGGCGACCAGCAGGCTCAGCAGCCGGGCGCGCGGAGCGGGGTTGTCGTTGTACATGGGGTCTCCAAGATGAAACAGGTCCAGGCACCAGCCTGGGGCGGACCTCCTTTGCAAAATTCAAGCCACGCTGAATTTCCATTTCGGAACAACCACTTGGAGAACACTTGCGGAATTTTTTCGCGCAGCTGTCAGGGATTCCGACATCCCTAGTCCGTTTAGCATGCCGGCATGAACTACCTCATCGGCGACGTGCAGGGCTGCTGTGACGCGCTCGACCGCCTGCTGGCGCGCATCGATTTCTCGCCGTCCCGGGACCGGCTGTGGCTGCTGGGCGACCTCGTCAACCGCGGCCCGCAGTCGCTGGCCACGCTGCGCCGGCTGCAGGCGCTGGACGGCGCCGCCACCTGCCTGCTGGGCAACCACGACCTGCACCTGCTCGCCGTGGCGCACGGCGCGCGACAGGAACACCGCAGCGACACGCTGGCGCCCGTGCTGCAGGCCCCCGACCACGATGCGCTGCTGGCCTGGCTGCGCCAGCAGCGGCTGGCCGTATTCGAGGCCGGTTGGCTGATGGTGCACGCTGGCGTCGTGCCGCAGTGGAGCCGCGACGACACGCTGGCCGCCGCCGCCGAGGTGGAGGCGGTGCTGCGTGGCCCGGCCTTGCCCGACTTCCTGCATGCGATGTACGGCAACGAACCGGCCCGCTGGGACGCCGGCCTGACCGGCCACGCGCGGCTGCGCGTCACCGTCAACGCGCTGACGCGGCTGCGCTTCTGCACCGCCGACGGCAACATGGACCTGAAGACCAAGGACGGCGCCGGCGCCGCACCCGCCGGCTACCTGCCCTGGTTCGACGTGCCCGGCCGGCGCACCGCCGACACGCCCATCGCGTTCGGCCACTGGTCCACGCTGGGTCTGCTGGACCGGCCGACGCTGCTGGGGCTGGACACCGGCTGCATCTGGGGCGGCCGGCTGACGGCTGCGCGCATCGACGGCACGTCGCGCGAGATCCTCCAGGTCGACTGCGAACAGGCGCAAAAGCCCGGCGGCTGAGCCGGCACCCGTAGAATGCGCAGCCTTCCGGAAGCGTGGGAGAGTGGTTTAATCCAACGGTCTTGAAAACCGTCGAAGGTGTGAGCCTTCCGTGAGTTCGAATCTCACCGCTTCCGCCAGTTGCCCGCCAGTGCCTCGGGACCGCGGCTGACCGCCGGCACAAGCACCGAGTCCAACGGCCCCACGGGGCCGTTTTTCTTTGGCTTCGCCGCGGCGACGTGGCGCCAACAACGATTCGCACGTGACCCCCTACCCACCCGCCAGCGAAGACTCCGAGGCCTCCGAGCTCACCCAGGCCGAGCGCGCCACGGCCGCCTCGCGCAGCACCTGGGTCAGCGTGGTCGTCAACCTGGTGCTCACCACCGTGCAGATCCTGGCCGGCGTGCTGACCAAGTCGCAGGCGCTGGTGGCGGACGGCGTGCATTCGCTGTCCGACCTGGTCGCCGACTTCGTCGTGCTGCTGGCCAACCACCACAGCCAGAAGGACGCCGACGCGGACCATCCCTACGGCCACCACCGCTACGAGACGGCCGCCTCGCTGGTGCTGGGCCTGCTGCTGCTGGGCGTGGGCCTGGGCATGCTGTGGACGGCCGCCGTCAAGCTGGAGCAGCCCGACGCCATCCCGCAGGTGCACATGGCCGCGCTGTGGGTGGCGCTGGGCGCGCTGACGGCCAAGGAGCTGCTGTTCCGCTACATGCTGGCCGTGGCCAAGCGGGTCAAGTCCGGCATGCTGGTGGCCAACGCCTGGCATGCGCGCTCCGACGCCGCGTCATCGCTGGTGGTGGGCCTGGGCATCATCGGCAACCTGGCTGGCTACCCCATCCTCGACCCCATCGCCGCCGCCATCGTCGGCTTCATGGTCACGAAGATGGGCTGGGAGTTCGGCTGGGATGCGCTGCACGACCTGATGGACCGCGCGGTGGACGACGAGGAAGTCGCCGCCATCCGCCAGACACTGGCTGGCACGCCCGGCATCATGGGTGTGCACGACATCCGCACGCGCAAGATGGGCGACATGGTGGTGGTGGATGCGCACATCGAGGTGGACGCGACGCTGACCGTGGAGGCCGGCCACGACATCGCCGTGGAGGGCCGGCGCCGCGTGATGCAGCGTCACCGCGTGCTGAACCTGATGACGCACGTGGACCCCTGGCACCGCCCGGACCGCGACCACGAGCAAGCGCCGCCCCCGCCGAAGCCCTGAGCCTCCCCGGCGTCAATCGTCGTCATCGTGGTGGCCGCCGCGGTGCTCGCCGTGCGGCGCCGATGCGCCACGCGCATCGCCCTGCGCGGTGTGCCAGCCGATGAAACCCAGGCAGCCCACCACCACCAGCAGGGCCAGCCAGCCGCGGTTGGTGCGGACGAGGTCCGGGCCCGGCCCCGGCGTGCGGCCCGTCAGCATGGGCGCCGCCAGGTTGCGCCGCCGCAGCACCGACAGCCCCGCGATCAGCCCCAGGTGCGCGGCCACCAGCACCAGCGCCGTGTTGGCGAAGAACTCATGCACCTCCTCCATCGCGTCCTCCAGGCCCAGCCAGTCGACGTGGGCGGCATAGCCGGACAGCACCAGCGGGCCGGCCAGCGCCAGCAGCAGCAACATCGCCGCGCCCATGGCCAACGTGGCGATGCGCGGCAGGTCGGGCCGGCCGGCGCGGGCCTGGCGCAGCCAGTCGCCCAGGCCCGACACACGCTGCCACAGCCGGGCCAGCCGCGCGTGGCGGGGCCCGACCAGGCCATAGACCAGGCGGAACAGCAGCAGCCCGCCAAAGGCATAGCCCAGCGTCACGTGCAGGCCCTGCCAGCGCTCGGACTCGGCGGTGAGCCAGGCGCCGGCAAAGCTCAGCGCGAACAGCCCGTGGAAAGCCCGCGTGGGGGCGTCGATCATCAGCCGCGCCGGCCGCGCGGCTGGCGCATGACCGGCGGCAGGGGCGTCGGGGGTGGTCGTCGAGGTCATCGGGTACTCCTTCTGTGGCACCGCCATCGTGGGCCGCCGCCCTTGAACCCCTGCTGAACCGCCCGTTCATCCGCCGTTCAGCTTCGGGCACCGACACTGCACCCATGAAACCGCCCCGCTGGCCCCGCACCGTGCTGCCCTGCGTCGCCGCGCTGTGGCTCGCCGCGGCCGGCGCGGACAACCGGCGCGATCACGATCACGACCGGGCCCGCGCCGCGCTGAAGGCCGGCGAGGTGCTGCCGCTGCAGCAGGTGCTGGAGAAGGTGCAGCGCAGCCACCCGGGCGACGTGCTGGAGGTGGAACTGGAACGCGAGGATGGCCGCTGGGTCTACGAGCTCAAGCTGCTGCAAGGCGGCGGCCGGCTGCTGCGGCTGGACGTGGACGCCCGCACCGCCCAGGTCCTCAGAACGCGGCAGCGCCCGGCCCCAGACGACAAGGCGCCGACTGCCGCCGCGCCGGAGCGCCGGCCATGAGGGTGCTGCTCGTCGAGGACGACGCGGTGCTGCGCTCGCAGCTCGTGCAGACACTGGCGCAGGCCGGCTACGCCGTCGACGAGGCCGCGGACGGCGCCGCGGCGCTGCACCTGGGCATGACGGAGCCCTGCGACGCCGTCGTGCTCGACCTCGGCCTGCCGCAGCTGGACGGCCTCACCGTGCTGCAGCGCTGGCGCGCCCAGGGGCGGACCATGCCGGTGCTGATCCTGACCGCCCGCGACAGCTGGCACGACAAGGTCGCCGGCATCGACGCCGGCGCGGACGACTACCTGGCCAAGCCCTTCCACACCGAGGAGCTGCTCGCGCGGCTGCGCGCGCTGGTGCGCCGCTCGCACGGGCTGGCGTCGCCGCTGCTGCAGCAGGGCGACATCACGCTGGACACCCGCACCGGCACCGTCACGCAGCGGGGTGCCACCGTCGGCCTCACGGCGCACGAGTACCGGCTGCTCGCCTACCTGATGCACCGCGCCGGGCAGGTGGTGTCGCGCGGCGAGCTGGTCGAGCACCTGTACGCGCAGGACTTCGACCGCGACTCCAACACGGTGGAGGTGTTCGTGGGCCGGCTGCGGCGCAAGCTGGGCGCCGACCTCATCGAGACAGTCCGCGGCCTGGGCTACCGGCTCGTGCCCGCCGTCTGAGTGCCGGGAGCCGCGTTGGCGTTGACCCACCTGCGCTCGCTGCGGCACCGCCTGCTGGGGGTGACGCTGCTCACCGCGGGGCTGACGCTGGTGGCCGCGGGCGGGCTGCTGTCCGCCCTCTTCCGCGACCATGTGCGGCAGCAGTTCATCGAGCGCCTGACCGCGGACCTGGACCAGGTCATCGCCCGGCTGGAGGTGGATGCCCAGGGCCAGCCGGTGCTGGACGCCACCCGGCTGTCCGACCCGCGCTGGACACGCCCCCACTCCGGCCTGTACTGGCAGGTCGACGGTGCCGGCGCGCAAGGCCGGCCAGGGCTGCTGCGCTCCCGCTCGCTGTGGGACGAGGACCTCGCCGCGCCGCGCGACGCGCCCGCTGCGGGTGAGCTGCACGTGCACGAGGTGCTGAACCACCGCCGTGAACCGCTGCTGCTGATCGAGCGCGGGCTGCAGGCCGATGGCGCGGCTGTGCCATGGCGCGTCATGGTGGCGGCCGGGACGGCGCCGCTGGAGCAGGCCGCCGCGCGGTTCAACCACGTGCTGCTGGGGTCGCTGCTGCTGCTGTTGCTGCTGCTCGTCGCGGGCGCGCTGCTGCAGGTCACGCTGGGGCTGGCGCCGCTGGGCCGGCTGCGCGACGCGCTGGCAGCGCTGCGCGACGGCCGCACGCAGCGCCTGGCAGGCCGCTACCCGGACGAAGTGCAGCCGCTGGTGGACGACCTCAACAACGTGCTGGACCGCCAATCCGCCTCGCTGGAGCGCGCGCGCGCCCAGGCCGGCAACCTCGCGCATGCGTTGAAGACGCCGCTGGCCATCCTGGGCCAGGGCGCCACGCAGGCGCAGGCCGACACGGCGGCACTGCGGGCACTACCGGTGCTGGTACAGGACCAGGTGCAGCTGGCGCGCCGCCACGTCGACTGGCACCTCGCCCGCGCGCGCGCGGCGGCGGCCCAGGGCGCGGGCGGCCTCAAAACGCCGCTGCAGCCGGTGGCCGACGGGCTGGTGCGCGTCATGCAGAAGGTGCACGCGGGCCGGGCGCTGGCCGTCAGGGCCGACATCGACCCGGGCCTGGCCTTCGCCGGCGAATCGCAGGACCTGCAGGAAATGCTGGGCAACCTGCTGGACAACGCCTGCAAGGCGGCGCAGACACAGGTGCTGGTGGCCGCCGTGGAGACCGGCCGGCAGCTGCGCGTGACGGTCGACGACGACGGCCCCGGCATCCCGCCCGCGCGCATGGCCCAGGCGCTGCGGCGCGGCCAGCGGCTGGACGAGAGCACGCCGGGCAGCGGCCTGGGGCTGGCCATCGTGCAGGAACTGGCGACGCTGTACGGCGGTTCGGTGGAGCTGGGCGTCAGCCCCATCGGCGGGCTGCTGGTGGTGCTGACGTTGCCGGCCGCCTGAGGCCGCCGATCCTGCGCGGCGCGGCGCGCTCAGGGCTCGCCGGTGTAGCGCGTGTGGAAGCGCCGGCCCTGGGCATCCATGGCCTGCAGCCAGAGCTCCGACGTGACGGTGCCGGTGGGCGCGTAGGCGGTGGCCAGCGTGACGGTGGCCTTGGGCGGCAACGGCACGACGGTGTCCAGCACCTTGGGCGCGGTGCCGTCGGCCGGGCGGAACACGCGCTTGATCTCGATGAGGCGCAGGTCCGGGTTGGCGGCGGCCCACGTGGCCCAGTTGATGGCGTAGGCGCCGCCCTGCAGGTCCACCGCGCGCAGCAGCAGGTTGCTGGTCAGCCCGTCCAGCGCGGGGAAGCGTGCCAGCGCCGGCTCGCCCAGCACGTCGGCGCGCAGGTAGGCGTTGCGGTTCTCGGTGGTGGTGCCCAGCGTGTAGTTCACGACGAACTTGGCGCCGCGCGTGCTGTCCGCACCGCCCACCCAACCCACGGCGGCGCGCTGGATGGCCAGGTCGCCGACGCCGCCGGTCGCGATGAGGTTGGTGGCGCCGGCCGTCGGCGACAGGCACAACCAAGGCCGGTTGCAGTAGCCGAACGGGATGCTGAAGCCGCCGGGCAGCTGCACGGTGGCCGCGCTCAGCAGCTGGGTGGGCGGGTTGGTGGGCAGCGGGTCGGGCGTCTGCGCCTGCACCTCCACCTGCAGGCCGATGCCCGGGTTGGGCGACAGGCTCGCGTCGGGCGTGCCGTCGGACTTGCGGGCGGCGAACGCCAGCGGATGCACGGCCACCGCGAGCTTCTTGCCGTTGCCGACGAGGTTCCACTTGTTGGTCGTCGTCGCGGACTTGTTGTAGCTGACCGCATCGCTGAACACGTCGACAACAGTGCCGCTGGTGTCGCTGACCAGCGCGCCCACCAGCACTTTGCCGCAGGTGCCGGTGGCCGGCGCGTCGTCGGCACAGCCCAGCAGCTGGAAGCGGCCGAACTGGCGGTTGGCCGCCGAGTAGTCGTACAGGATGGCGCCCAGGTCGGTCTTCACGCGGCCGTTGTGCTTGTCATAGGCGGTCAGCAGCGGGTGGGCCAGCACGGTGGTGATGTCCTTGCCCTGCGCGATGAGCTGGTTCAGCGCCGCGCCCAGGTCGTCCAGGCCGGACAAGGTGCCCAGCAGCGTCGTCGCGCTGGTGGCGGCCTTCAGCGTGGACGTGATCGCGTTGGCCGGCGTGGCGCCGGTGGTCTTGAGCAGCTCGGTCTGCGCGGTGGGCAGCTCCACGACGACCTCGGCGGCCGGGCTGGCCAGGAACTTGTTGCCGATCTGCAGCACCGGCACGTTCAGCCGGGAGCGCGCCAGGTCCACCCGCACGCTCTCGATGAGCAGGTCGTGGGCGCTCTTGTTCGCCGTGAAGCTGGCGTCGGCCAGCAGGTCCAGCGTCGTCAGCTTGAGGTCGGAGATCTGCGTCTTGACCAGCGTCTTCAGGAAGTCGCTGGCGGCCGTCGTGGCGGTGGCCATCTGCGTCAGCTGGCTGCTGCTGGTGGCCGCGGCCGCGAACACCGGCGCGGGCTCGGTGCCCAGCGCCAGTGCGACGACGGCATTCGTCAGCGGCGTGACATGGCCCACCATCGCGGCGCTGACGGTCGGCACCGTGGAGTGCAGCACCTGCAGGGTGCCGGCAGCGTCCATGCCGCGCGCCTGGATGAACAGCGGCGCGGCGGGGCTGGTGACGGACAGCGTCAGGCTGTAGCTGCCGTCCGCGGCATGCGTGGTGGCCGTGCCGACCGCCTTGCCCTGCCCGTCCACGACGCTGACCTGCGCGTTCACCAGCGGCGCGCCGGTCGCGGCCACGCCGCGCAGCGTGGGCGGTGTCGTCGGCGTGGGCGTGGTGCCGGCGTCGCCGCCTCCCCCGCCGCCGCCTCCGCAGGCGGTGAGCAGCAGGGTCAGGATGAGGGCGGCAAGGCGGTACGGCATGGCACGGTCTGAAACGGGGCTCAGGCCAGTGTGCCGCGCCGGGCCGGCCCGCGGTGGGCCGTTAAGGGGCGGAAATCAGCGGCTGATCTGCACCCAGGACAGTTCGACGAAGTTGTCCGGCCGGTGCACCGGCGTCACGTTGGCGCGCGCGGCCCAGGGGATGACCTGGCGGTGCAGCGGGATCACGTTGACCTGCTCGCGCAACTCGGCCAGCGCGCCACGGATCTGCTGCTCGCGCTTCTTCGGGTCGGGCTCGACGCTGCTCTGCGCGGCCAGCGCGTCTGCACGGTCGTTGCGGAAATTGCCGTAGTTGTAGTCGCCCACGCCCTTGGCGCCGCGGTGGCGGAACACCGGCGTCAGCACGACCTCGGCGTCGGTGATGCTGCCGCCCCAGCCATACAGGAACAGGCTGCTGTCCAGCTTCTCCAGCTTGGGGAAGTACAGCGCCCGCGGCATCGCGTTGACCTTGACCTTGACCTTGATCTGCGCCCACATCGCCGCCAGCGCGGCGCAGATCTGCTCGTCGTTGATGTAGCGGTTGTTGGGGCAGTCCAGCGTCACCTCGAAGCCGTCGGCAAAGCCCGCGTCGGCCATCAGCTTGCGGGCGGCAGCCAGGTCGTGCGGCAGCCGCGTCTGCAGCGCCGGATCGTCGAACGAGGCATTGGCCGACGGCGTCAGCGCCCCGGTGGGCACCGCCAGGCCAGCCATCAGCTTGGTCTTCAGCGCCTCGATGTCGATGGCTTGGTATAGCGCGCGGCGCACGCGCAAGTCCTTGAACGGGTTCCTGTCGCCCGGCGCCTTGCCGTACAGCAGCTTGTCGCGCGCCTGGTCCATGCCGATGAAGACAAGGCGGTTCTCCGGGCCGTCGATGATCTTCACGCCGGGCGTGTTGCGCAGCCGGGTCACGTCGCGCGGCGCGGGGTCGTTGACGAGGTCCACCTCGCCCGACACCAGCGCCGCCAGCCGTGTGGCGTCGCTGGCGATCGGGGTGTAGACGACCTCCTGCAGATTGCCGTCGAACTTGCCCCACCAGTTCGGGTTGCGCTTGAGCACGGTCCTGATGCCGGGCTGGCGGCTCACCAGCGTGAAGGGGCCGGTGCCGTTGGCGTTGACGGACGCGAAGCTCTCTTCGCGGTTCTTGTAGTCCAGCGGCTTCGTCACGCGGTGCGCCTCGCACCACTTGCGGCTCATGATGGGCAGTTGCTCCACATGCTGCAGAAAGATCGGGTTGAAGGCGGGGAGCTGGATATCGACCGTCAGGTCATCGACGCGCCTGGCCACGCCCACCGCGTTGGCATAGACGGCGATCTGCGACGTGGGCTCCTTGGCCCGCTGCAGCGAGAAGACGATGTCGTCGGCTGTCAGCGGCGTGCCGTCGTGGAACTTGACGCCCGCACGCAGCTTGAAGCGCCAGGTCAGCGGGCCGGTCTGCTTCCACTCGGTGGCCAGACCTGGCACCAGGGCCAGCTTCGCATCGCGCAGGATGAGCCGCTCGTAGATCTGCGAATTGATGTTGTTGGTCAGCGTCTCGTTCTGCGAGTGCGGGTCCATGGTCTGCGGATCGCCCTGCCCGGCCCAGCGCAGCGTCTGCGCCCCCGCGTTCCAGGCCACGCCCAGCGCCAGCCCCAGCAGGGCCGCCCCCATCCATCGTTTCATCGCTGATCTCCCAACTGCAGGACGCGCAGTTTAGGAGCGGCCCCTTATGACCTTTTTGAGTTGGGGTTCCAGAGTTCTTCTAAGTGGCTGAAGCCCCAGTTCTCGGGTGGCTCGCGGCCCAGGATGCGGTCCGTCGCCCCCGCCGCGGACAAGTCCAGCACCTGCACCGGGATGGGCATGTTGGACTTGGTGGAATAGAACACCTTCACGCGCGGCGCCACCAGCGACGCGGGGTTCTGGTCCACCACCACGCCCAGCCGCCCGGACTGCAGCCGCACCAGCGTGCCGGTGGGGTAAATGCCGACGCTCTTCACGAAGGCCTGGAAGATGACGGGGTCGAATTGGCCCTTCCACTGCGACATGCGCTGCAGCGAGCCGGCCGGGTCCCACGCGTTCTTGTAGGGGCGCGTCGACGTGATCGCGTCATAGACGTCGCAGACGGCGCCCATGCGGGCCAGCACGCTGATCTGGTCGCCCGCCAGCTTGTGCGGGTAGCCGGTGCCGTCCATCTTCTCGTGATGGTGCAGGCACACGTCCAGCGCCGACGGCGGCACGTTGCTGCCGTCCTTCAGCAGGTCGAAGCCCCGCTCCGGGTGGCTGCGCATCACGGTGAACTCGGCATCGGTCAGCGCGCCGGGCTTGTTCAGCACCTCCAGCGGCATCTGCATCTTGCCCACGTCGTGCAGCAGGCCTGCCAGGCCCGCCTCGCGCACCTGGTCGTCGGGCAGGCCCATGTGGCGGCCCAGCGCCACCATCAGCCCGCACACGGCCACCGAGTGCATGTAGGTGTAGTCGTCCTTGGTCTTGAGCCGCGCCAGGCTCACGAACGCCGACGGGTTGCGCGCCAGCGATGAAGTGACTTCGTCGACGATGGGCAGGCAGGTCTCGGTGTCGATGGCCTTGCCCAGCCGCGCCTCGTTGAACAGCGCCGTGACGGCGGTCTTGGCCCGGCCCAGCACCTGGGCGGCACGGCCCAGTTCCTCTTCCATGCCGACGCGCGCGGGCGCCGGCGCGGCGGGCGCGGCGGGCGCGGCTGCTGGCGCCGGTGCCGACGGCACGGCCGGCTCGCGCACCGGGGCGGTCATCAGCGGGCTGGGCTTGGGCGGCTCGGCGCTGAGCACGTCGCCGCCCTTGCTGACGTCGATCCACACGGCCGGCACGCCGCTGGCCTTCAGCGCCACGAGGTCCGCCGGGTCGGTCAGCACGAACTTGGTTTTCCAGAACGGATGCGAGAGCCAGGCGCCCTCCATCGACTGGAGGTACATCCCCAGCCTGACGTCGGCGGTAGAGATTTTTTTCAGCATGACAACGTCGTCTCGGTGGCATGCAGTATCGACGCCGGCCGTGGCGCCAGTTGTGCAGCTCTGCACGTTTTTGACACGGCCATGAAAAAGCCGCCTCGGGAGGCGGCTGGTCGAGGCGACGCGAGGGCGCGCTTCAGCGGAACTTGCCCTGCGGCACCGTGGCCAGCTCGGTGGGCAGCGTGCTGATGTAGGCCGCGATCGCCTTCAGCTCGGCGTTGCTGAACTGCTTGACCTGCCCGGCCATGATGCCGTTGCTGCGGCCCACGCTGGCGTTCTTGTCGGTCTTGTACGACTTGAGCGCCACGGTCAGGTAGTCGGCGTGCTGGCCGGCCAGCTTGGGGTAGCTCGGGTCGATGGGCTTGCTGAAGTTGGCGCCGTGGCAGGAGATGCAGGCGCCCTTGGTCAGCAGCTCGGCCACGTTGGCCGGCGCCGCGGGCACGCTGTCGGGCACGGCGGGCAGCTTGGCCTGCTGTTCGTAGAAAGCGGCCACGTCGGCCATGTCCTGGTCGCTCAGCGAGCCGGCGATGCCGCGCATCGTCGGATGCTTGCGTTCGCCCTTGGCATAGGCCTGCAGCGCAGAGACGATGTACTTGGCGTTCTGGCCCGCGATCATGGGCACCTTGTGGACCTCGGGGAAGCTCGCCTGGTAGCCCACGATGCCGTGGCAGCCGATGCACATCGCGATCTTCTTTTCACCCGCCTTGACGTCCTGCGCCTGGGCAGCAACGGCACCGAATGCGGCGGCCAGGGCGAGCGAGATCTGCAGCAGTTTTTTCATGTCTCGGGGGGTGATGGGTTCTTGTGCGGCGCGGATTATAGGAGGGCTCCTATACTGAAACGGCCCCCTTCCAGCCCCGGTTTTCCCCATGAAATTCAAAGGTTCCGACCAGTACGTCGCCACGGCAGACCTGATGCTCGCGGTCAACGCGGCAGCCGCGTTGCAGCGCCCGCTGCTCATCAAGGGCGAGCCCGGCACCGGCAAGACCATGCTGGCCGAGGAGGTGGCCGCGGCGCTCGGCATGCCGCTGCTGCAATGGCACATCAAGAGCACCACGAAGGCGCAGCAGGGCCTGTACGAGTACGACGCCGTCAGCCGGCTGCGCGACAGCCAGCTGGCCGGCATCGAGGGCAGCGAGCGCGTGCGCAACATCGAGAACTACATCGTCAAGGGCGTGCTGTGGCAGGCCTTCGAGGCGGACCAGCCGGTCGTGCTGCTCATCGACGAGATCGACAAGGCCGACATCGAGTTCCCGAACGACCTGCTGCGCGAGATCGACCGCATGGAGTTCTACGTCTACGAGACGCGCCAGCTCGTCAAGGCGAAGCACCGCCCGCTGGTGTTCATCACGTCCAACAACGAGAAGGAGCTGCCGGACGCCTTCCTGCGCCGCTGCTTCTTCCACTACATCAGGTTCCCCGACGCCGAGACGATGAAGAAGATCGTCGACGTGCACTTCCCGACCCTGAAGAAGGACCTGCTGGCCGCGGCGCTGAAGAACTTCTACGACGTGCGCAACCTGCCCGGGCTGAAGAAGAAGCCCAGCACGTCGGAGCTGATCGACTGGCTCAAGCTGCTGGTGGCCGAGGATGTGCCCGTGGACGCATTGCAGGCCAAGGACGACAAGGTCAGCATTCCGCCGCTGGTGGGCGCGCTGCTGAAGAACGAGCAAGACCTGACGCTGTTCGAGAAGCTCGTCTTCATGCAGCGGAACAACCGCTGATGGCGCAGGATTTCAACCGCGCGATGCGCGAAGGGCTGGCCGATGCGGTCGGCTTCGTCGGCGGCGCGCTGCTGGGCTGGTGGGCCGGCCGGCAGTTCGGCATCGACTTCGTCGCCAGCACCGACTGGAACGCCACGCAGATGCTGGGCCTGCTGCTCATCGTGGCCGGCTGCGGGCTGGGCCGCTGGGCGGCGCGCAAGGTGCTGCTGAAGGACAGGCCGTGAAGCCGGTCGAGCCCGTCACGCTGGCCGCCGGGCCCATCCGCCTCGTGCCGCTCACGCTGGACCATGTGCCCGGCCTGCAGGCCGCGGCCGCCGACGGCGAGCTGTGGCACCTGCGCTTCACCAGTGTGCCGTCGCCCGACGAGACCGCGGCCTACGTCGAGACGGCGCTGGCCGGCCAGGCCGCCGGCCACCGGCTGCCCTTCGCGGTGCTCGACGCCACCAGCGGCGAGGTGCTGGGCTCCACCAGCTATCACGACATCGTGCCGGCCATCGAACGCGTCGAGATCGGCTACACCTGGTACGCGCAGCGGGTGCAGCGCAGCGCCGTCAACACGACGGCCAAGCTGCTGCTGCTGACGCATGCGTTCGAGACGCTGGGCGCGAAACTGGTGGGCTGGCGCACCGACAACTTCAACCACGCGTCGCAGCGCGCCATCGAGCGCCTGGGCGCCCGGCGCGACGGCGTCATCCGCCATCACGCGCTGCGCCGCGACGGCACGGTGCGCGACACCGTCATGTACAGCCTGACCGCGGGCGAATGGCCCGAGGTCAAGGCGCACCTCACCTGGCAACTGACAAGACCGAGAGCATGAGCAAGACTTCCAGGCCTTTCAACGCACCGTTTGACGTTGATGCACTGTGGGGCCTGGACCGCATCGCCGCGCCCAGCCTCAGCCCCGACGGCGCCCAGGCCGTTGCCGCCGTCACGCGCTACTCGATGGAGACCAACCAGGCGCAGTCCAGCCTGTGGCTGTTCTCCACGCTGGGCGGTGCGCCGCGGCGCCTGACCGAGGCCGGCGACAAGGACGGCCAACCCCAGTGGAGCCCGCGCGGCGACCTGATCGCCTTCACCGCCCGGCGCGAGCAGGGCGGCAGCAAGGACGAGGAGGCGCAGCTCTACGTCATCGCGCCCGACGGCGGCGAGGCGCGCCGCGTGGGCCGCGTGCCCACCGGCGTGGACGCGTTCAAATGGTTCCCCGACGGCCGGCGCATCGCCTTCGTGTCCTGGGTCTGGCCCGACCGCAAGGCCGCCGCGCAGGCCGACGCACTGAAGGACTTCAAGGCGCGCAAGGAAACGGCCTACGTCACCGAGGAAGCGCTGTACCGCTACTGGAATCACCACATCCCCCAAGGCCGCGTGCCGCACCTGCACGTGATGGACGTCGCCACCGGCAAGGCGCGCGACCTGTTCGAGGGCAGCACCTGGGAGCTGGAGCGCGCCGAGCCCGATGCGACCTGCTTCGACATCTCGCCCGACGGCCGGCGCATCGCGTTCGCGTTCGACCCGGCCGCCGACAAGCGGCTGGACAACCGCTACGCGCTCGCCGAGATCGACGTGCGCACGCGCCGCGGGCAGACGCTGCTGCAGGACGGCGACTGGGACTTCGCCGCGCCGCGCTACAGCCAGTCCGGCGCGCATCTGGCGTTCCTGGCCAGCCACCAGGCGCTGGGCCACAACCAGCCCGACCGCCTGGCCGTGCTGGATCAGCGCGGCAACTGGGCCGTCTTCAGCGACGACTGGGACCACGAGGTGGCAGCACCGCTGCAATGGACCGACGACGACCAAGCCGTGCTGTTCGCCGCCGAGGAACGCGGCCGGCGCCACCTGTGGCGCTTCGCGCTGGGCGACCGCCGCGCTGAAGCGCTGTTCGAGGGCGGCCACGTGGGCAGCTTCGCGCAGGCCGGCGGCATCACGGTGATCAACCACGATGGCATGCAGTACCCGCCGCAGCTGTCGGTGCTGGACGGCGCCGCCGCCCAGCGCATCGAGATGCTGAACGATGACCGCCTGGCCGCACACCGCTTCGGCCGGCACGAGGAGGTCACCCTCACCGGCGCGCGTGGCGACGCGGTGCAGATGTGGCTGACCTACCCGCCCGGGTTCGACGCGAAGGCGAAGAAGAAGTGGCCCGTGATGCACGTCATCCACGGCGGCCCGCACACCGCCTTCGGCGACAGCTGGCACTGGCGCTGGAACCACCAGGTGTTCGCCGCGCAGGGCTACGTGGTGGCCAGCGTCAACTACCACGGCTCCTCCAGCTTCGGCCACGAGTTCCTGGACAGCATCACCGGCCACTGGGGCGAGTACGAGCTGCAGGACGTGGAGGCCGGCACCGATTGGCTGCTCCGGCAACGCTGGGTGGACAAGACGCGCATCGTCGCCACCGGCGGCAGCTACGGCGGCTACATGGTCGCGTGGATGAACGGGCATGTGAAGCCGGGCCGCTACCAGGCCTACGTCTGCCACGCCGGCTGCTACGACTGGCAGGCGATGTATGCCGACGACGCCTACGCCTGGCACCGCAAGGAACTGGGCGCCGCCTACTGGGACGACCCGGCCCGCGTCGCCGCGCAGAGCCCGCACACGTTCGCCAAGCACTTCAAGACGCCAACGCTGGTCATCCACGGCGCGCTGGACTACCGCGTGCCCGACGCGCAAGGCCTGGCCTACTACAACACGCTGAAATCGCTGGGCGTGCCGGCGCGGCTGGTGTGGTTCCCGGACGAGAACCACTGGGTGCTGAAAGCCCGCAACAGCCGGCTCTGGTACGGCGAGTTCTTCGGCTGGCTGGCGCGGCATGCACCCCAAAAGCGCTAACGCCTTCACACAGGCCGGCGCCTCGTTGCCTTTCATAATGGGCGGGCCATGCTGATCCAGTTCTTCTACACGCTGCGCGCCGCCAAGCTCAAGGTGACGGTGCCCGAGTACCTGACGCTGCTGGAAGCGCTGCAGGCCGGTGTCATCGCGTCGGCCGAGGACGGCGGCGTCGCGTCCATCGACGACTTCTATCACCTGGCCCGCGCCGCCCTCGTCAAGGACGAGACCCAGTACGACAAGTTCGACCGCGCCTTCGCCGCCTACTTCAAGGGCGTGGAGATGCTGACCGACTTCACCGCCGAGGTGCCGCTGGACTGGCTGAAGAAGAACTTGGAGTTGAACCTGACGCCCGAGCAGAAGGCCGCCATCGAGAAGATGGGCTGGGACGAGCTGATGGAG
>JAYSCT010000072.1:0-24810 GCA_041914785.1 Roseateles sp.
GCTAGTACCTGAAACTAGTGCGTCTACCAATTCCGCCACCTGGGCTTTCAGGAGCCTCGCAGTATAGCCCGGTTTTTCGGGCTCACAAGGAATTTCTTCAAATATCGAACTTGACGCCCTGGGCCAGCGGCAACTCGCTGGAGTAGTTCACCGTGTTGGTCGTGCGGCGCATGTAGGCCTTCCACGCGTCCGAACCGCTCTCGCGGCCGCCGCCGGTTTCCTTCTCGCCGCCAAACGCACCGCCGATCTCCGCACCGGACGTGCCGATGTTGACGTTGGCAATGCCACAGTCGCTGCCCGCGGCACTCATGAAGGCCTCGGCCTCGCGAAGGTCCGTCGTGAAGATGGCCGACGACAGGCCTTGCGGCACACCGTTCTGCAGCGCGATGGCCTCGTCCAGCGTCGAGTACTTCAGCGTGTAGAGGATGGGCGCGAAGGTCTCGTGGCAGACGACCTCGGTCTGCGCCGGCATGCGCACCAGCGCCGGCTGGGCGTAGTACGCGTCGGGGAAGCGGTCGGCCAGCGCACGCTCGCCGCCGGACACCTGGCCGCCCTG
Organism: Roseateles sp.; assembly: GCA_041914785.1. Classification (GTDB taxonomy): domain Bacteria; phylum Pseudomonadota; class Gammaproteobacteria; order Burkholderiales; family Burkholderiaceae_C; genus Pelomonas. Next base: position 557 of record JAYSCT010000072.1, read on the forward strand.
CTCGCGGGCCGCCTTCAACGCGGCCTGCATCGCGTCGAACGCCTGCGCGTCGATCAGCGGGCCGATCAGCGTGCCCGCCTCCACCGGCGAGCCGATCGGCAGCTGCGCGCGGGCGCGGTCCAGGCGCTCGACGAGCGCGTCGTGGATGCTCTCGTGCGCGATGACGCGCCGCGTCGTCGTGCAGCGCTGGCCGGCCGTGCCGTAGGCACCGAACAGGATGCCGCGCACGGCCAGTTCGAGGTCGGCGCTGGGCGTCACGATGATGGCGTTGTTGCCGCCCAGTTCCAGCAGGCAGCGGCCGAAGCGCGCCGCCACGCGCGTGCCGACGGCGCGGCCCATGCGGGTGGAGCCGGTGGCACTGACGAGAGCCACACGGGCGTCGTCCACCATCGCTTCACCGGCATCGGCGCGGCCGATGACCAGCTCGGACAGGCCGTCTGGCGCCTGGTTGCCGGCAGCGCGATAGGCCTTCACGGCGCGCTCGAACAGCGCCTGCGTGGCCAGCGCGGTCAGCGGCGTCTTCTCGCTGGGCTTCCACACACAGGCATCACCCGCCACCAGCGCCAGCGCCGAGTTCCAGGCCCACACGGCGACGGGGAAGTTGAACGCCGAGATGATGCCCACGACACCCAGCGGCAGCCACTGCTCCATCATGCGGTGGCCGGGGCGCTCGCTGGCGATGGTCAGGCCGTGCAGTTGGCGCGACAGACCGACGGCGAACTCGCAGATGTCGATCATTTCCTGGACTTCGCCCAGGCCTTCGCTCGTCACCTTGCCGGCTTCGATGGACACCAGCTGCGCCAGCTGCGCCTTGTGCGCGCGCAGCTCCTCGCCGAACAGGCGCACGAGCTCGCCGCGCTTCGGGGCGGGCACGACGCGCCAGGCCTTGAACGCTTCGTGAGCGCGGCCGACGGCGGCCTGCATGTCGGCGGCGGTGGCGGTGGGCAGTTGGGCGAGCACGCTGCCGTCGATGGGCGAGCGCACGGTCAGGTCGCCGGAGGGCGGCAGATGGACGCCGAGCGCGTCGAGAACAGAAAGGGTTGCTTGCTTCATGGCGAACATTGTCCTCACGAGATCGATTCGACCTGACGCGATTGCTGATACGCCGAGCCGAAGCGGTTGGCGAGGAAGTCGGGCAGCGCGACCTGCTCCTGGCGCACGAAGCCGCTCTGCGGCAGCTTGCCTTCGCGGAACAAGTCCACCGCGGCGCAGATGCCGGCGGCCGTCGTGATCTGGATGGCGGACAGCGGCTGCGCGCCATCGCGCGTGGCGAAGATCTTGCGCGCGAACACCTCCTGCAGCAGCACGCCGTTCTTCATGCCCGACACGGTGACGAAGACGAGCACCACGTCCTGCATCGTCGCCGGCATGCTCTTGCGCATGATGTCCTTCAGGTTGCCCTGGTCGCTCTTCAGGCCCAGGTCGCCCAGCAGGAACTGCATCAGGTCGCGGTGGCCGGGGTAGCGCACGGTCTTGTAGTCGAGGTTGCGCACCTTGCCCGCCCAGGTCTCGCACAGCGTGCCCAGGCCGCCGGAGGTGTTGAAGGCCTCGTACTCGGTGCCGTCCAGGCTGAAGTGCTCCAGGCCCTCCAGCGGCAGCGCGGCGATGGTCTCGCCCTCGTGGATGGCCTCGCAGGGATGGCAGTACTCGTTGATGAGCCCGTCGACCGACCAGGTCAGGTTGTACTTCAGCGCATTGGTCGGGAAGGCCGGCAGCGCGCCGACGCGCATCTGCACGTCGCGCACCGAGTCGAAGCCGCTGGCCAGGTGGTGGGCCACGATGCCGATGAAGCCCGGGGCCAGGCCGCACTGCGGCATGAAGGCGGTGCGGGCGCCCTTGGCCATGTCCTTGATGGCCCTGGTGGCGGCCACGTCCTCGGTCAGGTCGAAGTAGTGGCAGCCGCACTCCAGCGCCAGCTCGGCCGCGGTGATGGCCAGGTGGTAGGGCAGCGCGTTGACGACCGCGTCCTTGCCGCGCAGCTGGGCGGCCAGCGCGCCGCGGTTGTCGCTGTCGACCTCCGCCGTGGCGATGCCCTCATCGGCCAGCACCTTCAGGTAGCCGGCGTTCTTGTCGAGCACGGTGACCTGGTAGTCGCCGGTGGCGTGCAGCAGGCGGGCGATGGTCTGGCCGATGTGGCCGGCGCCGAGCAGGGCGATCTTCATGAGGGGCTCCAGGCTGTGTTTGCGTTGGGCCGCACTCTAGGCAGAGGTGATGACGAAAGAAAGCGATGTTCCGACGAAAGCAATTGCGTATTCGTCGGATCGTCGCGATGATTCGCCGTTATGGATGAATCACGGGTAAATCCGCCCTCCTCGACCGACGACCTGGACCGCCGCCTGATCTTGCTGCTGCAGGCCAATGCGCGCGACAGCACGGCCACGCTGGCGCGCAAGCTGGGCGTGGCGCGCACCACCGTCGTCGCCCGGCTGGCGCGGCTGGAGGCCAGCGGGCGCGTCGTCGGCTACACGGCGCGGCTGGGTGGCGACGAAGCCGGGCGCAGCGTGCAGGCCTTCGTCGGCATCACGGTCAGCCCCAAGGCCGGGCGCGAGGTGGTGAAGCGCCTATCAGAACTGCCGGAGCTGCGCCAGCTCGCCAGCGTGAGCGGTGAATTCGACTACATGGCGCTGCTGCGCGCCGACACTACGGCCCGGCTCGACGCGCTGCTCGACGAGATCGGCGACATCGACGGCGTGCTGCGCACCAACAGTTCGGTGGTCCTCGCGCTGCGCGTGGACCGACAGACCTAGCCTCACGGAGATTCCCGACATGACCTGGTTGGCCCTCGGCCTTGCGCTCTTCCTCGGCATCCACCTGACCCGCGCCGTCGCGCCGCGCTGGCGCGAGGCCCGCATCGCCCGGCTGGGCGCGATGGGCTGGAAGGGCTTCTACACGGTGGTCTCGCTGACCGGCTTCGTGCTGATCCTGTGGGGCTACTCGCTGGCGCGCCAGCAGCCCGTCGTGCTGTGGCCGGCCGTCCGCGGCATGAACCACGGTGCCGCGGCGCTGATGCTGGTGGCCATGGTGCTGATGGCCGCGGCCTACGTGCCGCGCAACCACTTCAAGGCCAAGCTGCAGCACCCGATGACGCTGTCGGTGAAGGTCTGGGCGTTCGCCCACCTGATCGCCAACAACACGCTGGCCGACGTGATGCTGTTCGGCAGCTTCCTGGTCTGGTCCATCCTCGTGTTCCGCGCCGCGCGGCGCCGGCCGGCGCCGGCCACCGCGGCACCGACGGTGGCCGGTACCGCGGCCACCGTCGTCGCGGGCATCGCGCTGTGGGCCTTCTTCGCGTTCTGGGCGCACGCGGCCTGGCTGGGCATCGCGCCGCTGGGCTGACGTCCTTCAACATGGGGATCGCCGGGGCCGGCGAGCTTGTTCGCGCCTGCGCCGGCGGGCCATCATCCGTCGATCACAGGAGACGACCATGGCCACCAAGACCCGCAAGCCTGCAGCCCCCGCGAAGACCGCCGCCAAGAAGCCGGCCGCGAACACCACCCCCACGCCCAAGCTCGACGCCCGCCCCGACCGGCTGGACCTGCGCGACCTGATGTACCGCGCACCGCTGCGCTCGCTGCCCGCGCGCTGGCCGCTGGACGCCGACCTGAAGAAGTTGCTGCCGGCCTACGTGAAGTCGGGCCGCATCCTGAACCAGGGCAACGAGGGCGCCTGCACCGGCTTCGGCCTGGCCTGCGTGACCAACTACCTGTACTGGCTGCGTCATCTCGGCGCGCCGCGCAGCCAGATGCCCGACCCGGTCAGCCCGCGCATGTTCTACGAGCTGGCCAAGCTCTACGACGAGTGGCCCGGCCAGGACTACGAAGGCTCCTCCTGCCGCGGCGCGCTCAAGGGCTGGCACAAGCACGGCGTGTGCTCGTCCACGCTGTGGCCCTACCCGCTGGACGACACCGGCGCCGGCGTCTTCCAGCGGCCCCTCGCCGGCTGGGACGAGGACGCCACGCGCCGCCCGCTGGGCGTGTACTACCGCGTCGAGAAGAAGAGCGTCGTCGACATGCAGTCGGCCATCTACGAGATCGGCGCCGTCTACGTGTCGGCCGACGTGCACGACGGCTGGGCGCTGGACCCGGCGCCCCTGCCCGCCAGCCACGACAAGCTGCCCCGCATCGCACGCATGACGCAGAAGACCGGCGGCCACGCGTTCGCGCTGGTGGGCTTCAACGAGCGCGGCTTCGTCGTGCAGAACAGCTGGGGCACCGACTGGGGCGCCAGCGGCTTCGCCGTGCTGCCGTATGAGGACTGGGTGACCAACGGCACCGACGCCTGGGCCGTCGCCTTGGGCGTGCCGCAGGACCTGTCGGACCTGACCTCGCGCCCGGCCCCGCCCGCCAAGGGCGCGAAGGGCGCCAAGGCCGCTGCCCGCGCCGCCGCCAGCGGCTTCCGCGTGATGGCCGGCCGCGGCCTGGCCGACGTGGCCGGCACGCTGTGCCAGGGCGACAACCCGCGCGACGACCCCTGGCCCGTCAGCCACACGTTCACGCACAAGCCCTACCAGCCACTGCGCACCGACGAGGCCTACACGCACACGCTGGTGTCGGGCAACGACGGGCAGCTGATGTCCACCGACTTCACGCGCGCCCGCAGCGACCGCACGGGGCTGGCGCGCGAGATCGTCGTCGAGCGCCCGACCGCCTGGTTCAAGGGCAGCAAGGACAAGACCGTCAAGCTCGCGATCTACGCGCACGGCGGGCTGAACTCCGAGCTGGCCTCCGTCCAGCGCATCCGCGTGATGGCGCCCTACTTCCTGGCCAATGGCATCTACCCGCTGTTCTTCACGTGGAAGACCGGCCCGGTGGAGACGCTGAAGGACATGCTGGAGGACCTGAAGCACCGCGTCATCGCCGGCGACCGCAGCGAGGGCTGGCTGGACCGCCTGCGCGAGGCCGCTGCCGAGGCCAAGGACCGCGCCATCGAGGCCGTGGGCCGGCAGTTCGCGCGCGGCATCTGGAGCGAGATGCGCGAGAACGCCGCCGGCGGCGCCACCGACGACCATGTGCTGGACCTGGCCGCCGACATGCTGCGCGAACTGCGCGACACGCTGGCCAAGAGCGGCAAGACGCTGGAGATCCACCTCATCGGCCACTCGGCCGGCTCCATCCTGCTGGGCCACCTGCTGGGCCGCCTGGCCGGCCCGGCGCCGGTGCAGGCGGCCAGCTGCGAGCTGTACGCCGCGGCCTGCTCCAGCGGCTTCGCCGTGCAGCACTACGGCGCGGCGCAGCAGGCCGGCGTGCTGTCGCTGCAAACCCTGCGCCTGCATGTGCTGACCGACGCCAACGAACGCGCCGACGGCCTGCCCGACGCCGAGCGCGACATCTACGGCAAGTCGCTGCTGTACCTCGTGTCGCGCGCGCTGGACGACATCCGCAAGCAGCCGCTGCTGGGCATGGAGCGGGCGCTGATACCGGCAGACCCGATGTGGTCCGGCGACCAGTGGGCCACGCCCGCGCAGCAGGACATCCGGGCGTGGCTCAAGCTGTGGCCGGCCGGCGCGCTGCTGAACCGCGTGACGACGCCCAAGGTGCGCACCACCAAGACCGGCGACCAGATCGCCGCCAGCCACGGCAGCTTCGACAACAACATCGACGTGCTGACCGGCACGCTGGAGCGCATTCGCGGTGCCGCGCTCGTCGCGCCGATGGAGTGGCTGGACTATTGAGGCGCCGGCATACTGCGCGGCCATGCATCACCACCCCTCTAACGCCAACTTGCTGCGGATGGCCACCGTCGCGGCCGCACTGCTCGTCAGCGGCTGCAGCAGCGTCGACAAGCCCGCCGCGCCCGAGCCCGAGTTCGTCGTGCACGAGAACCTGCTCGCAGCCGGCCGGGTCGACACGCAGGCGCTCGCCCGCATGACGGCCCACGTGGGGCCGGAGGGCCAGATCGTCTACCTGCACATGGCCCTGTGCTGCGACCAGTTCAACAAGGCCTACGACGCCGACGGCCGCTACCTGTGCGCGCCGTCCGGCGGCTTCACGGGCCAGGGCGACGGCCGCTGCCCGGCGTGGATCCACCGGCTCCGGCCGCGCCCGCCGGACACGGCCGCCAGCAACCCCTGGCGTGTACGGGACACGCTGTAGCGGGACAATCCGGCGCATGAAATACCTGCACACCATGGTCCGCGTCCATGACCTGGACGCGTCGATGAAGTTCTACCGCGACGCGCTGGGCCTCGTCGAAGTCAAGCGCTCCGAGCACGAGGCCGGCCGCTTCACGCTGGTCTACCTGGCCGCGCCGGGCGACGAGGACGCCCAGGTCGAGCTGACCTACAACTGGCCCGACGCCGACGGCAAGGCGGAGGTCTACACCGGCGGCCGCAACTTCGGCCACCTCGCCTACGCGGTGGACGACATCTACGCCGCCTGCCAGAAGTTCGTCGACCACGGCGTGCTCATCAACCGCCCGCCGCGCGACGGCCGCATGGCCTTCGTGCGCTCGCCCGACGGCATCTCCATCGAGCTGCTGCAGCGCGGCCCCGCGCTGCCGCCGGCCGAGCCGTGGGCGTCCATGCCCAACACGGGCAGCTGGTAAGTCACAACGCGAGGGTGTCGGCCCAGATGTTCTCGGCCCAGCCGAGCGCGAACTCGGCCTCCCGAACGCTGGCCGCGGCCGACACGCCGCCCGCGCCGGGCACCGGCTTCATCGTCTTCTCGGCGGGGTCGTACTGGTGCACGGATGCCACGTGCATGGCCTCGGTCGGCGTCGTGAAGCTGTAGCAGGTGTTCATCACCACCGGCGCCGGGTTCACCGCCTCGCCCTTCAGCAGCGCCAGCACCGCCGCCGCGGCCAGCTTGGCCTGCTGGTTGGCCAGGTGGCCCGACTTGGGCATGCCGGGCCCGGACATCAGCGCGTCGCCCACCACGTGCACGCCCGGCGCCAACTGCGCCTGCATCGTCAGCCAGTCCACGCCCACCCAGCGGCGGTTCACGTTGGCGAAGTCGCGGGCCAGGTCGCCTGCCCGCTGCGGCGGGATCAGGTTCATCACGTCGGCCTTCACGTCCTCGAACTCGAAGCGCGCGACGCCGCCGGCCACTTCCTTCAGCTCGGCATTGGGCCGGTACTCCAGCACCCCGGCATGGTGCTGCGCGAATGCGCGCTCGAACAGCGCCTTCTTGCTCTGCACCTCGGGGTTGGCGTCCAGCACCAGCAGCTTGGCGCGCGGCTTGGCCCGGCGCAGGAAGGACGCGATCAGGCACGCGCGCTCGTAGGGCCCCGGCGGGCAGCGGTACGGCGCCTTGGGGATGCTCATCAGCACGACGCCGCCGTCCGGCAGGTCGGCCAGCTGGCGGCGCAGCGCCAGCGTCTGCGCGCCGGCCTTCCACGCATGCAGGGCGCGGCCGCTGTCGTAGGCGGCGGCGAGGCCGGGAATGCCGTCCAGCGTGAAGTCGATGCCCGGCGCGAGGATGAGGCGGTCCCAGTGCAGCGTCTCGCCGCCGGCCAGCCGCACGGTCCTGCCTGCGGGGTCGGCGGCGACGACGTCGCCGCGCACGCGCTGCACGCCCTGCGCCTCCAGGCCCGCGTAGCCGTGGGCGATGCTGAGCGGCTCGCGCACACCGGCGACGACGAGGTTGGACATGGGGCAGGAGATGAAGCCCTCGTGGCGCTCCACCAGCGTCACGTCGACGTCGGCGCCGCCCCACAGCTTCAGGTAGCGCGCCGCCGTCGCGCCGCCGAAGCCGCCACCCACGACGACGACGCGGCCCAGCCGCGCCGTGCCGCCGGTCGCCGCGCAACCCGCCAGCGCCAGGCCGCCGGCTGCCACGAGGTGACGGCGCCCGATCATGGCCTGGCCTGCGCGGCGGGGAGTGACGAGAAATAGGCCGCCACGAGGCGCAGCTGCGCCTCGGTGTAGCCCTTGGTGATCTGCGGCATCACGGTGCCCGGCTGGCGGCCGCTACGGTAGTCGGCCAGCAGCTCCAGCATCACGTCGGCCTTCATGCCGGCCAGCGGCGGCATGGCGGTGCCGCGTGGCCGGCCGTGCGTGCCGTGGCAGTTGGCGCAGGTGGCGGCCAGCTGCCGGCCGGCGTTCAGGTCTTGCGCCAGCGCCGGCGCACACAGCAGCAGCAACCACCAGGCCTTCATGCCCGCACTCCTTCAGAGTTTGTGGGACCGGTCTCCGCGCTCGAATCCCACGGCGTCGAACGGCGCATTCAGCGGCGCGAAGCCCACCACCTTGAACAGCTCGCCCATCTCGTGCTCAGCCAGCAGGCGGTGCGCCATCGCCCGCTCGCCGAGGCTGGCGCCCTGCAGCAGCTCGGCGATGCCGCAGTTGAGCAGGAAGTTGGCCTGGCTGGTGTAGCCCAGCACGACGAGGCCGGCGTCCTGCCCCGCCAGCGCGATGCCGGTGAAGTTGACGTGCGCCGTGATGTCCTTGTCGCCCACGGCCACCAGCGGGTCGGCGTCGGCCAGGTGGCCCTGGTGGCACATCAGCGTGCCGCCGCGGCGCTGCGGGTGGTAGTACTCGGCCTCGGGGAAGCCGTAGTCGATGAAGAAGGCCGCGCCGCGCCGCAGCTTGCGCGCCAGCGTGCGCATGAAGGCCTCGGCCTGCGGGTGGATCTCGGTGACGGTGTCGGGCACGAAGCCCGTCTCGAGGGGCGGGCGCAGCATGCTCTCGCGATCCTCGAAGGCAAAGCCCTCGCCAGCGACGACGACGCCGCGCTCGCGCCACGTCTGGCCGTCGAACGCGATCAGCTGCACGGGCATCGCGTCCAGCACCTCGTTGCCGACGACGACCGCGTCGATGTGCTCGGGCAGCGCATCCAGCCACTCGACGCGGTCCCCCCCCGCGACCAGCCGCTCGCGCTGGCGCTCGCGCAGCTCGGCCGACAGCTCGACGATGCGGTAGCGCGCCAGGCCGGCGCCCAGCGCATCCAGCTCGGCGATCAGGTGCGCGGCCAGCGCGCCGGAGCCGGCACCGAACTCCATCACCTCGGTGCAGCCGCTGGCGCGCAGCGCCTGCGCGACCTGGCGGGCCAGCGCGCGGCCGAACAGCGGCGACATCTCGGGCGCGGTGACGAAGTCCGACCCCTGCGACGGCAGCAGGCCGAACTTGCGCCGGCCGCCGGTGTAGTAGCCCAGGCCCGGCTCGTACAAGGCCATGGCCATGAAGCGGTCGAACGGCAGCCAGCCGCCGGCGCCGGCAATGGCCTGGCGGATCAGCGCGGTCAGGGGCGGGGAGAGGTCAGGCGCGGACATGCGGCATTCTCAACGCGCCTTGACCCAGGCCTCGAAGTCACTGGCCGACATGGGGGAGCCCACCAGCTCGCCCTGGAACTGCTGGCAACCCCAGGCCGACAGCAGCTGCCACTGCGCGGCGCTGCGCACGCCTTCGGCGGTGACGGTCAGCCCCAGGCCCACGGCCATCTGCACGATGGCGCGCGTGATGGCCTGCGCGCCGACGTCGTCGGGCAGGCGGGCAGTGAAGCTCTGGTCGATCTTGAGCTTGTCCAGCGGCAGCTCGGTCAGGTGGGCCAGCGACGTGTAGCCCGTGCCGAAATCGTCCACCGACACGGTCAGCCCCAGCGCGCGCAGCTGCGCCAGCGTGGCGGGCGCGTGCTCGATGTCCTCGATCAGCATGCGCTCGGTCAGCTCCAGCTCCAGCCACTGCCCCTGGGCGCCGGACTCGTCGAGCACGCGCTGTACCGTGTCGGCGAAGCCGTCCAGGTTGAACTGCATGCGCGACAGGTTCACGGCGATGCGCATGGGCCCATGGCCCTGCGTGAGCCCCTGCTCGCGCCAGCGCCGCGCGGTGGCGGCGGCCTCGCGCATGACCCACTCGCCCAGCGCCAGCATCAGGCGGTGGCGCTCGGCGACGAAGATGAACGCGTCGGGGCTGAGCAGCCCGCGCTGCGGGTGGCGCCAGCGCAGCAGCGCCTCGGCGCCGGAGAGCTGGCCCGTCGTCGCCTCCACCTGCGGCTGGAAGAACAGCTCGAACTCGTTGCGCGTCAGGCCCTGCGCCAGCTCGGCTTCCAGCACCAGGTCGGCATAGGCCGTCTCGGCCAGCGCCGATTCGAAGAACTGGTAGGTCGCGCGGCCGCGGGCCTTGGCGCGGTACATGGCCGTGTCGGCATGCTGGATGAGCTCGTCGGCCTGGCGGCCGTCGTCCGGGAACACGGCCACGCCGATGGACGGCGTGACGGACAGTGCGCGGCCATCGGCCCTCACCGGCACCTCGACGACGGACAGCAGCGCCTCCAGCACGACGATGATGTCGGCACGGCTGGTCAGGTCGGTCAGCAGCACGACGAACTCGTCGCCGCCGAAGCGCCCCACCAGGTCGCTGCCCCGCAGCGCGCCCGTGATGCGCTCCGACACCGTCGTCAGCACCTGGTCGCCCTCCAGATGACCCAGCGAGTCGTTGACGCGCTTGAAGTTGTCCAGGTCGATGAACAGCAGCGCCAGCATCTCGCCGCGGCGCTCGGCCCGCTTCAGCAGGCTGCCCATGCGCTCCATGAAGGCCGCGCGGTTGAGCAGGCCGGTCAGCGAGTCGTGGTGGGCCAGGTGCTGGATGCGCGCCTCGCTGGCCAGGCGGTCGCTGATGTCGCGCACCACGGCCATGCGCAGCCGCTCGCCATCGTGCTCGATGGTGCGCATGATGAGCTCCACCGGGATGCGCGAGCCGTCGCGGTGCTTGATGGCGGTCTCGTAGCGCAGTTCCTGCGCCTGCATCATCACTTCGCGCACCTTGGCCAGCTCGTCGTCGACGACGTAGGACAGCACATGCTGGCCGATCAGCGCCTCCGCCGGCCAGCCCGTCATCGCGCACAGCCGCTGGTTCACGTCGGTCATGTAGCCGTCGCGGTGGAACAGGATGCCTTCCACGGTGGCCTGCATGAACTTGTGCAGCCGCGCCTCGGACTCGCGCAGGCGCCGCTCGGCCAGGCGGTGGCGGGTGATGTCGTAGACCAGCACCCAGCTGCCCATCAGCACGCCGGCCTCGTCGAACTGCGGGATCAGGTGGATCTCCAGGCAGGCCCACTCGCCGCCCGGCTGCACCAGCTCGCGCTCGTAGACGACCGGCCGCAGCTCCCGCACCAGCTCATCCACCCAGTGCCGCACCTGCTCGTAGGCGGCCGCGCCGACGATCTCGCTGAAATGCAGGCCGACGATGGAGTCCTGCGTCAGCCCGAACGCCTCGGCATAGCCGCGGTTGGCGAACAGGCAGCGGTGGTCCGCCGCGCCGTACAGCGCGATCCAGGCCGGCACGTGGTCGGCCAGCATGCGGAAACGCGCCGCGTCCAGCGCCTGGCGTTCGAGGTCGGCGTTGTCGAGCGCGTTCACGGCGTCGTCCGCAGGGCCAGGCGCAGGTCGTCCCAGGCGCCGGCCTTGTCGGCGGGCGAGCGCAGCAGGTAGGCCGGCGGGTAGGTCACCACCACCGGCAGCCCCTGCCACTCATGCACGCGGCCACGCAGCCTGCCCAGCGGCTCGGCCAGGCCCGTGAGCCGGCGCGCGGCCTGCAGGCCCATGGCCAGCACGAGCCGGGGCTGCAGCAGCGCCACCTGGCGGGCCAGCACGGCCTCGCAGGCGTCCAGCTCGGCCGGCTGCGGCGCGCGGCCGCGCGGCGGGCGGCACTTGACGATGGGCGTCACGAAGGCCGTGGCGGCCTCGCCCCGGCGCGTGTGGCCGGCGGCCAGCAGCATGCGGTCCATCAGCCGGCCGGCATCACCGCCCAGCGCGTCGCCGGAGGCGTCGTCGGCGTCGTCCGGCGGGTCCATGACGACCAGCCACTGCGCCTGCTGCACGGCGCCGTTGCCGTAGACGGCGTGGCGGCGCTGCTCGCACAGGCCGCAGGCGCGGCAGGTGGCGACGGCCTCGCGCAGCGCGGCACCGTCCAAGTCTGCAAAGCTGGCAGGCACCGGCGCGGCCACGCGCGGCGGCGCGACCGGTGCGGCAACAGGCGCAGCCATCGGTGCGGCGACGGGCGCGGCCACCGGTGCGCGCGCCACCACCGGCGCGGGCGGCGCGGCGCGTTCGGCGACGGCGACGTCGCTGCCCTCGGCATCATCGGCCGCGGCGGCCTCGACCGCGCGCGGCGGCAGCCGGAAGCCCATCTCGGCCAGCATGGCCCGTTGGCGCTCGTCCCAGGTCATGCCAGCCCGTCACCCGTCATGCCGCCACCATCAGGCTCATCAGCACCGCATCCTCGCGCGGCCCCTCGATCACCGGGTAGTAGGCGCGGCGCTTGCCGACCTCGGCGAAGCCGTAGCGGCGATAGACCTCGCGCGCCCGCTCGTTGCCGACGCGCACCTCCAGCCACAGCTGTGTGAGGCCGCGCTGGCGGCAGGCGGTGACGAGCCGGTCCAGCATGACGACGGCCAGGCCGCGCCCCTGCCAGGCCGGCGCCACGGTGATGTTGAGCAGGTGCAACTCGTCCACGCCCGGCATGGCCACCCAGTAGCCCAACAGTTCCGACTGCCCCCAGGGCCGGGCTGCGCCCAGCCCGCCCGCCGACGGGGGCGAGCCCGCCTGGGGCGGCCCGGCGGGGGCTCGGGCGCGCGGGCCGCGCAGCACCTCGGCCGGGTAGCCGGCGGCCAGCGAATCGACGAAATTGCCATGCGTCCACGGCACCGGGTAGGCCTGGCGCTCGATGGCCATGACCTCGGTCAGGTCGGGCACGCGCATGCCGTCGGCTTCCCAGGGCGGCTGGGTGCGGTCCAGTTGCGCATTCATGAGGCCAGGGCCTTCTGCTCGCGCTCGGCTGTCGTCAATGCGACCTTGTCGCGCACGTAGACGGGCAGCGCGTCAGCGGCATCCAGCGCCTCGCCACGCTGCCAGGCGGCCAGCGCCAGCGCACCCAGCGCCGCGGCGCGGGACCGGGCCTGCGGCCAGGCATTCGCGTGCTCGCCCAGCGCGGCGGCGTATTCGGTCAGCGCCGTGCCGGCCACCGCGGCCGGCCGGCCCCAGCGGGCGGCGAGCGCGTCGGGCGCGTACAGCGCCGGTGGTTCGATCACCTGCCAGGCATCGCCGCTCCAGCGGTAGCGCGCCGCGTAGATCTCGCCGATGCGGGCATCCATGGCCACCCAGACGTCGTCGCCGGCGCCCTGCGCGCGGGCGTCCTCGGCCACCAGCATCAGGCTGTCGATGGCCAGCACGGGCCGGCCCAGCCCGAATGCCAGGCCCTGGGCCACCGCGCAGGCGGTGCGCAGCCCGGTGAACGCGCCCGGCCCCTGGCCGAAGGCGACGGCCTCCAGCTGCGCCATCGCGATGCCGGCTCCGGCCAGCAGCGCATGGATCTCGGGCAGCAGCCGCGCCGACGCCTGGGCGCCGCCCGCCGCCTCGAACACCGTCGTCTGCGCCGGCGTCACGAGGGCCACGGCCATCGTGTCGGTAGCGCTGTCGAGGGCGAGCAAAAAAGGCATCGAGGGAGTTTACCGTCGGGGTCTCCGGCGGCAGCCCTCCGGCGGCTACAGCAGGCCCGGATTGCGCTGCCAGACGGCCCAGGTCAGCGCCGACGCAAAGCTGACCCACGCCAGATAGGGCAGGAACAGCAGCGCCGCGCCACGGTGCAGGCGCCAGAACGCCGCGGTCGTGGCGACGATCAGCAGCCACAGCAGCAGCACCTCCGCAAACGCCAGCGCGCCCTGGTGCCAGCCGAAGAACAGCCACGACCACAGCGCGTTCGCCACCAGTTGCGCGACATACAGGCCCAGCGCGCCATCCACGCGCCGCGACGGACGCTCGCGCCACACCAGCCACGCCGCGATGCCGATCAGCGTGTAGAGCACCGACCACACCGGCCCGAACACCCAGGCCGGCGGCGCCCAGCCGGGCTTGTCCAGCTGGCCGTAGAAGACCGGTGCATCGATGGACGCGACCGCGCCGGCGGCGGCCGCGACGAACGTGACCGCCAGCCAGCCCACCAGGCCGATGAGCCCTGACCGCGTCGAATTCCTGAGCATGCCTGCGTCCCCGAAGTCACAGTGATGGCCGCACGATAGCCAGCCCACCGAGCCCACCCTGCCGGTGAAGGCGAGCAATCCCGGTAGGAAGCAGCCTACCGCGGCCTGCAGGGCCGTCCGACCGGCGCCCACCGCACCGCGGCCTAAAGTGGCCCGACACATCACCAACACGGAGGCACCATGTCGTTCGCCCTCTACATCCTGGGACTGGCGGTGCTGCTGGGCGGCATCGCGTGGGCACTGCTCACGGCGGGCCTGGCCGTCACCTACGTGGCCATCGCCTGCCTCATCGTCGCCGGCATCGGCATCATGACGGCCGTGTCGCGCACGCGCGCCAAAGACCCTCCGGCCTGAGCCCCAGGCGCGCAAGCGCCCCAGACCCCACTCGCCAGCCGGGGCTGGCACCAGCATCAGCGCTGACGCCAGCGCCGCCGATGCGCGCCGGCTGCCAGTCATCCGCTCCGGCCGGCCATTCGCCCGACACCGGGAGCGCCGGCAACACGGCGCGCGCAGGATGCACGACATGAACAAGCTCCTGCGCACCCTCAAGGCCAACCGTGGCTTCCTCGTGTTCCTGCTGGGTCTGGCGGTGTTCCGCACCGCCGTGGCGGACTGGAACCCCATCCCGACCGCGTCCATGCGGCCCACGCTGCTGGAGGGCGACGTGGTGCTCGTCAACCGGCTCGCCTACGACCTCAAGCTGCCGCTGACCGACGTGCCGCTGCTCCACCTCGGTGAGCCGCAGCGCGGCGACGTCGTCACGTTCCGCTCGCCCAAGGACGGCACGCGGCTCATCAAGCGCATCGTGGGCGTGCCGGGCGACCGTGTCGCGATGCAGGGCGACGTCGTCGTGCTGAACGGCCAGCCGCTGGGCTATGCCGGCGCGCAGACGCACGGCGAGACGGTGGCCCCCGGCTGGGTGGTGGACGCCGTGCGCCAGACCGAGGACCTCGCCGGCCGCCCGCACGCCGTGCAATGGCTGCCGGCGCTGGCCGCGCGGCGCGACATGGCCGAGTTCACCGTGCCGCCGGGCCGCTACTTCATGCTGGGCGACAACCGCGACAACAGCGAGGACTCGCGCTTCATCGGCACCGTGCCGCGCGAACAGCTCATCGGCCGCGCCCACCATGTGCTGGTGGCGGCCGACTGGCTGGGCGAGGACGGCTGGCGCCTGGCGCCGCGGTTCGGCCGCTGGGCGACGGCGATCCGCTGACGCCGATGGTCTTCATCCGCCATCCGCAGCCGGTCGTCGACCGGCGCCCCGTCGCGGAGCTCTCCGTGCGGTGCGAACCGCGTGGCCGCACGGCGCCGACCGTGCTCGTCGAGCGGCGCCCGCCCGAGGGCCAGGCGCCGCCGCCGTCACCTCGCCGCGTTGAGCCCGGCGCCCGGTGAGGCCTTGACCGGGCCTACAGCGGCACGTTCACCCGCACCACCGCGCCCAGCGCCCGCGCGTCGGCGGTGCGCGGGTTGCTGACGACCAGGCCGACGCTGAACCAGTCGTTGCCGGCGCTCAGGCCCAGCGCGGGGTTGCGCGCCGTCATCGACGCGCCGACCCAGTAGCCGCCATCGCCCAGCTGGCGCCGGCCGCCCAGTTCGACCTGCCGCACGCCGGCCTGCGACTGGCACAGCAGCTCGAGTTGCCACGCCGCCTGCTGCCAGCCGAGGCGGCCGACCCAGCGCGCCGCGGGGCGCAGGCGCAGGTCGGTGCGGCGGTCCTGCCCCTGCACGGCAGCGGCACCGTCGGCGTTGCCGATCAGCCGGCCCTCGCCGTCGTACAGGAAGCGGCCGACGCGCAGCGACTCGGGCATGTCGCGCCCGTCCAGCCGCGCGGCGAGGTCGAAGCCGGCCAGCTCCAGTTGCCAGTGCGGCGACAGCGTCCAGCGCGCGCCGAGGTCCAGCGCCCGGCCGTGGCCGCCGGGCCGTCCGTCGCGCACGAAGGGGTTGAACCGGCTCGGATCGTCGGTGCGCATGCGGTTGCCGGCGCGCAGATGCTGGCCGTCGAACAGCATGCGGTCGGTCCCGGCCGGCGTGGCCGTGCCGCTGAAGGCTTCACGCAGCAGCTCGAGACGCGCCAGGTACTGCAGCGAGACGCCCACGTCCAGCTGCTGGCCCGCCGCCGGCGTCCAGCGCCAGCCGCGGCCGATGGCCAGGCCGCTGGCGCGCCAGAAATCCAGCCGGTAGTCGAGGCCGAAACGCTCGCCGCTGCCGGGGGGCTCGCCCCGGTTGAGCAGGCTGAGCAGGCGCACCGCGTCGGCACTGGCCTGCGCGACGCCGCCGCTGCGCGTCAACGCCTGCAGGCGCCAGCCGCCGGCCTCCACGCCGACGGCGGCCCTGGCGGCCAGCTGCGCGTGGTTGCTGCCATGGCGGCTGCGCGCGTCGCGTCCCCAGTCGTCGTCGTCCAGCCGCAGCAGCGCGGCGGGGTCGCTGAAGGCGTCGACCCCGGCCTGCGCCTGCAGGCGGATGCCGGCGGGCGCGATGCGGGCCGGGTTGTCGGCCAGCACGTCGGCCAGCGTGCCGGCCGCCGCCGGCACCGCCAGCGCGGCGGCCAGCAAGGCAAGGCCCCACGGCGCCAGGCGGCGCCCGCGGGACAGAAAAGGTGCAAGGGATGGCATGGCGTCACGTCGGTGGAAAAAAGGCCCGCGGCGGGTGCCGCGGGCCTCGCAGGACTTGCTGGCGTCGGTTGAGCCGGGGGTCAGCCCAGGCTCTCGGTCGTGCCGTCCTTGTAGTTGATCTGCGAGCCCGACACCGTGCCGACCTCCTGGTCGCCGGCCTTGATCGAGCCGGTCAGCTTGCCGTCGCTGCCGCGGGTGATCGTGGCGGTCACGGCCAGGCCGTTGCGGCTGGCGGTGATCGTCAGCGGGCCGTCCAGCACGCCGGCGGTGATCTTGGCCGCCAGGCTGACCTTGCGTTCGGTCGTGCCGCTCGTGAACTGCTGGGTGATCGTCACGTTGCTGACGTCCTTGCCCGCTTCCGGGCGGTCGGCGCCCACGGCCAGCTGCACCACGAGGCCCGCCTTGGTGGTGACCTTGGCGGCCAGTGACACGGAACCCGCGTCCAGGTTGCCCACGGTGTCGAGCTTGTTGACCTTGAGCGTGGCGTCGATGCTGGCCGTGTCACCCGCGGTGCCCACCACGGAGCCGGTGAACTTGGCGGTGACGGGCGTCGGCGTGGCGGCCTGCAGCGTTGCGGTGTCGCTCAGGTTCAACGCACCGGTCAGCGTGTAGTCGCCCACGGTGGCCTTCAAGCCAAGGTTGGCGACGACCGAGCTCTTGGCCTCGTCGACGGCGACCTTGGAGTCGGGCAGGAACTCGACCTTGGCCGTCTTGCCGCCCACGGTGCGCACCATCGCGCCGCTGACGGTAGCGTCGGCGATGACGCCCGTGGTCAGCTCCGCGAGCGAGGCGTTGACGGTGAGGTCCAGGTCCTGCTTGTCGGTCGCCAGCGTGCGCATGCCGTAGGGCATCGCGCCCTTGATCGAGGCCTTGGCCATGGTCGCGGCCTGCGCGGTGGTCGGCTCGGCGACTTCGAAGTGCATGACGCCGTCCTGCTCGGTGCCGAACGGCAGGTTGGTCACGTCGCCGTCGGCGAACGTGCCGTTGGTGGAGGCCTGGGCGAGCGCGTCCCAGTTGAAGTCGTTCGCGGTCGCGGCGCGCGTGAAGACCACGCGGAAGCGGCTCCACTCCAGCGGCTTGTCGGCGTTGCGGCCCTGGGCGCGGGCGTAGTTGCAGACGACGCGGGTCGTCTGTGCCGGCGCAGCGGTGTCGCTGAAGCAGTCCATGACCGGGCGGCTGCCCGTGCCGTAGAAGCGCTTGGTCCAGCCGACGGCCGTTGGCGCGCGCGACACCATGCCCGAGGTGTCGCCCTGCAGCAGCGACCACATGAAGGTGCCGCCCATGCTGAGCAGCTCATAGTGCTGGATGGCCAGGCGCGTGCTGTCGTCGACGGCCGTCACCGCGTCGGCGATCGCCTTGCCGGTGGCCTGGAGCTGGCCGTCGGCGATGCTGGCCGACAGCCGCACATCGGCGATGACGTCGCGCGCCGCCTTGATGCCGTTGGTGTTGGCGTCCGGCGCCTTGGGCGCCGTGACGATGTTGACGAGCTTGGCGGCGGCCTCGGCCTCGATGACCGCGGCGACGTCGGGCTTGGCGAAGGTCTTGGCGGCGGCGGCCAGCATGTCGCCGTACTGGGTGGTCAGCTTGGCCACGTCGACCTTGCCGACGGCGCCGCCGCCGGTGCCCTTGCCGTCGAGCTTGCCGTCGGCGGCGAAGTCCTTGGCCAGCGCCGCGACGGCCTCGTGGGCGGGCACGCCGGCGTCGCCGCTGCCGGCCAGCACGGCCAGCACCAGTGCGTAGCGGCCGGCGTCGCTGTTGTCGGTGTTCTTGGCCGAGGCGTCCTTGATGAGGACCGGCGGCGTCAGCGCGTCGGCCAGGCCGAAGGCGGCGGCCACGGTCTTGTTGGCAGCGCCGATGGTGGCATCGGTGGCGGCGGCGATGCCGCCGGTGGCCGCCGCCAGCTGCTGCTTGGCCGCCTCGGTCAGCGGCGTCACGCCCACCAGGGCCGTGCCAGCCGGCGCCACGGCCGACAGCGTCTGCCCGGCGGGGAAGTTGACGTTGGTCTTGGTGTTCTCGTCGAAATAGGTCACGCCCGCGCCGCCCTGCACGCTGACGACGACAGGACCGGTATGGCTGCCCAGGTCGATCTTGGCGACGCCGTTCGCGTCCACCGTGCCCCGCGCGATTTCCGTCGTGCCGTCGAGCTTGTAGGCCACCACCACGGTGCCGGCCGAGAACTGACCCAGCGACGGCGTGACGGTGATGGGGTTGGAGACGGCGACCGGGCCCGGGCCGGGCGCGGTCGTGCTGTCGCTGCCACCGCCGCCGCAGGCGGTCAGGGCCAGTGCGCAAGCAATCACCAGCGCGTTGAACTGCAAAGGCTTTGATATCGTCATCTTGTGTTCCTTGTTGAAACTTGCCCGCCCCGGCGAGGCTTGCGCCAAACGGCGGCCGCGAAGCGCAGACAGTCTAGGAACCGGTCTGAACGGAGCCGCGATCCCGCCGCCCCCCTGCCGTGAAAAACGAACGAGCCCTCGCACCGCGCCGCGATGCGAGGGCTCCAACTGTCGCGGAAAAGGTTCAACCGCCCGCGTCGACCGGCCGCGCAATCGGCGGCGTGTTCCTCAATCTTGTGGGGCGAGGCGGCCCCGCCGCTCAGACCGGCTGCCGGTAGCGCTGCCCCCTGAAGCGCAGCACCAGCTCGCGCGGGGCAATCTTCTCCAGCACCAGGTCGGCGCCGGGCTTGCCGCCCTCGCGCATGACCTCGCCGTTGATGATGACGAAGCGGCTGGCCGGGTCCTCCGAGTACACCGAGCCGCTGATGACCAGCTTGGGCAGCTCGCGGCGCACGCTCTCGGGCAGCTCGGCGAGCCGCGGGATGCGCGCTTCGACAGCCGGCACCGTAGGCGCTGGCGGCGGCGTGGGGGCCGGCGTGGCGGCCACGGGCACCGGCGGCGGCGCGGGCGGCAGATAGGGCGAGGCGGACGCCGGCGGGGCCGACGGCACCGGGGCGGGTGCGGGTGCAGGCAGCGCGACCGGCGCGGGCGCCGGGGCGGCAGGCAGCGGCGCGGCGGGCGGTGGTGGCGGCACGGCCGCGTCGCGCGGGGCACCGGCCCACCAGCTGCCGGCGCCGATGCCGGCCAGCAGCAGAAGGCCCGCGCCGGCCCAAGGCAGCCAGCGGCGCGACCGGGCGGCAGCCGCGGCGCCGGTCACCGGGGCCGTGCTGTGCAGGCCCGGCACCTGGCCGCGCTCGCGTTCGCGGTCGGCTTCGGCACGGCGCAGGGCGTCGAGGATGTAGGACATGGCGTTCTCTCGCGTTCAGCGTGCCGCGTCGAGGTGCGGCTCGGCCACGCCGGCCGCGCGGTTGATCTGCATCAGCGTGACGGGGCCCACGCGGCCGTCGGGCTGCAGGCCCTGGCTGGCCTGCAAGGCCTGCACCTGGCGCGTCAGCTCGGCCACCGCGGGGCGCTGCGTCGGCGCCGGTGTGCCGGCGATGGCGGCCAGCTGCGCCGCCATCCAGTCGCGCAGCGGGCCCATGCTTTCGGCGCGGCTGGCGTAACCGGGGGGCACACGCCAGAAGGTCGTGAACTCGCCGCGCCAGGCCGGCGCCAGCTCGGCCAGCGCGACGCGGCGCGGCCGGCCGTCCACCAGCAGCGTGGCATGCGCGCCGTCCAGCCCCACCAACGCGGCCAAGGCCGGCGGCTGCCCGGGGCGCTGCAGCGTCAGCAGCACGGGGCGGTCCATCAGGCGGATCAGCGACAGGCTGCCGTTGCCGCTGCGGTAGCACTGCAGGCCGCGCTGCGCGGCGGTGGCGCAGGGGTCGGCCTGGGCCGGCAGCGGCAGGCCCCAGCGCTGGGCCAGCGCGGCCCAGGCGTCGCCGTCGCGCGGGGCCCAGTCGGCCAGCCGCAGCAGCTCGGGCGCGCTCGCGGCGGGCGCGGGCTGGGAGGCCGCACTGGCAGCAGGCGCGGCGGCCGAGGCTGCGCTGGCCGGCGCTGGAGCGGCGGAGGCCGCGGAGGCCGCTGCCGCCACGGCGGCCGCCTTCTGCGCCCGCCCGGCCTGCCAGTGCTGCTGCAGCGCCCAGGTCAGCCCCGCGCCGGCAATGGCCGCGGATGCCACCGCCATGCCGATGGCCGCCGGCCGCCACCTGTGCCGGCGGCGGCGCACGGGCCGGGTGTCGAACACCTCGGCCGCGGCCTGGCGCACGATGGCAGCGCCCACCTGTGCCTGCCCGCCCGCGTAGCCGCCCAGCAGCGCGCGGTCGCACAGCAGGTTGATGCGGCGCGGCACGCCGCGCGTGAGCTGGTGGATGAGGCGCAGCGCCCGGCCGTCGAACGGCAGCGCGCCGGTGAGGCCGGCCACGGTGAGGCGGTGGCGGATGTACTGCGCCGTCTCGGCCTCGGACAGCGCGCCGAGGTGGAAGCGCGCGATGACGCGCTGCGCCAGCTGCTCCAGCTCGGGCCGCGCCAGCATGTCGCGCAGCTCCGGCTGGCCGATCAGCACCACCTGCAGCAGCTTGCGCTCGGCCGTCTCCAGGTTGGTCAGCAGGCGCAGCTGCTCCAGCACGTCGGCCGACAGGTTCTGCGCCTCGTCGATGATGAGCACGTTGTTGCGCCCGGCCGCGTGCTGGGCCAGCAGGAAGGCGTTCAGCGGGTCGACGTAGTCCTTCACCGTCAACGCGCCGGCCGGCACGGCCACGTGGAACTCGTCGCAGATCGCCTGCAGCAGCTCGTGGACGGTGAGCTTGGGGTTGAAGATGTAGGCGACGTTGCAGTTCGCCGGAATCTGCTCCAGGAAGCAGCGGCACACGGTGGTCTTGCCGGCGCCGATCTCGCCAGTCAGCAGCACGAAGCCGCCGCCGCCGTCCAGGCCGTACAGCAGGTGGGCCAGCGCCTCGCGGTGGCGCTCGCTCATGAACAGGTAGTGCGGGTCCGGCGCGATCGAGAACGGCGCTTGCCGCAGGCCGAAGAAGGTCGCGTACATGGGGCGGCAGGATAACCAGGGCCGCGAGCGTCCATACTGGGCGCATGAAAGCACGCATCGGCATCATCGGCACGGGCTGGGTTGGCACCAGCGTCGCGTTCTCCACCCTGCTGGCCGGCCACGCCGGCGAACTCTGGCTGAACGACCAGCGCAGCGACGTCGCCGAGGGCGAGGCCATGGACCTGGCCGACGGCGCGGCCTTCTACCCGGCCTGCGACGTGCGCGCCGTGCCGCTGGCGAAGATGCGCGAGGCCGACATCGTCGTGCTCGCCGCGGGCCGCAACGGCCGGCCGGACGAAAGCCGGCTGGACCTGCTGCGCGACAACGCCCGCATCGCCGCCGGCATCGGCCGCGCGCTGGCGGGCTTCCCCGGCATCGTGCTCGTCGTCACCAACCCGGTGGACGTGCTGACCCGCGTCGTGCAGGCGGCCAGCGGGCTGCCGCCGGAGCGCGTCATCGGCACCGGCACGCTGCTGGACACGGCGCGGCTGCGCGAGCGGCTGGCGACGCGCCTGGGCGTGTCGCCGCAGTCGGTGCATGCCCAGGTGGTGGGCGAGCATGGCGACTCGTCGGTGGCGCTGTGGTCCGGCGCGCGGGTGGGCGGCGTGGCGCTGCGCGACTGGCCCGGCTGGCGCGTCGACGAGGAACCGGCGCTGGCCCAGGCGGTGCGCCGCGCGGCCTACGAGGTCATCCGCCGCAAGGGCGCCACCAACCACGCCATCGGCCTCGTGACGGCGGAGCTGATCGGCTGCATCGTCAACGACGAGCGGCGGCTGCTGCCGGTCAGCCGCGTGCAGGACGACGGCATCGCGCTGTCGCTGCCGGCGCTGGTGGGCGCGGGCGGCGCCCGGCCGGCCGCGCTGCCGGTGATGGACCGCGCCGAGCGCGAGGCGCTGGTGGCGTCCAGCGAGGTGCTGGACCGCGCGTTCGGCTCGCTCAGCGGGTCCTGAAGCGGCCCACCAGCTCGTTGAGCCGGCCGGCCTGCGACTTCAGGCTCTCGGCCGCGGCGGCGCCCTCCTCCACCAGCGCGGCGTTCTGCTGCATGGACTGGTCCAGCCGGTCCACCGAGTCGGCGATCTCGCGCAGCCCGGCGCTCTGCGTGCGGGCCAGCTCGGTGGCGTCCTTGATGAGGTGGGCCACCCGCTCCACGTTGGCGACGACGTCCTGCATCTGCGTGCCGGCGTCGTTCACCAGCCTCGACCCGGCATCCACCTGTTCCACGCTGGCGCTGATCAGCGACTTGATCTCCCGGGCCGCCTCGGCACTGCGGCCGGCCAGCGAGCGCACCTCGGAGGCCACGACCGCGAAGCCGCGCCCCTGCTCGCCGGCCCGCGCCGCCTCCACCGCGGCGTTGAGCGCGAGGATGTTGGTCTGGAACGCGATGCCGTCGATGACGCCGATGATGTCGGCGATCTTGCG
This sequence comes from Roseateles sp., assembly GCA_041914785.1. Classification (GTDB taxonomy): domain Bacteria; phylum Pseudomonadota; class Gammaproteobacteria; order Burkholderiales; family Burkholderiaceae_C; genus Pelomonas. The sequence continues at coordinate 23,418 of JAYSCT010000072.1, forward strand.
GCTGCTCTGGCTGACGCCGTTCATCGCCTCGACCGCGTTCAGCACCACGGCGCCGCTCTGGCGGGCCTGCGCCGACGTGCTCTGCGCCAGCGCGCTGGCCTCGTCCATCGCCTCGCTGCTGTGGCGGGCGGCCTCGGTCATCTGGCGCATGGAGCTGGCGGCCTGCTGCAGGTCGGCGCTGCCCTGCTCGGTGCGCTGCGACAGGTCGAGGTTGCCGGCCGCGATCTCGGTGGCCGCCGTGTTGACCTGCTCGGCGCCGTCGCGCAGCGTGCTCATCATGCTGCGCAGCGTGTCCTGCAGCTTCACGAGTGCCGACATGCCGGCCCGCGCGCTGGAGTTGCCGCGCAGCGGGATGTCCTCGCGCAGGTCGCCGTCGCTCATGCGGTGGGCGCCGCTGAGCAGGTCGGTCAGGAAGGTGCCGACGCTCTTGGCGCCGTCCAGGTAGACGAAGGCGATCAGCCCGCCCAGCACCAGGCAGCCGCCGATGAGCCAGCCGGCCGGCATGCCGTACAGCACGCCGGCGATGACGTAGACCTGCAGCGCGACGGACAGCCCCAGGTACAGGGCCAGGCGCTGGGCGATCGAGAGGTTGGCAAACATCGGGGCGGTCTCCTTCGTCTGGGGTAATGGCTCAATTTATCGCGCCACGAACCGCCGCCGCGTGGAAGTTTCACGACTTCGGCGCCGCCCTTGCTCCCGCTCAGGCCAGCGCCCGCCCGATCAGGATCTTCTGCACCTCGCTCGTGCCCTCGTAGATCTGGCACACGCGCACGTCGCGGTAGATGCGCTCGACGGGGAAGTCGCTGAGGTAGCCGTAGCCGCCGTGGATCTGGATGGCATCGGAGCAGACGCGCTCGGCCATCTCGCTGGCGAACAGCTTGGCCATGGCGGCTTCCTTCAGGCAGGGCCGGCCGGCGTCCTTCAGGCTGGCGGCATGCCAGATCAGCTGGCGCGCGGCCTCGATCTGCGTCGCCATGTCGGCCAGCTTGAACTGCACCGCCTGGTGCTGAAAGATGGGCTGGCCGAAGGTGACGCGGTCCTGGCTGTAGCGCAGTGCTGCCTCGAAGGCCGCGCGGGCCATGCCCACCGCCTGCGACGCGATGCCGATGCGCCCGCCCTCCAGGCCCGACAGCGCGATCTTCAGGCCCTGGCCCTCGTCACCCAGCCGGTTGGCGGCGGGCACGCGGCAGTTCTCGAACAGGATCTGCGCCGTGTCGCTGCTGTGCTGGCCCATCTTCTCCTCGATGCGCGCCACCGTGTAGCCGGGCGTGGCGGTGGGCACGAGGAAGGCGCTGATGCCCTTCTTGCCGGCGGCCTTGTCGGTGACGGCCATGACGATGGCCACGTCGCCATGCTTGCCGCTGGTGATGAACTGCTTGACGCCGTTGAGCAC
>JAYSCT010000073.1:0-24277 GCA_041914785.1 Roseateles sp.
GACCGGGCACGGCGACAGGCACTTGTGGCAGACCGTGCAGTGGTCGGCCACGTCCTCGAACTCCTGCCAGTGCTTGATGGACACGCCGCGGCGCGTCTGCTCCTCGTACAGGAAGGCCTCGACCAGCAGCGACGTCGCGAGGATCTTGTTGCGCGGGCTGTAGAGCAGGTTGGCGCGCGGCACGTGCGTGGCGCAGACCGGCTTGCACTTGCCGCAGCGCAGGCAGTCCTTCACCGAGTTGGCGATGGCGCCGATGTCGCTCTGCTGCATGATGAGCGACTCATGCCCCATCAGGCCGAAGGACGGCGTGTAGGCATTGCGAAGGTCGGCCGGCAGCGCATCGCTCTTGAGCAGCTTGCCCTTGTTGAAGCGGCCTTCCGGGTCGACTCTCTTCTTGTACTCGGTGAAGTTGGCGAGTTCCGCGTCGGTCAGGAACTCGATCTTCGTGATGCCGATGCCATGCTCGCCGGAGATGACGCCGTCCAGGCTGCGTGCCAGCGTCATGATGCGGGCCACGGCCTCGTGGGCCGTCTGCAGCATCTGGTAGTTGTCGCTGTTGACCGGGATGTTCGTGTGCACATTGCCGTCGCCGGCATGCATGTGAAGCGCCACCCACACGCGGCCGCGCAGCACGTCCTTGTGGATGCGCTTGCATTCGGCCAGCAGCGGCTCGAACGCCGCGCCGCTGAAGATGCTCTGCAGGGCTTTCAGGATCTGCGTTTTCCACGACGCGCGCAGCTCATGGGTCTGCAGCTGCTCGAAGAAGCCGGCGTCCAGCCCGGCCAGCCAGCCCTGCCAGAGCTCGCCCACGTCGCGCAGCAGCGCCAGCGCCTGCTGCACGCGGTCTTCCAGCAGCTCGGCGCTGGGGATGTCGCCCGCGTCGTCGGTCTTGCCCAGCGGCAGCCGGCCCGCCGTGAACAGGCTCTGCAGCGCGGTGACCAGCTCCAGCTTGTTGCGCAGGCTGAGTTCGATGTTGATGCGCTCGATGCCCAGCGTGTACTCGCCCATGCGGTGCAGCGGGATCACGACGTCCTCGTTCACCTTGAACGCGTTCGTGTGCTTGCTGATGGCCGCCGTGCGCTTGCGGTCCAGCCAGAACTTCTTGCGCGCATCGGCGCTGACGGCCACGAAGCCCTCGCCCGAGCGGCCGTTGGCCAGGCGCACGACCTCGGATGTGGCACGTGCCACGGCGTCCGCGTCGTCGCCGACGATGTCGCCGATCAGCACCATCTTCGGGAAACCGCCGCGCTTGCTCTTGGTCGCGTAGCCCACCGCCTTCAGGTAGCGGTCGTCCAGGTGCTCCAGGCCGGCCAGCAGGACAGGGGAGGGCCCCTGTCCTTCTCCATCTTTGCCGGTGCCGGCAGAGATCGAGAACATGTAGTCCTTGATGTCGACGATGCTGGGCACGCAGTCCTTGGGGTTGCCGAAGAACTCCAGGCACACGGTGCGCGTGTGCGCCGGCATGCGGTGCACGATCCAGCGCGCGCTGGTGATGAGGCCGTCGCAGCCCTCCTTCTGGATGCCCGGCAGGCCGGCGAGGAACTTGTCCGTCACGTCCTTGCCCAGGCCTTCCTTGCGGAACACGCGGCCGGGGATGTTGAGAACCTCGGTCTTCTCCAGCGTCTTGCCCGACGCGTCGAAGTAGCGCAGCTCGAAGCTCGCGACCTCCACGTCGTGGATCTTGCCGAGGTTGTGGTTCAGGCGATGGACCTCCAGCCACTTGGCCTCGGGCGTCACCATCTTCCAGCTGGCCAGGTTGTCCAGCGCCGTGCCCCACAGCACGGCCTTCTTGCCGCCGGCGTTCATGGCCACGTTGCCGCCGATGCAGCTGGCCTCGGCCGACGTCGGGTCCACCGCGAAGACGAAGCCGTTGGCCTCGGCCATGTCGGCCACACGCTGCGTGACGACGCCGGCCTCGCTGAAGATGGTCGGCACGTCCCGGTCCAGGCCCGGCAGACGCAGCATCTCGACGCCGCGCAGCGCTTCCAGCTTCTCGGTGTTGATGACGGCGCTGTTCCACACCAGCGGCACCGCGCCGCCCGTGTAGCCCGTGCCGCCGCCACGCGGGATGACCGTCAGGCCCAGCTCGAAGCAGGCGCCCACCAGACCGGCCATCTCGGCCTCGGTGTCGGGCGTCAGCACAACGAAGGGATATTCCACGCGCCAGTCGGTCGCATCCGTCACGTGGGACACGCGGGACAGACCGTCGAACTTGATGTTGTCCTTGGCGGTGTGGCGGGCCAGCGTCTTGGCGGCGCGCTTGCGCAGCGCCGCGGTGCTGTCGAAGAACTTGTCGAACTCGGCCACTGCGCCGCGCGCGGCCTGCAGCAGCTCGCCGACGGCGGCGTCACGCTGGGGGTCCCCTGCAGGGTCGCGGCGCTTTTGCACCTCGGCCAGCCGGTGCTGCAGCGCTTCGATGAGCAGCACGCGGCGCTTGGGGTTGTCCAGCAGGTCGTCCTGCAGGTACGGGTTGCGCTGCACCACCCAGATGTCGCCCAGTACCTCGTACAGCATGCGCGCGGATCGGCCCGTGCGTCGCTCGCCGCGCAGCTGGTCCAGCAGCGTCCAGGCCCGGGAGCCCAGCAGCCGGATCACGATCTCGCGGTCGGAGAACGACGTGTAGTTGTACGGAATCTCGCGCAGGCGCGGGGCGTCGTGGGCGACGGTGTCGGCCACATCAGCGGCGGCCGGCATCAGGGGATGCGGTGCGTTCATAGAGGAGCGGAATTATCGCAGCGGGGTATTTCCCTTCAGAATCGGGCGAATGCCCCCCTGGCCCTACCCCTTGTGGCTCGCGCACCGCGGCGCCGGCAAGCTCGCCCCGGAGAACACGCTGGCCGCGTTCCGGCTGGGGGCCGGGTTCGGCTACCGAGCCTTCGAATGCGATGTGAAGCTCAGCCGCGACGGCGAAGCCTTCCTTCTGCATGACGACACGCTGGAGCGCACCACCAGCGGCAGCGGCTCGCCGGCGGAGCAGGACTGGGAGGCCCTGGCGCTGCTGGACGCCGGCAGCTGGCACAGCCCGGCCTTCGCGGCCGAGCCGCTGCCCACCTTCGCGCAGATCGCGCAGTTCTGCATCGCCCACGGCTGCGCACTGAACGTCGAGATCAAGCCCTGCCCCGGCGCCGAGGTGCTGACCGGCGCCACCGTGGCGCGCGAGGCCGCCAGGCTCTGGGCCGGCGCGGACGTGCCGCCGCTGCTGAGCAGCTTCAAGCCCGACGCGCTGGCCGCCGCCCGCGACACCGAGCCTGGCCTGCCCCGCGCCCTGCTGCTGGACACGCTGTGGGACGGCTGGCCGGAGGTCGCCGAAGCGCTGGGGGTCGTGGCCGTCATCACGAACTGGCGGGTCATGGACCGCGCGCTCATCGAGTGGCTGCACGACCGGGGCTGGCGGGCGCTGGTCTACACGGTCAACGACGTGCCGGTGGCGGAGCAGCTCATCGCCGACGGCATCGACGGCCTGATCACGGACCGCGTGGACGCGTTCGCGCCCTGAAGCGCGCGCCCCTCGTCAGTTGCCGCGGTAGCTGGAGAAGCCGACCGGGCTGAGCAGCAGCGGCACCTGGTCGTGCCGCTGGGCGCTGTCGACCGGGAACACCACCGGGATCTCCGGGAAGAAGCTGGGCTGTTGCCGGCGCGCATAGAACGCGCCGGCCCGAACCACCACGCTCCAGGCTTCGGTGAACGGTCATGGGTTGGCAGCGAAGGCGGCGGCCGCGGCGCGGGCACAGGCGTCATCGTGCTCGGGCCCGCCGCCGCTCAGCAGCAGCAGCGCCGGCAGGTATTGCAGGGCCGCGGTGTCAGGCTGGCTGCGAGCCTGCCGGCCCAGGGCCAGCGTGGCCTGGCGCGTCGACAGCCGGGCAGCGCGATCGAACTGGTGGCCCGAGCCGCCCGAGGCTGCGGGCGGCGTGATGCTGGAGGTCGCCAACGACGGCGAGCCGCTGCCGACCGAGGCGCTGCCGCGGATGTTCGACCGCTTCTACCGTGCCGACGAGTCCCGCCACCGCCACCGCGACGGCGCGGGCAGCGGGCTGGGCCTGGCCGTCGTGCGCCCCTTTGGAACTGCCCGTCGGCAGCGCGGGGAGCCGTCAGCCGTCGCCGCAGCGCATCGTCGGCGCGCTGCGCTCCCCGCCAAGTTGCTGAGCACGTTGGCGTGCCGGGGCCGCGGAGGGCATGGCGGATCAGCACGGGGGCGTCCTGCCCTGTCCAAGGCTTCCTGACGCTTGAACCGATCGGGATCGCGCCCGCTGGGTTGTAAGCGGGGCGATGTCTGACAAGCGCGGCGCAGGGCCTGGGCGAGTCTTCGGGCATGGCCCGCAGACACGAGGTTTGCACCGCCAGCTGAATCCCCCAAGGAGACGCCCATGAACCCGCTTACTCACGTCGGCCAGACCGCCCATCCCGAAGGGGACGGGCAAACTCAGCAGCAGCAGCAGCAGCAGCGGCAGCAAGGCAGCCAGGCTCGCAGCGATCAGGAGCCGCCCTCGTGGAATCCACCCGACACGCGGCTGCCCCAGCATCCGCAGCAGCAGCAGGAAGACCCGGCGCACAGCGAGATCGGCCGCCAGCGGATTCACCAGCAGGGTGAGACACGCGCGGAAGACACCACGCTGCCCGCCCCGACTCAGGTCGACTGACGCGCCGCCCCCCGGTCCCCGCACCGCCCGGCCGACCCGGACGGTGTGACCTGCCGCCCACCACAAGGAATTGCCATGCCCACCGTCACCAAGACCTCCGCCAAGACTCCCAAGAACGCGTCGCCGAAGCCCGCTGCGCGCGGCCCCAGGGGCAGCGGTAGCCACCCCGATGCCATTGAGCTGCTGACCGCCGACCACCGCGAGGTCAAGGCGTTGTTCAAGGCTTATGACAAGCTCGTCAAAGACGATGCAGATGCCGGTGAGAAGCAGATCGTCGCCGCGCAGATCTGCGTGATGCTGACCGCGCACGCGACGGCGGAGGAGGAACTCTTCTATCCGGCGGCGCGCGAGGTTCTCGGCGAGAACGAGGACCTCGTGGACGAGGCCGATGTGGAACACGCCAGTGCGAAGGCGCTGATCGCGCAAATCGAATCGGGATCGCCGGACGATCCGCTCTACGACGCCAGGGTCAAGGTGCTGGGCGAGTACATCGACCATCACGTCAAGGAGGAAGAGGGGGAGATGTTTCCCAAGGTTCGCAAGTCGGACCTGGACCTCGACGCGCTGGGCGAGGCAATCGCCGCGCGCAAGGCCGAGCTGATGGGCCAGACGGACGAGCCTCACTGATGATCCGCAGGATCGCGCCAGCGGCCCCCAGGGCCGGCGTCCCTGCCAGGACGAGCAGGCCGCAGGGGCGCGTCGGCGCGCCTGCGGCCGTGCCTCCCCGGTGGAGCTGACCGGTGGCGACGGCGACTCGTCAGCCCGCGCGGTCTGGCACGGCGCCGCGCAAGTCGGTGCCCCGCACGGGGGGGCCGACCTCTCAGCGCGCCGTACGCAGGAAGGCGGGTCCGGTGGCGGCAGGCGGCGACCAGCTACCGCTGGCCGCCTACAACGCCAAGCGTGACTTCTCCGGCACCGCCGAGCCGGCGGGCACGCTGGCCCCCCACCGCAGTGACGAACGGGGCTTTGTCATCCAGAAACACTGGGCCTCCAGGCTGCACTACGACTTCCGGCTGGAGCTGGACGGCGTCATGGTCAGCTGGGCGGTGCCCAAGGGCCCCAGCTACGACCCGTCCGTCAAGCAGATGGCCATCCGCGTGGAGGACCATCCGGTCAGCTACAACACCTTCGAGGGCGACATCCCCAAGGGGCACTACGGCGCCGGCACCGTCATCGTCTGGGATCGCGGGACCTGGGCGCCCATCGGAGACCCGCGCAAGGGGCTGGCCGATGGCAAGCTGGTCTTCAGGCTCCACGGCGAGAAGCTCGCCGGCCTGTGGGAGCTCGTCCGGATCGCCAAGCCGGGGGAGAAGAAGCAGGATCCGTGGCTGCTGCTGAAGAAGCGCGGGGATGCCTGGGCGCGGCCGCTCGCGGAGTACAACGTCATCACCGCCCTGCCCGACAGCGTGGTGGACAAGCCCCTGGGGCCTGTCGAGGTGCGCGAGCCACGCGTCTCGGCACGGTCTGCCGTGCGCGAAGAGCCTGACCTGTCCCAGGCGGTGAAGACCCGATTCCCGCAAACCCTCGGCGCGCAGTTGGCATCGCTCACGTCAGCGGCACCGGTGACCGGCTCCTGGGTCGTCGAGCACAAATGGGACGGCTATCGGGCCCTGGTGAGGATCGTGGGCGGGCAGGCCCGGATCTTCACGCGCAACGGCCATGACTGGACCGCCAGGCTCGCGTCCCTCGTCGAGGACATCGAGGCGATCGGCATCGACCAGGCGTGGCTGGACGGCGAGATGGTGGTCATGAACGAGCGCGGAGTGCCAGACTTCAACCAGCTGCAGAACGCCTTCGACGAAGAGCGCACCCACACCATCGTGCTGTACCTGTTCGATGTGCCCTTTCTGGGCGACACCGACCTGCGGCAGGTGCCGCTGCGCAGCCGGCGTGCCGTGCTGCAGGAGCTGCTGAAGAAGTGCCCCTCTGCGCGCGTCCGCTTCAGCGAGGAGCTGCCGCCCTCGCCCGGCGCGCTGCTGGCTGCCGCATGTCGACTGGGGCTCGAAGGACTCATGCTCAAGGCGGCGGATTCCCCGTACGCGTCCCGCCGCACCGAGACCTGGCTCAAGCTCAAATGCCAGCGCCGCCAGGAGTTCGTCGTCGTGGGCTTCACGGATCGCAAGGGCGCGAGCCAGGAGGTCGGCTCGCTGCTCCTGGGCTATCACGACGAGGACGGGCGGTTGAGGGCCGCCGGCGCAGTCGGCACCGGCTGGTCGGCGCCACAGGGCCACGATCTGCATGCACGACTCGTCCAGCTGGAGACGGCCAAGCCACCCGTGGACCGCAACCAGGCGGCGCCGGGAACATGGTCCAGGCGGGCTCCTGGCACCGAGCGGTGGGTCAGGCCGACGATGGTGGTGGAGGTCGCATTCGGGGAATGGACGCCGGACGGCAAGGTGCGCCACGCGGTGTTCCGCGGTGTCCGGGCCGACAAGGCAGCTGACGCCATCAAGCGAGAGCAGCCCGCGTCGCCCGCGCCCGCCGCCAAGCCCCTCCGTGCGGACAAGCGCAAGCAGGTGCCGGCCCCGCCGCGCACCGCCGTCCGAATTTCTCACCCCGACCGCGTCATCGACCCGTCAACCGGGTTGCGCAAGATCGACCTGATCCAGTACTACGAGAGCGTGGCCGACCGGATGCTGCCGCACCTTCAGCGGCGACCGGTCTCGCTGCTGCGTGCACCTCGCGGCATCACCGGTCAGCTGTTCTTCCAGAAGCATGCCGACGCCAAGATCACCGGGTTCACGGTGCTCGACCCGGCGCTGTGGCCGGGTCACGAGGCGTTGCTGACCATCGACTCCGTCGAAGGGCTGATCAGCGCCGCACAGCTCAATGTCGTGGAGTTCCACACCTGGAACTCGAAAGCGCCTCGGCTCGAGAAGCCGGACCGCGTCGTGTTCGACCTGGATCCCGGAGAGGGTGTGAGCTGGGCGCATGTCCGGGAGGCGGCCATGCTCACCCGGACCCTGCTCGAGGAGCTGGGACTCAGGAGCTGGCTCAAGACCAGTGGTGGCAAGGGACTGCACGTGGTGGTGCCTCTGGCCGCGAGGATCGGCGTTGACACGGTCAAGGATTTCTCGCGCGCCGTCGTGGCGCACATGGCCCGAACCCTCCCGCAGCGGTTTGTGGCCAAGAGCGGTGGCAGCAACCGCGTCGGCAGGATCTTCATCGACTACCTGCGCAACGGCCACGGCCAGACAACGGCCGCAGCGTTCTCGGCCCGCGCCCGGCCCGGCCTGGGCGCCTCGATGCCCCTGAGCTGGGACCAGCTGGCTGAACTCAAGAGCGGCGCCCAGTGGACCATTGCCACGGCGCGCGAGTACCTGTCCTTCGAGAAATCCGACCCCTGGGCGGATTACTGGAAGGCCAGGCAGACCCTCACCGCCGCGCGCAAGCGGCTTCAGCTGCCTCAGTCCAAACCGGACTGAGGCACAGACCAGGAAACCACGATGCCAACGACCACGTCTTCCGACAAATCCAGGTCGAGTGCCCGCTCGATCTGGAAGGGCGCCATCTCCTTCGGCCTGGTTCACGTGCCGGTCTCGTTGCACGCGGCCACCAGCGAACAGGAGGTGGACTTCGATTGGCTGGACAAGCGCACGCTGGACCCGGTCGGCTACAAGCGCATCAACAAGCGCACCGGCAAGGAAATCGACAAGGACAACATCGTCAAGGGCGTGAAGCTGGCCAGCGATGAATACGTCGTGCTGTCCGACGATGAAATCAAGGCGGCCTATCCGAAGCGGACCCAGACGATCGCCATCGAGACCTTCGTGAAAGCCAGCGACGTGTCGTTCGTCTACACCGAGCGGCCGTACTACCTGGCGCCCGAGGGCAAGGCGGACCGGGTCTACGCACTGTTGCGCGAAGCCCTGGCCAAGGCCGGCGTCATCGGCATTGCGCGATTCGTGCTGCACAACAAGGAGCATCTCGCGGCCGTGATCCCCGCCGGCCCGGCGCTGATGCTGGGCACATTGCGCTGGGCGCAGGAGATCCGCTCCCCCGATGCGCTCAACCTGCCCAAGCCAGGTGCGGCGGCCAACGGTCTGAAGCCGGCCGAGTTGAAGATGGCCCAGCAGCTGATCGACCAGATGACGTCGGACTGGCGGCCTGAGGCGTTCAAGGACGAGTTCACCGAAGCCGTACACGCCTTGGTCAACAAGAAGGCCAAGGCCGGCGACAAGACCGCCATCGAGCCGTTCGAGGCGGCGCCGGACGTGGGTGAATCCAATGTCATCGACCTCAGCGAGCTGCTGCGCCAGAGCCTGGGGGCCAAAGGGGGCAGCCAGCGGAAGCCCAAAGATGCCGCACCGGCCGCCGTGAAGAAGAAGCCCCCCAAACCGGCTGCCAAGTCGTCCGCCGGCGCCCGCAAGGCCGCGTGAGCCTCGCGATCCGCCCGGCGCACCAGTTGCCCCCCCTACGCCCGTGACCCACTCTGCTGCAAAAACCGGCGCCTCCCATGCGTTCGTGCGCGTGCGCGGCGCCCGCGAACACAACCTGAAGAACGTCGACGTGGACATCCCGCGCGACAAGCTGGTGGTGTTCAGCGGGGTGTCGGGCTCCGGCAAATCCTCGCTGGCCTTCGCCACGATCTACGCGGAAGCCCAGCGCCGCTACTTCGAGTCCGTCGCCCCCTACGCGCGCCGCCTCATCGACCAGGTCGGCGTCCCCGCGGTCGACGCCATCGAGGGCCTGCCGCCGGCCGTGGCCCTGCAACAGCAGCGGGGCACGCCCAGCGCGCGGTCCTCGGTGGGCAGCGCCACGTCGCTGTCCAGCCTGATGCGCATGCTGTATTCCCGCGCCGGTCACTACCCGGCCGGGCAGCCCATGCTGTATGCCGAAGACTTCTCGCCGAACACACCCCAGGGCGCCTGCCCCGGCTGCCACGGGCTCGGCCGTGTCTACGAAGTGACGGAACGGTCGCTGGTGCCGGACGACTCGCTGACGATCCGCGAGCGGGCGGTCGCCGCCTGGCCGCCCGCCTGGCATGGGCAGAACCTGCGGGACATCCTCGTCACGTTGGGCATCGACGTGGATATCCCCTGGCGGGATCTGCCGAAGAAGACCCGCGACTGGATCCTGTTCACCGACGAGCAGCCCACCGTGCCCGTCTACGCCGGATTCACGCCGGCCGAAACGCATGCAGCGCTCAAGCGCCGCGTGGAGCCGAGCTACCAGGGAACGTTCATGGGGGCGCGCAAGTACGTGCTGCACACCTTCGCGACGACGCAGAGCGCACTGATGAAGCGCCGCGTCTCGCGCTACCTGGTCGCCAGCGACTGCCCGGCCTGCGAGGGCAAGCGGTTGAAGCGCGAGTCGTTGTCGGTCACGTTCGCGGGGCTGGACATCGGCGAGATGGCCAGGCTGCCGCTGAACGACCTGGCCAACGTGCTGGCACCGGCGGCCGCCGGCCAGTGGACGCGCGGCAAGGCCCGGGCTGCCTCACGTGACAATGGGCTCTCCGAGGAGAAGCGGGTGGCCGCCCAGCGCATGGCGCAGGACATGCTGGCGCGCATCCGCACGCTGAACGACTTGGGCCTGGGCTACCTGTCGCTGGACCGCGGCACGCCGACGCTGTCGTCCGGCGAACTGCAGCGGCTGCGGCTGGCCACACAGATACGCGCCAACCTGTTCGGGGTCATCTACGTGCTGGACGAGCCCTCGGCCGGCCTGCACCCGGCTGACGGCGAAGCGCTGATGGCTGCGCTGAAGGACCTGAAGGATGCGGGCAACTCGCTGTTCATCGTCGAGCACGACATCGAGCTGATTCGTGAAGCCGACTGGCTGGTGGACGTCGGGCCGGATGCGGGCGAACGGGTGGGCAGGTGCTCTACAGCGGGCCGCCGGCCGGGCTGCGCCATGTGTCCGCCTCGCGCACCGCGCGCTACCTGTTCCCGGAGCAGCAGGTCATGGCTCGTCCGCGTCGGGCGCCAACGGGCTGGCTGGAGCTGGCGGGCATCACACGCAACAACCTGCACGGCCTGGATGTGCGAATCCCGCTCGGCAACTTCGTTGCCGTCACGGGCATCTCGGGTTCCGGCAAATCCAGCCTGGTCAGCCAGGCGCTGGTGGACCTGGTTGCCGAGTCACTCGGCCAGGCGGAAGACGCCTCGGGCGGGGACGAGGAGCAGGACGTCGAGCCCGCCTCTCGCGAGGCGACCGGCGGCCACATCCGCGCAGGGGCGGAGTGCATCCGGCGGCTCGTGCGCGTGGACCAGTAACCCATCGGCCGCACGCCGCGCTCGAATCTGGCGACCTACACGGGCCTGTTCGACCACGTCCGCAAGCTGTTCGCCGCGACCCCGGCAGCACGGGCACGGCGGTATGACGCGGGCCGCTTCTCGTTCAACGTCGCCAAGGGCCGCTGCGACACCTGCGAGGGTGAGGGCTTCGTGAGCGTGGAGCTGCTCTTCATGCCCAGCGTCTACGCGCCCTGCCCTGCCTGCCACGGAGCGCGCTACAACGAGGCCACGCTGAAGGTGAAGCTGCGCGGGCAGAACATCGCTGACGTGCTGCACATGACGGTCGATGCAGCGGCCACTTTCTTTGCCGATGAGGTCGCCCTGGCACGGCCGCTGGCGCTGCTGCAGCAGATCGGGCTGGGATACCTCAGGTTGGGACAGCCCGCCACAGAACTCTCCGGCGGCGAGGCGCAGCGCATCAAGCTCGCCACGGAGCTGCAGCGCGCTCAGCGTGGGCACACGCTCTATGTGCTGGACGAGCCCACCACGGGGCTGCACCCCTCAGACGTGGACAAGCTGCTCACTCAGCTGCATAGCCTCGTGGACGCCGGCAACACGGTCGTCGTGGTGGAGCACGAGATGCGGGTGGTGGCCTCCAGCGACTGGGTCGTCGACATGGGTCCGGGTGCGGGCGATGCCGGGGGGCGGATCGTCGCCAGCGGCACGCCGGAAACGGTCAGCGTCGCCGAGGACAGCCGCACGGCGCGGTTCCTCGCCCGCGCGCTGGCCCGCCCGGAGCCTGGGACAGACGGGGCCTGAACCCCAGCGCCGGCTTCGCCGCCGCAGTGGCTCGGAGCGCAGCGCCGCACAACCGCCGGTCTGCACCGCACAACGCGACAAAACGACCGCCGCAACCCACGGGCCCGCTGTGCCTGCAACCGTTGCATCAGCTCGCCCGAAGTTCACGCCCGCCGACCGTTGTAACGGCCGGCGCGACCGCTTGCCCAGCCAGGCATCGTCCGGGTAGATTCGTCACGGCGCTGATCCAGCGCCAGCGCGCGGCACATGCTCGCAAGGAGACAGTGATGTTTTCCAACCTTCGCCTCGGCACGCGTCTCTTGCTTGCGTTCTCCACCCTGATTCTTTTCGGTGCGCTCGTCGCGGCGTTCGGTATCAGCGGGCTGTTCAAACTGAATGCGGTCAACGACGCTCTCTACGAAAAGGAGCTGCTGGCGATCTCCTATGTGAAAGAGGCCAACATCAATCTCATCTATGCCGCGCGCGCTCGGGGGCAGTTCGGTCTCGCCGCCTCCGATGCTGAACGCCAGACAGCTCGCCAGGCTTTCAAGCAGGCGGCCGACGACATGCGAGGCTGGTTGAACAAGGCCAAGCCCCTGTTCTACACGCCTCGCGGTCGCACCGAACTCGAAAAGCTCGAATCGATGATCGGCGTGTGGTTGCCGGCGGTCGATGCCTATCTTGCTGCGTCCAGCAAGAAGGAGTTGCCCGTCAAGGATCCCGAGCTTGCTGGCCTGGACGACGCGGCCAAGCAAGCCAACAAGGCTGTCGACGATCAACTGACTCTGCTCACGAAGCTCAAGGAAGAGAACGGCGTCACCGCTGCCCAGGATGGCACACAGTTGTTCCGAACGATGAGCCTCATCATGGTTGCGCTGACCGTCGTCAGCGCCGTGAGCGGCATCGCCATCGGCAGCCTTCTCACGCGGGGCATCACCAAGTCGCTGGGCGGCGAGCCGGATGCGGTGGCGGAGATCGCGACGGCAGTGGCGGGTGGCGATCTCACGACCCGCATCGACACCTCACGGGCGCGGCCTGGCAGCGTTGTGACGGCGATGAGTCAGATGCAGCAATCCCTTTCTGAGATCGTCAGCAGGGTGCGGCTGAGCAGCGACAGCATCGCCACCGGATCTTCGGAAATCGCAACGGGCAATGCGGACCTGAGCCAGCGTACCGAGGAACAGGCGGCCAACCTCGAGGAGACCGCTGCCTCCATGGAACAGCTGACGGCGACCGTGCAGACCAATGCCGAGACTGCGCGCACCGCGACGCAGCTCGCGGGGTCGGCGGCGGAAGCGGCGCAGCATGGCGGCCAGGTCGTCGGCCAGGTCGTGGCCACCATGGCAGGCATCACGGCGTCGAGCCACAAGATCGCCGACATCATCGGCGTCATCGACGGCATCGCGTTCCAGACCAACATCCTTGCGCTGAATGCCGCCGTCGAAGCCGCACGGGCTGGTGAGCAGGGACGCGGTTTCGCCGTGGTGGCCAGCGAGGTGCGCACGCTGGCACAGCGCTCGGCCGCCGCCGCCAAGGAGATCAAGAGCCTGATCCACGAGAGCGTCGAAAAGGTGGAAGCTGGCCGTCATCAGGTGGGTGAAGCTGGCAAGGCCATGGATGAGATCGTGGCGCAGGTGAAGCGTGTCAACGACCTCATCAACGAGATCAGCTCTGCGACTCACGAGCAGACACAGGGCATCAGTCAGATCGGCGACGCGGTCAACCAGCTCGATCAGGTCACGCAGCAGAACGCTGCGCTGGTCGAAGAGAGCGCCGCTGCCGCTGAAAGCCTGAAGACCCAAGCCGCGGCGCTGGTATCGGCCGTCAGCGTTTTCAGGCTCGGCCGCCAGACCTGACAAGCGCGAACTCCTGCACGCCCGCGGCGTGACGTCGCCTGGCCACCGACACCGACAACTGCACTGACTGGGCTGACGACGCGCTTGCGCGTTTTTGCAGGATCAGTTCAGCACCCCTCCCCTGGCCGAGGTCAAGCGCCGATCGCACGCCCCAGCAACGCCAAGCGAGGCTGCGCGGCGCCGTCGGCCCGATTTCAACGCGTTTGATCGTTCTTCTCGCCTGACGGGCTGAGAGTGGCCAACGGCGGAGGCAGCGGATCGCCAGCGCGGCGACGGCGGAACAGCGCGGCGCGGGCCAGCATCAGCGTTGTCACGGGTGCCGTGATGGACAGCAGGACGACCACCGCCCACGCCTGCAGCGACAGGCCATCCTCGCGGGCCGAGAAGTGCACGATGCAAGCAGCCGCGACCAACCAGGCCGCGAAGGTGGAGGCCAGCGCCGGAGCATGCATGCGCAGGAAGAAGTCCGGCAAGCGCCACAGGCCCAGCGCGGCCGTCAACACGAGACCGCCGCTGGCCAGCATCAGCAGGGCGACAAGCAGGTCGATCATTCGATCACCTCGCCTCGCAGCAGGAACTTGGCCAGCGCCACAGAACTGACGAAGCCGAACAAGGCCATGAGCAGCGCGGCCTCGAAGTACACGGTGCTGTCGTTGCGAATGGCCAGAACCAGCAGCATCAACAGTGCCACGATGAACAGGAAGTCGAGCGCCAGCACGCGGTCCTGGGCGCTGGGCCCGCGCATCAGCCGCATCAGGCCGACGACCATCGCCAGCGCATAGAGCACCAGCGTCGCCGCGATGGCCACACAGAGGACGGAACTCATTGGAAGATCTCCAGCAGCGGCCGCTCGTAGCGGGACTTGAAGTGAGCGATGAAGGCGGTCTCGTCGTCGACGTCGAACACATGCAGGCGCAGCGCGCTGCGGTCGGGCGCAAGCTCTGTCCACACCGTGCCGGGCACCACCGTGGTGATCATGGCGAGCGCCGCCAGCGCATGAGCGTCGCGCAGGTCCAGCGGCACGGTGACGAAGCGCCCCCGCGGCGGCCGGCGGCTTGCGCGCAGCACCCCACGGCCCACGTCCAGCGCCGAAGTGACCACGTCGATGCCGACGTGCAGGAGCAGCCTCGCCAGCGTCTGCGGACGACGCAGCGGCCCCGCCGCAGGGCGCAGTGGCGACACCAGCAGCGGCATCAGAATGGCGACGGCGGCGCCCAGCGCCACCTGGCCCAGGCTGAGCGGCGGGTTCAGCACCAGCCACAGCGCCAGCAGGGCTGCGGACAGCAACGGCGCGGGCAGCCAGCGCCTCATCTTGCGACGCCGGGCAGTGGCCGGGTGCCGAACACGGCCTCGATGTAGTGCTGTGGCTGGTGCAGCGATTCAGCGGTGGCGCGGGCATAGGCCAGCACCGGCTCGCCCCCCACCACCAGCATCACGCAGGCGCCGAGCAGCAGCGCGATGGGCAAGCCTTCGGCGAGCTGCAGCCGCGGCGCCGAACGATGCTGCGGCGCCCAGAGGTGTCGGACGCCGACGCGCAGCAGCGCCGTGGTGGCCAGCAATCCGGAGACGATGAGCAGCACGAACAGCGTCCACCCGGCGAGGCCTGGCGATCCAGCCAGCAGCGCCGACAGCATCGCCAGCTTCCCGATGAAGCCCGACATCGGCGGCAGGCCCGCGACCACCATGGTGCACAGCAGGAAGGACAGGCCGAGAAAGACCAGCGCCGCGGGAATCGCGCGGCCGATGAGCGCCTGCTCGTCGTCATCGAGGTTGGTGTCGGAAGGCGGCTCGTCGTCGAGGAAGTCGGGAAGGTGGTCGTCATCGTCCGGCAGCGGTGCAACCTCCACCTGCCGCGCGCGCTCCAGCAGTTCCGCCACGAGGAACATCGTGCAGCCGGCCAGGGTGGCGCTGGCGAGGTAGAACAGCGCCCCCGCGGTAAGACCGGGGGCATCGAACCCGATGGCAGCGAGCAGCGTGCCGGACGACGCGACGACGCTGTAGCCCGCCAGCCGGTCCAGCCGCTGCGATGCCATCATGCCCAGGGCGCCGAACGCCAGCGTGGCCAGGCCGCCCCACACCAGCACCTCACCGCCGAACAGCGCCCACGGGCCGGCACTCGCGGGAAAGCACAGCGTCCACAGCCGCAGCACCGCATAGACGCCGACCTTGGTGAGGATGGCGAACACCGCCGCGACCGGGGCGCCCGCGGCGGCATAGGCCGGCGGCAGCCAGAAGTTCAGCGGCCACAGCGCCGCCTTGGCCAGAAAGGCGATGGCCAGGATCGCCGCGCCAGCGCCGAGCAGGCCGCGATCGCTGTCCGGCACCGCAGCAAGCTTGTGTGCGATGTCGGCCATGTTCAGCGTGCCGGTCACGCCATAGATGAGTGCGACGCCGATCAGGAACAGCAGCGAGGCCACCAGGTTCACGGCGATGTAGTGGAGGCCGGCGCGCACACGGTCACCACCGCCGCCATGCATCAGCAGCCCGTAGGACGCCGCCAGCAGCACCTCGAAGAAGACGAAGAGGTTGAACAGGTCGGCCGTCAGGAAGGCGCCGTACAGACCCATCAACTGCAGTTGGAACAGGGGATGGAAGTACACCCCCGCGCGATGCCATCGCGCCAGCGAGAACAGCAGTGCGGCCAGGCCTGCGCTGCCGGCCAGCACCATCATCAGGGCCGACAGCCGGTCGACCACGAGCACGATGCCCATGGGTGGCGGCCAGTTGCCGGGCAGGTAGACACCGAAGGCAGCGGGTGCGTCCTGACCATTCACCCACATCAGCAGGGCCACGGCAAGCAACGCACCGGCCAGCGTGGAGGCAAGGCTGAGCGCGGCGGCGGCGCGGCGCCGCTGTTCGCCGAGCAGCAACAGCACGGCAGCCGTGGCGAGCGGCAGCAACACGGGGGCGATGACGAGTTGCTGCATCGTCACAGCGGCTCCTCGCGGCCGTCCACATGGTCGCCGCCGCTCAGGCCTCGCAGCGCCAGCAGCACGACGAGGAACAGCGCCGTCGTGGCAAAGCCGATCACGATGGCCGTCAGCACGAGGGACTGCGGCAGCGGGTCGGTGTAGTGCACGAGATCGGCCGGCACGCCGGGCTTGACCAGCGGATCCTTGTCGACGGCGAGGCTGCCGACACTGAAGATGAAGAGATTGACCGCATAGGACAGCAGCGACAGCCCGATCAGCACCTGGAAGGTCCGCGGCCGCAGCACCAGCCACACGCCGGCGCTGGCGAGCACGCCGATGGCCAGGGAGATGACGATTTCCATCAGACGACCTCCGCGTCGACACGCCGGCGCCGCACCCGCAGCGACTGGTGGGCCAGGGCCGTGAGCAGCAGCAGCGCCGACCCCAGCACCACGGCGAACACGCCAAGGTCGAAGAGCGCCGCCGTCGGCAGATGAACCTCGCCGATGCCGGGCAGCGTGACGTGGGCGGTGTGGGTGGTCAGGAAGGGGTAGCCCACGGCGAGCGCACCGGCCCCCGTGGCCAGCGCGATCAGCAGGCCTGCGGCGATCCATCGGGAAGGCTGCAGCCGCAGGCGCGCCTCCACCCAGCGTGTGCCGCCCACCATGTACTGCGCGATGAAGGCGATGGCCATGACCAGCCCCGCGACGAAGCCGCCGCCGGGCAGGTTGTGACCGCGCATGAAGAGGTGAAAGGCGAACACCGCGGCCACGGGCAGCAGCAGACGCACCAGCACGGCGGGCACGAGCAGGTAGCCGTCACTCTCGCCGCGCAGGTCCGTCGTGCGGCCTTCGGGCACGGCGCGCTGCTGCGGAGGCTGCTCGATGACTTCGGGCGGCGGTCGGAAGCGCCGCAGCAGCGCGTAGACGGTCAGCCCCACGATGCCCAGCACGGTGATTTCGCCGAGCGTGTCGAAACCGCGGAAGTCCACCAGCATCACGTTGACGATGTTGGTGCCGCCGCCCTCGGGCAGCGCGCGCTCGATGTAGAAGGGCGAAATGCTCTGGGGCGCCTGGCGGGTCAGCATCGCGTACGACAGCGCGGCCAGGCCCACGCCGATCAGCAGCGCCAGCAGGAAGTCGCGCCGGCGGCGCCACCGCGCGCGGCGTTGCATGCGCGGCTCGTCCTGCTCCACGCGCTTGGGCATCCAGCGCAGGCCCAGCAGGAACAGCACGGTGGTGACCACCTCTACCGCGAGTTGCGTCAGCGCCAGGTCGGGCGCCGAGAAACCCGCAAAGGTCACGCACATCACGAGGCCGACGACGCCGAGCAGCGCCAGCGCGGCCAGCCGGTGGAACTTGGCCTGCCAGGCAGCGCCAACGGCGGCTGCGCCACCGATCAGCCACAGCACCACGAACTCGAACGTGGCCGGCACGCGCGGACGGTCTCCCCAAGACAGCGGCACGACGACCGCCGATGCAAGCGCCGCCCCTGCGGCGATCAGCACCATCCAGCGCAACTGCGGCTGCAGGCGATGCGTGCTCAGCAGGCGCAGGCCGCGGCGCGCGAGCGCCGTGCCCGCAGCCAGCGTGCGCTCGAACAGCTGCCTGCCGTCGAGCCGGTGCATCAGCGGCGCGCGGTGGGTTGCACGGGCCTTGAAGCGGCCGGCGAAGCGCAGATAGAGCGTGAGGCCGACGCCCATCGCCACGAGGCTCATCACCAGCGGCGTATTGAAGCCGTGCCAGACGGCCAGGCTGTACGCCGGCAGCGGGCCGCCGACGACGGGCGCTGCCGCGACGGCCAGCGCCGGCCCGACCGACCAGGCTGGCAGCGTGCCCACCACCACGCAGGCCAGCACCAGCAGCTCGACGGGGACCCGCATCCAGTGAACCGGCTCATGCGGCTGGCGCGGCAGGCCGCGGGCCGGGGGGCCGAAGAACACGTCGTGCCCGAAGCGCAGCGAATAGACGACCGCGAACACGCCCGCCAGCGTAGCCGCCAGAGGCAGACCGACCTCGATCCACGGGTGCGCGCTGATGAACACCGTCTCGGCGAAGAACATTTCCTTGGACAGGAAGCCGTTGAGCAGCGGCACCCCCGCCATCGCACCGCAGGCCACCATCGCCAGCGTGCCGGTGATGGGCATGCTGCGGAACAGGCCGTCGAGCCGCCGCATGTCGCGTGTGCCGGTCTCGTGATCGATGATGCCCACCGACATGAACAGGGACGCCTTGAACGTGGCGTGATTCATCATGTGGAACACCGCGGCCACGGCCGCCAGCGGGCTGTTCAGGCCGAGCAGCAGCGTGATCAAGCCCAGATGGCTGATCGTCGAATACGCCAGCAGGCCTTTGAGGTCGTTCTGGAACATGGCGGCGTAGGCGCCCAGCAGCAGCGTCGCCAGGCCCGCGCCGCCGACGATCCAGAACCAGGCATCCGTGCCGGCCAGCACGGGCCACAGCCGAGCCAGCAGGAAGACGCCGGCCTTCACCATCGTCGCCGAATGCAGATAGGCCGAGACGGGCGTCGGCGCAGCCATCGCATGGGGCAGCCAGAAGTGGAAGGGGAACTGCGCGCTCTTGCTCAACGCGCCGAGCAGCACCAGCACGAGGACCGCGGGGTAGAGCGCATCGGCGCGGATGCGCTCACCCGCAGCCAGCACCGCGTCGAGCTCGTAGCTGCCGGCGATGTGCCCCAGCAGCAGCACGCCGGCCAGCAAGGCCAGGCCGCCGGTAGCGGTCACGGTGAAGGCCATGCGCGCGCCGCGCCGCGCGTCCTTGCGGTGGTGCCAGTAGCCGATGAGCAGGAAGGAGTAGACGCTGGTGAGCTCCCAGAACAGCACGAGCTGAAGCAGATTGCCGGAAACCACGACGCCGAGCATCGCGCCCATGAACCCCAGCAGCAGCGCATAGAAGCGCGCGGCGGGGTCTTCGGGCGAGAGGTAGTAGCGGGCGTACATGACCACCAGCACGCCCATGCCGCTGACAAGCATCGCGAACATCCACGCGAAGCCGTCGAGCCGCACAACGAGGTCCAGGCCCAGGCTCGGCAGCCACGGGAGACGCTCCGAGACGAGCCCGGCATCGCGCACGTCCGGATACAGCAGCGCCAGCGGCACGGCGACTCCCAGTGCCACGAGGCCCGCCCACATCGATGCGAGGTTGCGCGCGCCGGTCGGCAGCAGCGCTGCCACGGCGCTGCCCACGAAGGGGAGCAGGAGCATGAGGAGCAGCGACATGCCTGCAGTCTAAGCAGTGGTGCCTGCAGGCCTTGCCGTTCAGGGCGAGCGGCGGCGCGCGAAGCCCGGCCGGCGGTGCATCCAGTGCGCCGCGACGAGCGCCCTGGGACGCGGCAGCGGGGCCGGCGCAACGTCTGCGGCACGCGGCCGGGGCACGATCAGCATGTCGCAGTCGCTTCCGGCCAGCAGCTCGCGGCTGACGCTGCCGAGCAGGAAGGAGCCCAAGGTGGAGCGGCCGTTCTTGCCGGCCACGATGAGATCCGCGCGGAGTGCCCGCGCCTGCGCAAGTGCCGCCAGATCGGCGGGGCCTCGCCCCACCGAAAAGACCACGGGCCTTGCTGTCACACCCGCGGTCGCGAGCAGACGCCGCATGCGCGACAGGGCGCCGGCTTCCTCACGTGCCGTCACGTCGTCGATGACACCACGCTCGGCGCCGGCCCGCCGCAGCATGGAGGCCACGTAGGACTCGGCCGCATGAAAGACGTGGGTGCGGGCCTGGGCCGCGACCGCCGCCCCGACGCGCACGGCAGCCTCCGACCCGATCGTGAAGTCCACCGGCATCAGCGCCGTGCGATACGGCCCCTCGGCCGCGCGCTTGACCACCAGCACCGGTCGCCGGCACGTCCTCAGCAGGCGGTCCGCCGTGCCGCCGACGAGCAGCGTGCCCATGCGGCGCTGGCCACGGTGCCCCAGCACGACGAGCTCGGCCTGTTCGGCCGCCTGTGTCACGACGTGCAGCGGGTCGCCCAATCGCACCTCGACGGTGGCCGTCACGTCATAAGCACCGGCAATCTCGATCGCGACACGGCGCAGCGCGGCACGCGCCAACGCGGCTTTCAGGTCGACGTCGGTGAGCGGCGTGAACCACTCGCGCAACGGCCGGCTGCCGCCGTCGTGGAGCACGTGCAGGATGTGAAGCCGCGCCTCGTGCTGATGCGCCAGCTGAGCGGCGCGGCGCACGGCGTTGTTGCCATCGACGGAGAAGTCGGTGGCCACCAGGATGGATGACAAGCGATGCATGGTTCCACCTCCTCAGCTCGTGAAGTCGCCACTGGCTTCGGGCTGGAACAGCACGGCCAGCACATGGGCCGTCCTCGGCTCGCCGGTGGGCGTGTTCCAGCAGGCCAGGCTGCCGGCGCGCAAGCCCAGCAACGCGCTGCCGACGGGCGACAGCACCGACACACGGCCAACCGCAGCCTCGGCATCTGCGGGATAGCACAGCGTCAGCGTCGAGCGCTGGCCGGTGTCATGGTCTTCCACCAGGACCTCGGAGCCCATGGTCACGACATCCGCCGTGACCTGCCGCGAACGCACGATGTCGCAGGCGTCCAGCACCTCCTCGACGGCTTGCAGCGCCCCGGGCAGTCGGTCCGTGCTCGCATCCCGGCGCAGCAGATTCAACAGGCGGACATGGTCCAGTTCGGTGAGCGTTCGCTCGAGTGCCATCACTTCCACGAGGCATTCCTCCAGATCAAGCCGTGCGCCTCACGAACGAGGCGCACGTCACTGCGCGGGCTTGGAGCCCGGCGATCTGGTGTTGCGCGAAAGGGTGGGGGTGATCGCCGGGCTCAGTGATGTGCGGCCGGCTGTCGGGTGAATGCCTCCGCCAAGGCCGTGCGCACGCGCAAGCGCCACGCCTGGTGCGTGGCAGCGAGCAGCAGCGTGGCGATGACAAGGCTGGTGACCATGTGACCGAGTCTATCGATCAGTGGATTCGCCGCAAGCCAACCGCTCAAGTCGCACTGAACCGTGGGCCCATTCATTGGAAATCCGAAGTCCGGGTCACGTGCGGCTTGCTTGATCGTTGCCCCAGGGACCGGCAGACGACCAGCAGCGCAAAGCTGGCCGAATGGCGCTCCGGAAAGCCGTGCCCGAGATCCGTCCGTCGTGCGACGCCTCGGGGTCAGGCCCGGAGCTGTCGCGCTGAGGCGGGGCCCGACCGCGCTGGCGCGCTCAAGCCCCGATCCGCGCATAGACGGCCGTGTCGCGCGGCGTGCCGTCCACGCCCAGCGCATCGCGGCGCAGCACGCCTTCCAGCTCGAAGCCGCAGCGCTGCGCCACGGCGCGGCTGCGCAAGTTGCGCGCGTCGCAGCGGATCTCCAGCCGCCGCGCGGCCAGCCGGTCGAAGGCCAGCGCCGTCAGCAGCCGCACCGCCTCGCTGACATGCCCCTGCCCCGCGGCCTCGGGCCGTATCCAGTAGCCGATCTCGAAACGCCGCACGCGCCAGTCCATGCGATGCAGGCCGGTGCCGCCCAGCAGGCGGCCGGCGCGGCCGTCGGGGCGGCGGGCGTAGAGCTGCCAGGTCAGGTCGCGGCGCGCGATGAAGTCGGCCTGCATGCGGCGCACCACCAGCTCGGCGCTCTCGGCCGTGGGGGCGTCCTGCGCCCACACCATCCACGGGCGCAGGTGCGACAGCGACTGCGTGACGACGACGGCCAGCTCGGCGCCCAGCCCCGGGCGCGGTGCCAGCAGCACCGTGCGTTCGCCGTCCAGCCGCTCGGGGATGTCGATGAGCAGGGGGTCGGTCATGCGGTGGCCACCTCCACCGGCCTGGGCAGCTCGCGCACGCCGCGCAGCACCGGATGGTGCCAGGCCCACGCAGCCGTCAGCAGGCAGCCGACGCCGGCAAAGCCCAGCGCGGTGCGCAGGCCCAGGTGCTCACCCAGCCAGCCCCCCAGCAGCGCACCGGGCGCGGCCGGCAGCAGGATGAGCCAGCGCACGGTGCTCGTCATGCGGCCCAGCATGGGCGCGGGCGTGACGGCCTGGCGCAGCGACAGGAAGTTGATGAACAGCAGCACCGCGCCAAAGCCCCAGATGAACAGCATCAGCGCAAAGCTCGCCACTCCCAGCGCGCCGGACGGCGCGAAGGCCAACTGCAGCCAGCCCACGCCGCACAGCGCGTAGCCCATCAGCATGCACGGCCCTGGTCCCATGCGGCGGCTGATGCGGTGGCCGTAGACGCTGCCCAGCACGGTGCCGGCGCCGATGGCCACGTAGGACCAGCCCACGGCCTGCGGCGACAGCTGCAGCTCGCGCGTGGCCAGCAGGATCTGCACCACCAGCGCCGAGTTCTGGAACAGGTTCCAGCCCGCCATGATGACGGCCATGCTGACCAGCAGCTGCCGGTCACGCACGAAGTGCAGGCCGGCCTTGAGTTCAGCCCAGAAGTCCTGCGCCTTGCGCGACGGCAGCGTCTCCTGCACGCGGATGCCGCGCAGGATCAGCACAGAGACCGCCAGCATCAGCGCATCGACGGCCAGCGCGATGGGCGCGCCCAGCAGCTTGATGAGCAGGCCCGCCAGACCGGGGCCAGCGACGTCGGCGCCGGACGACGCCAGCGCGTTCTTCGCATGCGCCTCCACCAGCCGCTCGCGCGGCACCACCTGGGTCAGCACGATCTGCGCGGCGCTGCCAGCCGTCGTGTGCACGCTGCCGATGACGAAACCCACGACGTACAGCCAGCCCATGCCCAGCACGCCCAGCCACGCGGCCACCGGCACCGAGGCCACGGCCAGCGCCAGCATGGCCTCGCCACCGATGTAGACGGGCAGCTTGCGCACCCGGTCCAGCAGCACGCCGGCGGGCAGCGAGAACAGCGCGAACGGCAGCACCTCCAATGCCTGAAGCAGCCCCATCTGCGTGGGCGTGGCGTGCAACATCACGGCCGCGGTCAGCGGCAGCGCCAGCAGCGTGATCTGGCCGCCCAGCGACGAGCACAGGATAGACGTCCACAGACGCCGGTAGACGAGGTCGCGCAACAGGTCGTTGGGCGCGAGGGTGAAATAGGAGGTCAGACGGGAGAGCATGACGGCAAGGGCTCCAGGACTCGACAGGCAAGACGCGCCAGGGAGGCACGGCGACGCGGCACGGGCAGGCGCGTCAGTCGAGGTCGAGCAGCTTGGTCATGCGGCGCATGCTAGCAGCGCGGCCGGGCGTCAGCTGTCGCGAACGCGAAGTTCCAGGTAGCCCGTCGCGGCATCCCAGGTCCGGCCCAGCGTGCCCGGCGGCAGCGGCGCGATGAGCAGCTCGGCCGTCGTATGCACCACGCAGCCTGCGCACACATGGCCGCCCCACAGGCGACCGGTGGCATCCGACAAGCTGGCGTGCAGGTGCACGCCGTCGGGCGAGAGGCTGCCGCTGAGCGTCAGCACCTCCAGCGGTCCGTCGAGGTGGGTCGGCCCGGCGTCACCGGCGAGGCGCAGCTGCGCCTGCGTCAGGCTGCCGATGCCGGCGAGAACGAAGCCAGTGCGCCCCGACAGCGCGCCACGCAGGTCGTCGCCCGGGAGAAGACGCAGCGCCTGCAACATCACCACCCCACGGCAGCGCCGTCGCGCCGCGGGTCGCTGGCGGCCACGTAGCCCTGCGTGCCCGGGTCGCCCAGCCGCCAGATGAACTGGCCGGCGCCGAAGTCCTGGTAGCTGTCGTGAATGTCGCCGATCTCGTGGCCCCGCGCTCGCAGTCCTTCGATGGTGTCCGCCGGCATGTGCGGCTCCACGTTGATGGACAGGCCCTCGTTGAAGCGCCAGCGCGGCGCGTCGCAGGCGGCCTGCGGGTTCTGGCAGTAGCAGAGCATGCGCACCAGCGTCTGCATGTGGCCCTGCGGCTGCATGTTGCCGCCCATCACGCCGAAGCTCATGACCGGCGCGCCGTCCTTGGT
>JAYSCT010000074.1:0-23845 GCA_041914785.1 Roseateles sp.
AGGCCTGAGCACGGATGACCTGAACGCGCTGACCAGCGACCAGTTCGCCAAGCTCGGCACGGCCCAGGTCGCGCTGCTGACGACGACGCAGATCGCCGGCATGGAAACCGCCGATCTGGCCGCGCTGACCAGCAGCCAGTGGGCGGCCTTGGGCTCGGCCCAGATTGCCGCGCTGTCCACCGACTCGCTGCCCAGCATGGAGACGGCCGACCTGCGTGCCATCACCACGGCGGCGCTGGCGGGCTTCTCCAGCGACCAGATCCGCTCACTGACGTCCGCGGAAGTCGCTGCCTTCAGCACGGTGCAGCTGGCCAAGCTGTCCACGACCCAGCTGCAAGGCCTGGAGACGGATGACATGGCGGCGCTGACGTCCAGCCAGATCGCCGCACTGACGTCCGACCAGCTCAAGTCGCTGACGACGGACCAGATCGCCGCCATCGAGGCCGGCGACATCCGCGCCATCGCGACCGGCTCGCTGCCGGCGCTGTCCACGGCGCAGCTGGACGCGTTGACCAGCGACCAGCTGCAGGCGCTGAGCTCTACCCAGCTCAACGCGCTGACCTCCGCGCAGCTGCAGAGCCTGGCCACCGACGACCTGAACGCGCTGACGTCCGACCAGTTCGCCAAGCTCAGCACGGCCCAGGTCGCACTGCTGACGACGACGCAGATCGCCGCCATGGAAACCGCCGACCTGGCCGCGCTGACCAGCACGCAGTGGGCGGCGCTGGGCTCCGCCCAGATCGCCGCGCTGTCCACCGACTCGCTGCCGAGCATGGAGACGGCCGACCTGCGCGCCATCACCACCGCGGCGCTGGCCGGCTTCTCCAGCGACCAGCTGCGGTCGCTGACCTCCGCCGAAGTCGCGGCCTTCAGCACGACGCAGCTGGCCAAGCTGTCCACGACCCAGCTGCAAGGCCTGGAGACGGACGACATGGCCGCGCTGACGTCCACGCAGATCGGTGCGCTGACGTCCGACCAGTTCAAGGCGCTGACGACCGACCAGATCGCCGCCATCGAGGCGGTCGACGTCAAGTCCATCACCACCGGTGCGCTGCGGGCCCTGTCCACCGCGCAACTGGACGCGCTGACCAGCGACCAGCTGCAGGCGCTGAGCTCCACCCAGCTCAACGCGCTGACGTCCACGCAGCTGCAGAGCCTGGCCACGGACGACCTGAACGCGCTGACCGCCGACCAGTTCTCCAAGCTCAGCACGGCACAGATCCAGCTGCTGACCACCACCCAGGTGGCCGGCATGGAGACGGCCGACCTCGTGGCGCTGAGCTCCGGCCAGTGGGCGGTGCTGGGCTCGGCGCAGATCGCCGCGCTGACGACCGACCAGCTGCCGACGCTGGAGACCAACGACCTGCGCGCCATCACGACGGCGGCGCTGGCCGGCTTCTCCAGTGGCCAGCTGCAGTCGCTGCTGTCGACGGAAGTCGCCGCGCTGACGACCGGCCAGGTGGCCGCGCTGACGACGGCGCAACTGCCGGGCCTGACGACTGAGCACATGGCGGCGCTGACCTCCACGCAGGTGGCGGTGTTCAGCACGGCCCAGGTCCAGGGCCTGTCGACCGACCAGATCGCCGCCATCGAGCCGGATGACCTGCGCTCGCTGACGCCCACCTCGCTGCAGGCCATCACCTCCGCCCAGCTCGGTGCGCTGACGACCGACCAGCTGCAGGGCCTGGCGGGCCGCGTCATCTACCTGACGACGTCGCAGATCCAGAGCCTGGCAACCGAGGACCTGAACGCGTTCACGTCCAACCAGTTCCGCGTGATGACCTCGGCCGAGGTGATGGCCTTCACGACGGCGCAGATGGCCGCGCTGGAGAGCGACGATCTGCGCGCGCTGACGACGGCCAACTTCGCGGCGCTGAGCACCGCGCAGATCCAGGCCATCACCAGCGACCAGTTCGCGACGCTGACCCAGGCGCAGATCACCGCGCTGACGACGGCGCAGGCGCATGCGCTGACGACCGACCAGATCCACGCGATCACCACCGCGCAGATCGGCGGCCTGGAAACCCGCGACATGCAGGCCATGACGGATGCACAGCTGAGTTCCCTGGCCAGCGAAACGATGGGCGCGATGAGCGACGCGCAGTTCAACACGCTGCTGTCGATCACGCCGATCGCGCTGGACCTGGACGGCCACGGCGTCAACACGCTGGCGGCGGCCCACGGCGTCAACTTCGACCTGCTGGGCACCGGCCAGGTGAACAAGGTCGGCTGGGTGGCCGGCGGCGACGGCCTGCTGGTGATGGACCGCAACCACGACGGCGTCATCAACAACGGCAACGAGCTGTTCGGCATGGGCACCATCCTGTCCAACGGCAAGCGCGCCGCGGACGGCTACGCCGCAATGGCCGAGCAGGACAGCAACCACGACGGCAAGCTGGACCAGCACGACGCCCACTGGAAGGAGCTGAAGGTCTGGGTGGACGCCAACCACGACGGCAAGACCGACGCGGGCGAGCTGAAGTCGCTGGAGGAACTGGGCATCGTGTCGCTGGACCTGAATGCCGCCAAGGGCACGACGGTGGACAACGGCAACCTGCTGGGGCTGGTGTCCAGCTACACGACGACCGACGGCAGCCAGCACCAGATGGCCGACGTCTGGTTCGCCAAGGACGTGCAGCCGCAGAAGGCCGACGACGCCCAGGCGCCGGTGACGCTGACCGACGTGCTGGCCCCGGCTGCGGGCGCGCTGCTGGCGGCCGAGCCGGTCGACCTGGCCAAGGCGGCCCACGCCGCGGCCACCGGCGCAGATGCCCACCTCGCCGCCATCGACCGCAAGCTGGCGGACGAAGAGGAACTGCGCCGCAACAACGGCGGCGCGCTGATCTGATGACGCGCCCCGGGGCGCCAGCGCCCCGCTGACGCCGCCATCCCGGCGGCCCCGACAGGCCCGGTGGAGCAATCCGCCGGGCCTGTTCTCATTCGCTGGGCAGCGCCGTGACGGATTCGGTCGGGCGCGCGTGCCGCCTTTCAGCGATGTGCTGCGCCGAACAGGCGGCCTATCCCTTGGCCAACAACTATAGTTTTCCCTGGCTGTTTGAAAATTCGGGCGCCTCGCATCAGGCGCATCATGCGGGCCAGTTCAAACGCACCACCACCGGCGCGCCCTTCGCGCCCTGCCCTCGGAAACCTCCGCGCATGAAAGCAGTGATATTGGCCGGCGGCCTCGGAACCCGGATTTCCGAGGAAACCCATCTGCGCCCGAAGCCGATGATCGAGATTGGGGGCAAACCCATCCTCTGGCACATCCTGAAGATCTATGCCCACCACGGCGTGACGGAATTCATCATCTGCTGCGGCTACAAGGGTTATCTGATCAAGGAATATTTCGCCAACTACTTCCTGCACCAGTCCGACATCACCTTCGACCTGGCCAACAACCGGATGGAATTGCACGAGCAGCATTCCGAGCCCTGGAAGGTGACGCTGGTGGATACCGGCGAGCAGACGCAGACCGGCGGCCGGCTGCGCCGCGTGGCCTCGCACCTGCGCGATGGCGAGCCGTTCTGCCTGACCTATGGCGACGGCGTGGCCGATGTGGACATCACCGCGGCCATCGCACAGCACCGCGCCAGCGGTCTGGAAGCCACGGTCACCGCGACCTACCCGCCCGGCCGCTTCGGCGCACTGGACATCCAGGACGGCCGCGTGCAGGCCTTCCGCGAGAAGCCGCGCGGCGACGGGGGCCTCATCAACGGCGGCTTCTTCGTGCTGGAGAAGTCGGTGCTGCCACTGATCGACGGCGACGACACCATCTGGGAGCGCGAGCCGCTCGAAGCGCTGGCCGCCCGGCGTCAGTTGGGGTGCTTTGTGCACGAAGGCTTCTGGCAGCCCATGGACACGCTGCGCGACCGCGTCTACCTGGAAGAACTGTGGAACGGCGGCAACGCGCCCTGGAAGGTGTGGCGCTGATGAACCGCGCCGCGATGCCTTTCAGCTGGGCCGGCCGCCGCGTGCTGCTGACCGGGCACACCGGCTTCAAGGGCAGCTGGCTGGCGCTGTGGCTGCACCGCCTGGGCGCGCAGGTCAGCGGCGTCGCCCTGCCGCCGCCGAGCGAGCCCAGCCTGTTCGAGCTGGCGCGCGTGGGTGAGCTGGTCAGCCACCACGAGGCCGACATCCGCGACCTGGCCGCCGTGCGCGCCGCGCTGCAGGCCGAGCAGCCCGAACTGGTCATCCACATGGCCGCGCAGAGCCTGGTGCGGCCGTCCTATGACGACCCGGTCGGCACCTACGCCACCAACGTGATGGGCACCGTCCACGTGCTGGAGGCCGCGCGGCTGCAGCCCACCGTGAAGGCCGTGCTGGTCATCACGACCGACAAGTGCTACGAGAACCGCGAGTGGCCCTGGGGCTACCGCGAGACCGACCCCATGGGCGGCCACGACCCCTACAGCAACAGCAAGGGCTGCGCCGAGCTGGTGTGCAGCGCCTACCGTGCGTCCTTCATGGCCTCGCAGGGCGTGGCGCTGGCCACCGCGCGCGCCGGCAACGTCATCGGCGGCGGCGACTGGGCGCGTGACCGGCTGGTGCCGGACGTGCTGGCCGCCTTCGGCCGCGGCGAGCCGGTGCAGCTCCGCCACCCGCAGGCCGTGCGCCCCTGGCAGCACGTGCTGGAGCCGCTGAACGGCTACCTGATGCTGGCCAGGCGCCTGCTGGCCGGCGACACCGAGGCCGCGCAGGCCTGGAACTTCGGCCCCCGCGACGACGATGCCCGCCCGGTGGGCGACGTGGTGGCCGAACTGGCCCGCCGCTGGGGCGATGATGCACGCACGACGCAGCAGCCCGGCGACCACCCGCACGAAGCCACCTGGCTGAAGCTGGACACCAGCCTCGCCCGCCAGCGCCTGGCCTGGCGCCCGCGCCTGGACCTGGGCCGCGCGCTGCAGCTGACGGTGGACTGGCACCGCGGCTGGCTGGCCGGCGCCGATGCCCGCGCACTGACCCTGGAACAGATTGCAAGCTACGAGGCCCTGGCCTGATGGACAACGACAAGACCCGCGCGCTGCGCGCACAGATCGCCACGCTGGTGCAACAGTACGCCGAGGAGGCGCTGCGCCCGCAGGCCTTCTTCCCCGGCGTCAGCGTCATCCCGCCGTCCGGCAAGCTGATCGGCGTGGAAGAACTGCAGCTGATGGTGGAGGCCTCGCTGGATGGCTGGCTCACCACCGGCCGCTTCAACACGCAGTTCGAACGCGAGCTGGCCGCCTTCATCGGCGTGAAGCATGCGCTGAGCGTGAACTCCGGCTCCTCGGCCAACCTGGTGGCCTTCCACGCGCTGACGTCGCCGCGCCTGGGTGCCCGCGCCATCCAGCCGGGTGACGAGGTCATCACCGTCGCGGCCGGCTTCCCGACGACGGTCAACCCCATCCTGCAGTTCGGCGCCGTGCCGGTGTTCGTCGACGTGGACCGCCACACGCACAACATCGACGTCAGCCAGCTCGAACTCGCGCTGAGCCCCAGGACCAAGGCCATCATGATTGCCCACTCGCTGGGCAATCCGTTCGACCTCTGCGCCGTCACCGCCTTCTGCAAGGCCCACGGCCTGTGGCTCGTGGAGGACTGCTGCGACGCGCTCGGCTCCACCTACGACGGCCGCAAGGTCGGCACCTTCGGCGACATCGCCACGCTGAGCTTCTACCCGGCCCACCACATCACGATGGGCGAAGGCGGCGCGGTGTTCACGAACAACGACGAGCTGCGCACCATCGCCGAGAGCTTCCGCGACTGGGGCCGCGACTGCTACTGCGCGCCCGGCAAGGACAACACCTGCGGCAAGCGCTTCGGCTGGACCTGCGAGCAGCTGGGCGGCAGCCTGCCGGCTGGCTACGACCACAAGTACACCTACAGCCACCGCGGCTTCAACCTGAAGATCACCGACATGCAGGCCGCCTGCGGCGTCGCGCAGATCGCCAAGGCGCAATCCTTCATCGATGCGCGCAAGCGCAACTTCCTGATCCTGAAGGAGAAGCTGGCCGGCTGCGAGGAGTTCGTGCAGCTGCCGCAGGCCACGCCCGGCAGCGACCCGGCGTGGTTCGGCTTCCCGATCACGCTGAAGGACAACGCGCCCGTCAGCCGCGTGGACCTGCTGGCCTACCTGGACCAGCAAAAGATCGGCACGCGGCTGCTGTTCGCCGGCAACCTGATGCGCCAGCCCTACATGCAGGGGCAGCACTTCCGCGTGGTCGGCGATCTTGCCAACACCGACCACATCATGAACAACACCTTCTGGATCGGCGTGCAACCCGCGCTGACGCCGGACATGCTGGCCTACGCCGCCCGCCACATCGAGACCTATCTCGGCGTGGACTTCTGAGGAGCCTTGAAATGAGCTTTGTGAGCCAACGCGATCGCGATCTGTTCGAGAACCTGTTCGTCCTCGAACTCGCCAACAACCACTGGGGCAAGCTGGACCGCGGCCTCAAGATCATCCGCGACCACGCGGCCATCGTCCGCTACAACAACGTCAAGGCGGCCATCAAGCTGCAGTTCCGCGACGTGGACGAATTCATCCACCCCGAGTTCCGCGGCAACCAGGACCTGCGCTACATCAAGAAGACGCAGGACACCAAGCTCACGCGCGACGACTTCGCCCGCATGGTGGAAGAAATCCGCTACCTGAGCTGCATCCCCATGGCCACGCCGTTCGACGAGGCCTCGGTGGACCTGTGCATCGAGTTCGACATGCCGATCATCAAGATCGCCAGCTCGGACATGAACGACTGGGTGCTGATCGAGAAGATCGCGTCCACCCGCCGCCCCACCATCGTGTCCACCGGCGGCGCGTCCGAGAAGGACCTGGACGACCTGGTCAGCTTCTACGAGAAGCGCGACATCCCGCTGGCCATCAACCACTGCGTGTCCCTCTACCCGAGCGAAGACGGTGAGCTGGAGCTCGACCAGATCGACTACCTGCGCGACCGCTACCCGAACCACGTCATCGGCCTGTCCACGCACGAATACCATGACTGGCACTCGTCCATGCTGATCAGCTATGGCAAGGGCGTGCGCAGCTGGGAGCGCCACATCGACATCGACTACGAAGGCGTGGCCGTGTCGTCCTACTGCACGCTGCCCGAGCAGGCCGACGTGTGGTTCAAGGCCTTCCACAAGGCTGCCGAGATGTGCGGCGGCCGCGGCCGCAGCAAGCGCGTCATCAGCAAGCGCGAGACGCAATATCTGGACGCACTGGTGCGCGGCGCCTACGCGCGCCGCCCCATCGAGGCGGGCTACCAGTTCACGAAGGACAGCTTCGAGCGCGACTTCTACCTCGCCATCCCGCTGCAGAAGGGCCAGCTCAGCTGCCGCGAGATCATGAACGGCCAGACGCTGAAGGCGGCCATCGAGCCCGACCAGCCGCTGACCATCAACCATGTCTCCGGCCCCTACTCCGAGAACGAGACGCTGAAACAGTTCATTCTCAACCGCGGCCTGTAATCGGCTGACCGATTCCCTCGAAGTTCAACGCCCGGCGCCAACCGCATGATCACCCATCAATTTGACGCGCTCTACCCGAGCCTCGACCATCCCGTCGCCCAACAGGCAAAGGAGCTTGGCTACGAGTTGCGCATCTCAGCCCACGCCATCGACGTGCGCAGAGACAAGCAGATCATCCGGGTATCGCTGGCACACTTTCAGTATCTCAGCGACATCATCACCTCGTTCGAATACTACTATTCTGCAGTTCGAGACATTCCTTTTCTAGACTGCCGACTGGTCGACTATTCAACACCAAGATTCCATCGCGTCGTCGGCTTTGATGAGCATCCGGTGCTGTTCCCCTCGTTCTCAGAACCAATCACCACAACCACGCAATATCTGGATTTCGCCAGCCTGAAAGCCGGTCAAGTGGTACTGGATTTGGGCGCCTACTCGGGTCTTACCAGCATAGTTTTCAAGGAACGGGTAGGCACGTCAGGCGTGGTGATCGCCGTGGACGCCGATGCCCAGAACTTCGACGTGCTGTCGATCAACTTCGAACTCCACAGGAAGATGACCGGCCGGGCCATCTCCTCAGTCTTCGGTGCGATGTGGAACCACGGCGAGGGACTTGAATTCTCGTCCGAAGGCAATATGGGTGCGGCCGCTACCGAATTCATCGGGAATCGCAACGGGAATGCTGTCAACCGGGTACCTTCGTTCACGCTGTCGAGCCTCATGAAACATTGCGGACTACATCGTGTCGATTTCATCAAATGTGACGTCGAAGGG
The DNA here is from genome assembly GCA_041914785.1 of Roseateles sp. Taxonomy (GTDB): domain Bacteria; phylum Pseudomonadota; class Gammaproteobacteria; order Burkholderiales; family Burkholderiaceae_C; genus Pelomonas. The sequence goes on from JAYSCT010000074.1 coordinate 8,227, forward strand.
GCTGAATCCGTGGTTTTCGAAGATGGTCACTTCTTCGCCAACCACCGGCCACGCATCATCATCGAAACCCATCACACCCCCACAGGTCCCAGCACGAAGAAATGCATATCCGATTTAAATAAATTCGGCTACACGTGCAGGGAAATACTTCAACACGGCGTGGTATTGCCGCTGTTGGAGTGCACACCTCCAGATGATTTCCGCATTGGCACCAACAGCGCACAATGAATAAGCAACGTCGTGTTTCAGAATGGATCGCCGACTGGCTGGTGCGCCAAGGGGTCGAGCAGGTATTCACCGTCACCGGCGGCGGCGCCATGTTCCTGAATCATGCGCTCGGAGGCCATCCAGGCCTTCGCTGCGCCTTCATGCATCACGAACAAGCTTGCGCCATGGCCGCCGAGGGCTATGCCCGCATCGCCGGTAAGCCGGCCGTGGCCATGGTCACCACCGGCCCGGGCGCCATCAACGCCTTGAACGGCGTTTTCGGCGCTTTCACCGACTCGATCCCGATGATCGTCGTGTCGGGTCAGGTCAAGCGCGAGACCTGTCTGGACTACAACCCCCAGCCGGGCCTGCGCCAGTTGGGCGACCAGGAGGGTCCGACTCTGCAACTGGCGTCACCGATGTGCAAATACGTGGCCGCCATCCGCGAGCCGCAGGATCTGGTGCAGGCGCTGCCGGCAGCCTGGATCGCGGCGGTTTCCGGCCGGCCAGGCCCGGTGTGGTTGGACGTACCGCTGGACGTGCAGTCTGCCGTTGTGGAACTCGACATTCCCGACCCGGTGCTCACCCGCCCCTCGCCCGCCGCCGACCTCGCCGCCGCCTGCGCGCAGATCGTTGAACGTCTGAAGCAGTCTCACAGACCGCTGCTGCTGGGCGGGACCGGCGTGCGCCTGGCAGGCGCAGTACCGGCCTTCATTCAGGTAGCCGAGCAGGGGCGGATTCCCCTGGCCACGGCCTGGACGCACGACCTCGTCGCCAGCGACCACCCCCTTTTCGCCGGCCGGCCTGGCACCATTGGCACGCGGCCCGGCAATTTCATACTGCAGGCAGCGGACCTTGTCATCGTCGTCGGCTCGCGCCTGAACATCCGCCAGAGCAGCTACAACTGGGACAGCTTCGCCAAGCACGCCTTCATTGTGCAGGTTGACGTCGACCCTGCCGAGTTGCGCAAGCCAGGGGTGCAAGCGCATCTGCGAGTTACGGCTGACGCCAAGGTTTTCTTGGACACCCTCGTCGACGAACTGCAAAAGCATGCTCTTCCCGACTTCGGACCATGGCTGGCCTGGGCTCGCGACATCAACACGCGCTACGACGTGCGCAAGGAACACCCGGCACCTGCCGAGCCCGCCGGCCTGCCGTTGAATCCGTACCGGGCAGTGGACCGTATCGCACAAAACCTTCGCGGCGACGACGTGATCGCCTGCGGCAATGCATCCGCCTGCATCATGCCCTTCCAGGCCCTGCGTCTGGGAGCGAGCAACCGGCTGTTCAGCAACTCGGGGTCGGCCTCCATGGGCTATGACCTGCCCGCTGCGATCGGCGCCGCGTGCGCGGAGAAGGGGCGCCGTGTCATCTGCTTTGCCGGCGACGGCAGCTTGCAGATGAACGTGCAAGAGTTGCAGACGCTGAAGACGCTCGGCCTACCGGTCATCGTCATCGTGCTGAACAACGCCGGCTACCTGAGCATCTGGCAGACGCACGAGAACTTCTTCGGCCGCGTCGTCGGCGCCACGCCGGCTACCGGCGTGGAGTTTCCGGATTTCGAGGCGCTGGCCAAGGCCTACGGCCTGCCGGCCGTCACGCTGTCGGGCGAAGAAGCCCTGGCTGGCCTGGACCACTACCTGGCCCAGGATGGCCCGCTGCTGATCAATCTCCACGTCGACCCGGGCCAGGGCTTCGAGCCGCGCACCAAGAGCCGCGTGGGCCCCGATGGCAAGTTCATCACGCCGGAGCTGGACGACATGCACCCCTTCCTGCCTGAGGCTGAGCGCGACGCCGTGCGCGCGCAGGGCCTGGCCATCAGGGCGACCGAGGCATGAGCGCCGTCTGGTACGAGGCTGGTCCTGTCTGGATCTTCGGCGCTGGCGGCTTCGGCCGCGCGGTCGCCAAGGCCTGCCAGGAGCACGGCATCGAGGTCGCCGGCTTCGTGCAGACGCAGCCCTCGCAGTCGTCGCTGGACGGGCTGCCAGTGCGCAGTTGGAGAGACTTGGGTATCAGCGACAGGCAACAGCCCCTGCTGCTCGGCATCTTCAACCGAGACACCCCTCTTGATGCTCTGGCTCGCACCGCCATCGACTCTGGCTGCAGCCGGATTGTCTGGCCCTGGGACATCCACGCCCGCCTTTCCGAAGCCCTCGGCTGGCGCTACTGGCTGGCCGATCCGGACTTCCTGACCCGGCATGCCGACGACTGCGCTCGCACTGCCGCACGTTTGGCGGATGACACGAGCCGCGACTGCTTGGCACGCACCATCGCTTTCCGACAGGGACGGGATCCCGGTTATGCAGGTTTCCAGCATGCCGACCTGCAGTACTTCAACCCGCTGACCCTGTCCGGCATGGCCGGCAAGGCATTGAGCTATGTGGACGGCGGCGCCTACGTCGGTGACAGCCTGCTCGCCCTGGCCGCAGTGCAGCGCGTGGATCGAGCCTGGCTGTTCGAGCCCGACACGGCGAATTTCAGTCGCATGGTCAGCACTGTACGCAAGCACAGGCTGGGTGCGACCTGCCTGCCCCTGGCCGTCGGCGACCGCAACACCTTGCTGCGCTTCAAGAGCGGCCTCGGCGAAGCCGGCCACCTTGACCCCGACGGCGACGACGGCATCGCCTGCGTGCGCCTGGACGATGTGCTGGCCGACCAGCACATCGACTTCCTGAAGCTGGATGTGGAAGGCGCCGAGGAGGCCGCTCTGCGCGGCGCGGCCGATACCCTGCGCAGCTCGCGCCCGGTGATGGCCCTGTCCTGCTACCACCATCCCCACGATCTGTGGAGGCTGCCGGACCTGCTGGCCGAGCTGCTGCCCGACTGTGACCTCTACCTGCGCCAGCACACCGGCAACAGCTTCGACCTGGTGCTCTACGGCGTGCCCCGGACCTGATGCGCTGATGCCGCCTGGAACACCCCACTGGCTGGTCACCGGCGCTACAGGCTTCTTCGGATTGGCACTGCTGCGGCATTGGCGAGGCCTGGGTGAAGGGGCGCCTCGCTGCACGCTGCTGAGCCGTCGCCCCGACGACTTCCTGCATCGACACCCTGAATGGGCCGACCTTCCCGGTCTGAGCTGGCATGCAGGCGACGTGCTCAAGCCGGAAACCCTGCCGCATGGCCAGCGCTTCACCCACGTGCTGCACGCCGCGGCCGACTCCACGCTCGGCCCGCGGCTCACGCCGCTGCAGCGCTACGACCAGATCGTCGGCGGTACCCGCAACATCCTGGACTTCGCCGTCGCCTGCGGCGCCAAGCGCTTTTTGCTGACCAGCTCCGGCGCCGTCTACGGCCGCCTGACCGGCGCGACCGGCGTGCGCGAGGACTGCCTGCAGATGCCCGATCCGCTGCAGGCCGGCCAAGCCTACGGCGTCGCCAAGCGCGCGGCCGAGCACCTCTGTGCGCTGTACCGCGATGCCCACGGTCTGGAGACCGTCATCGCGCGCTGCTTCGCGTTCGTCGGGCCCGACCTGCCGCTGGACGTGCACTTCGCGATCGGCAACTTCATCCGCGACGTGCTCACGGCCGAGGCCATCGTCGTCAACGGCGACGGCCTGCCGCTGCGCTCCTACATGCACCAGCAGGACCTCGCGCACTGGCTGACCGTGCTGCTCGAACGCGGCGCGGCCGGCGAGGCCTACAACGTCGGCTCGCCCGACGCGATCTCCGTCGGCGAACTGGCGCATCGCGTGCGCGACCTGCTGGCGCCGGGCAAGCCGGTGCAGGTGCGCGCCCAGGGTGACCCCGCGGCGGCCACGCGCAACGGCTACATCCCCGACGTCGACAAGGCGCGCGCTCTCGGACTGGACCTGCAGTGGTCGCTCGACGACGCCATCCGCGACACTGCGCGCCACGCCCGCACGTCCCAGCCATGAGCCAACTCGCCCCCGTCCTCTTCGACCTCGACGGCACGCTGATCGACAGCGCGCCCAGCATCCTCGCGTCCATGGGCGCCGCCTTCGCCGAACTGGGCGCCGAGCCCGTCTGCCCGCTGGAGCCCTCGCTGATCGGCCCGCCGCTGATCCCCACACTGCGCAAGCTGCGTGGCGACGCGCCGGGCGGCCCGTCGGTGGAGGAACTGGCCGCGGCCTTCAAGGCCCACTACGACCGCGAGGGCTACGGCGGCAGCGTCGTCATCGAGCCCATGCCGGCGCTGCTGGACGAACTCGCCGCACAGGGCCGCGAGCTCTACATCGTCACCAACAAGCGGCTGCATCCCACGCTGCTGATCCTGGACCACCTCGGCTGGCGGCCGCGCTTTCGCGGCGTCTATGCGCTGGACGCGCTGACGCCGGCCGCCACCAGCAAGGCCCAGGTGCTGCAGCACGTCGTGGCCACGCACGGCCTGCCCGCCGCGCGCTGCTGGTACGTGGGCGACCGCGACGAGGACGCCGAAGCCGCCGAGGCCGCCGGCCTGCCCTGCCTGCGCGTGCCCTGGGGCTACGGCGGCGACACGGTGTCCGCAGCCCGCCTGGCCGACTTCCGCCAACGCTTGCTGCAGCAGCCATGAGCCTGAACGACGCCATCGCCGGCGCCGAACAGCGCGCCGCCCAGGGCGACATGGCCGGTGCCATCGCCGTCTACCGCGACTGGCGCGCCGGGCCTGGCGCGGCCGGTACCGCGCAGGAACGCTACGTGACCTGGCACAACGAGGCCGTGCTGCACCTGCGCGCCAGCCAGCCGGCCAGCGCGATGAATGCGTGGCAGCAGGCCATTGCCGAACTGCCCGATTCACCCGAGGCGCACATCGGCCTGATGTCGCTGTGGTGCTCGCTGGGCCTGCCCAGCCAGGCGCTGCAGCATGTGCAGCAGGCGCTGCTGCTGTCCAGCGACGTCAACCTGCAGACGCAGCTGCGGCCACGGCTGCAGCAGGTGCTGGCGCTGCTGCCCGGCCCGGTGCTGCGGCCCAAGGGCCTGTGGGCCTTCGACGGCCCGCAGGACGATCCCGACACGCAGCGCGTGCGCGCCGACGTGGCGCAGCAGCGCCTGCTGCCGCGCTTCCATCACCGGATGGCCGCGCGCCAGCGCTACGACCGCGGCAACCGGCCGCTGCGCGTGGGCTACCTGGCCGCCACGCCGGCACAGCTGCCGGCGCCGGCGCTGCACCACGACCTCACGCGCGTGGAACCCCTGCTGTTCACCTGGGACGCCGCCGGCAAGGACCTGCCCCCGGGCGCGCCGCGCGGCGGCCTGCCCGCCCACCACAGCCTGCACGACCTCGTCGACGACGCGGCCGCCAGCGCCATCCGGCTGCTGCAGGTGGACGTGCTGCTGGACGTGCATGGTCTGAGCGCCGACGGCCGCCCGGGCATCTTCGTCTACGCCCCGGCCCCGCTGCAGCTGGTGTGGAGCGATGCCGCCGGCGACGCTGCGCTGGCGGCGCAGGACGGCTGCCTGGGCGACGCCACCTGGCCGTGGCCCAACGGCGCCCTCTGGGTGCCCGACACGCCGGCCGCGCCTGCCGCGGCCGCGCCGGGCCTCGTCTGGGGCAGCTGCCTCATCGCCACCGAACTGAGCGAGGACCTGTGCGCGCTGTGGATGCGGCTGCTGGCCCGCCACGCCGGCAGCCGGCTGCGCCTGTGGGCGCCGGAGACAGGCCTGGTGCAGCGGATGCGCCAGCGTGCCGCCGCCGACGGCCTGCCGCCCGACGCCATCGAGGCGGTCGACGACGCCGACGGCTTCTGGCCGGGCCTGTCCGTGCTGCTGGACCCGGTGCCCGCGCGCTGGCCGCGCCTGGCCGCCGAGGCCGTCGCGCGCGGCGTGCCGGTCGTGACGCATCGCGGCCGTGGCGCCGCCGCGCAGCAAGGCGCGCGGCTGCTGGCGCAGCTGGGCCTGGCCGACACCGCCGTGGCCGCCGACCTCGCACAGTACGAGGCCCTGGCCACCGCCGCCGCGCAGCGGCCGCACACCGCACCACCCGCAGCGGCCGCCGCGCTGCGGCCCGCCGCGTGGATGCAGGCGCTGGAAACCCGGCTGCTGGACGCCACGGCCGCGCTGCCGCCCCGCCCCGTGGTGCCCACCGCCTCACCCGCCGAGCTGGCGGCGCTGCGCGACCTGCAGGAGTTCACGCTGCCGGGGCCGAACGGCGCGGAGTTCCGCCGCCGCTACGTCATCGGCGCACCGCCGCACGAGCACAACTCGGCCGGCATCCGCGTGCTGTACGACCTGCAGAAATGGCTGGTGCGGGCCGGCTACGACGCGCTGGTCTGCACCTATTCGCCGGACTATCCCAAGGCCCAGTTCGCCGACGACATCGTCATCTACCCCGAGGTGGCGCCGGGCAACCTGCTGAACGCCAAACGTGTCGTTCGCTACGTGATGAACACGCCGGGCAAGCTGGGGCGCGGCGAACGAAGCTACGCGCCGGATGAATTCCTCGTCGCCTACAACCGCCACCTGGCGCCCTACGCCGACGGCCGCATGCTGGAAGTGCCCTCCATCGAGCCGTGGTTCTACGACCCCGGCCCCGAGTCGCCGCGCGACGTGGACGTGTTCTACGTCGGCAAGGGCCGCAACACCGGCCACCATCCGCCCGACGCGCTGCAGATCACCAAGGCCTGGCCCGCCACCCGGCGCGAGATGGCCGCGCTGCTGCGCCGTGCTCGCCGCCTGTACTGCTACGACAACTTCACGATGCTGGTGCCAGAAGCGCAGCGCTGCGGTTGCGAGACCCTGCAGCCGCTGCCCGATGGCACGCATCGGCCTTTCGTCCGCGAGATCATTCCGACGCTGGACGAGTTCAAGCAACAGCTGCACGCCTTCATCATCGCGACGCAGGCGCTGTAGCCCGCGCCGGGCCGGCCGACGTCGCCTGGCGACGCATCCTCAGCGCAGCGGCGTCGCCACGCCCCGGCCCATGCTCCAGATCAGCGCGACGATCTGCTGCGCGTCGAACATCGCGTTCACATGCGCGACGCGCATGCCGTAGTAGTCGCCCTCGGCGGCCATCACGTCGAACAGCGAGCGCCGGCCCAGCTGCTGCCACTGCTGCAGCGTGGACGCGCGCACGCGGTCGCTGTTGCGCAGGATCTCGACGATGCGCCGTGCGCGGTCCAGCGCGGACAGGCCCACCTCGTGCATCTCCAGCAGCCGATAGCGCTTGGCCTCGATGGCCTCGTCGCGCTGCAGCACGGTGGCGCGGTAGCGCTGCACGGCGGCGCTGGCCTGCGCCTGCGCGCCGGGCTGCAGGATGGGAATGGTCAGCGACACGCCGGCGCCGATGTCACCCGAGCGGTTCTCGCCCGCGACGGCGGCGCCGCTGCGGTACAGCGCGCTGGCCGAGCCCGTCAGGTTGACGCTGGGCTTCTGGCCGGCGATGACCGACTCCGCAAAGCTGCGCTGCGAGCGCGCCTGCGCCTCGGCCTGCGCCACGTCGGCCCCCAGCAGGATGTCGCTCTCCATCTGCGCCAGCTCGGGCAGCACGGACAGCGTGGCCGTCATGCCGATGCTGGGCGGCAGCGGCTCGCCCACCAGGCGCTTCATGCGCACCTCGGTCTGGCGCAGCGCCGACATCGTCTGCTCCAGCGCCAGGTCGGCCTGCTGCAGGCTCTTCTGCGCCTGCACCAGCTCGCTGGCGCGGCCGCGGTCGGCCTTGGTGATGATCTCCAGCGCATCGACCAGGCAGGCCATCTTGCGCACGTACTGCGTGTAGACCTGGCCCTGCAGCACGTAGCGGCTGCGGTCCAGCGCCAGCGACACGACGGTCAGCGACAGCTGCTCCTCGGCGCTGCGCTGGCCCTGCGCGGCCACCTCGGCCAGCTCCTTGCGCCACTCGGTCAGCTTGGCAACGCGGCCGAAGTCCCACAGCGGCATGCCGGCGCTCAGCGTGACGCCCAGCTGCGCCCGCTTGACGCTGAAGTCGCCCGCGCGCTGGTACACCGCATTGGGGCTGACGCTGAGCGTCGCCGTGGGCAGGCCCAGCGCGCGCGTCTCCTCGACGTCCGACCGGGCGGCGTCGGCCAGCAGACGCACGGCGCCCAGCGCCTTGCTGCGCGACGTCGCCGTCTCGATCAGCGCCTGCAGCGCCGCACGCGGGTCGCTGCTGTTGGTCTCCAGCGCTGTCATGTCGCGGACCAGGCGGGACAGGCCCGCGTCCTCCTCGTTGCAGCGCCCCTGCGGCGCCTCAACGGCCGGTGCAGGCGGCGACGCGGCCGGCTTTGCAGGGCGAGACTGCGCGGCGGCGAAGGCACCGAAGGTGGCGAATCCCAGCGCGAAGAGAAGGCGGATGAGGTACAGCATGGCCCCGTCACTAGACCATCCGACCTCCTCCGCCAAAGCCCAGAAAAGAGTGGGCGAGGTGGCTGTTTTCAAAAGTGGCCACGTGTGTCTGCGCCCAGCGCGCCCACGTCAAACCAACTCTTTCCGAAATGCCTCTCTGGCATAGTCCACGGCCGAGTGATTTCATGCGGTGCACGCAAATAGCACCTCGAAGGCCATATGGAACTACGCCGCCCACCAAGGCTGGCCTTTGCTCCCTTGCTAGCCCTTGTCCAGCACGAGAGCAGCCATGCGGCAGGCGGCAGCATCAGCGCGCCAGGGCTGTCGTTCTTGATGTTGCATCTACCGCTGATCGCGTGCGTGGTACTGCTGTTGATGATGGCGAGCAACCCTTTCCTTCGTCCTAGGATGAAACGGCTGCTGAAAGGATTTCTTCTTTACGTAGCCGTGACGTTCGGACTTTGGATGATGGTCCTGGCAAACGTTGGCCCCAAAGCCATAGCCGCACTCGTTCTGACGTTGATGTTTCTGGCTCCCTGGCCGGTGTTCGTCATCCTTTACCGTGCCTATCGACGCGCAATGCGCGAAGCCAACGCCGATAACAAGTCTTGACCGGGTACCTCATCACAGCTCATGCGTACCGGCATGAGCTGATGCTCATCGCTCTCGTAACGCCTCCTGCGACTTCATCATCGGCCGCAGCAGATAACTCAGCACCGAGCGCTCGCCCGTCTTGATCTCGACCTGCGACGTCATGCCCGGAATGACCGGCAGCTTCTCGCCCTTGTACTTGAGGTTGTTGCGCTCGGCGGTGACGATGACGCGGTAGTGGCCCTCGCCGGTCTTGTCGCCCTCGGTGACGGCGTCGGGGCTGATGTAGGTGACCTTGCCTTCCAGGCCGCCATAGGTGTTGAAGTCGTAGCCGGCCAGCTTGACCTCGGCCGTCTGGCCCAGCCGGACGAAGCCAATGTCGCGCGGCTTGATGCGCGCCTCCACCAGCACCTTCGGGCCGATGGGCGCGATCTCCAGGATGGGCGCGCCGCTGGCGACGACGCCGCCGGTGGTGCTGATCTTCACGGCCTTGACGACGCCGTGCACGGGCGACTTCAGCACCGTTCGCGTCAGCGCGTCCTGGCGCACCACCATCTGCTCGTCCAGCTGCGCCAGCTCGCTCTGCACGCGCACCAGGTCCTGGCTGGCCTCCTGGCGGTAGCGCGCCTGGCGCTCGGTGCGCTGCTGCTGCATCTCGTTGACCTGGCGGTTCAGCCGCATCACCTCCACGTCGCTCATCAGCCCGCTGCGCGACATGTCCTGCGCCAGCTTCAGCTCCTTGGAGATCAGGCCCAGGCTGCGATTGATGGCGGCCACGGCCTCCTCCATCAGCCGCTTGCGCGCCTCGAACGATTCGGTCTCGGCCAGCGCGGCACGGCTCTTGGGGTCCACGTCGGCCGGCCACTGGATGCTGGCGCGGCCATTGGACTCCGCCGTCAGCCGCGCGGCGGCGGCCTTCAGCGCCATCAGCTTGACCTGGCCCTCGGCCTGCTGGGACTCGGCGCGCGTCGGGTCCAGCGTGGCCAGTTCGTCGCCCGCCTGCACCTCCTGGCCTTCGCGCACCTTCAGCTCGCGCAGGATGCCGGCATCCAGGCTGGCGATGACCTGCTCGCGGCCATCCGGCACGACGCGGCCGTCACTGCGGGTGATCTCGTCCACCCGCGCCAGCGACGCCCACGTGATGGCCACCACCACCACCGCGCACAGCAGGTACAGCGCCCAGGTCGCGCGCGGCAGCGGCTCGTCGATGTGCGCGGCGTGGATGGCGCTGACGAACAGGCCTTCCTCTTTCGTCAGGCTGCTCATACCGAGGCCGAGCGCTGCACGGGTTGGGCCGACGGATGCATGTGCACGCCCTCGCCGCCCTGGGCGGGCGTGGCAGGGCGCACGCCGGACAGCGCGGCCAGCACCTGGTCGCGCGCGCCGTCCATGACGATGCGGCCGGCGTCCACGACGACGATGCGCTGCACCAGCTCCAGCACGGCCGGCCGGTGCGTCACGACCACCAGCGTCGCCGTGCCCGCCGCATCACGCAACTGGCGCAGGAAGGCCATCTCGCTCTGTGCGTCCATGGAGCTGGTGGGCTCGTCCATCAGCAGCACCTGCGGCTTGGTGATCAGCGCGCGCGCCAGCGCGACGAGCTGGCGCTGGCCGCCCGACAGCAGCTGACCCATCTCGCCCACCGGCAGGTCCCAGCCCATCGGGTGGCTGGCGACGACGCGGTCCAGCCCCGTCAGCTTGGCCACCTCGACGAGGCGACCGGCGTCCAGGTGGGCGCGGCCCATCAGCACGTTGTCGCGAAGGGTGCCGAGGAAGAGGCGCGGCTCCTGGCTCACGAAGCCCACGCGCGAGCGGTATTCGGCCGGGTCGATCTGGCGCAGGTCGATGCCGTCCACCTCCACCATGCCCTCGGTGGGCTGGTACAGGCCGCCCAGCAGCCGCAGGATGGTGGACTTGCCGCTGCCGATGCGGCCCAGGATGGCGACGCGCTCCCCGGCCTGCAGCCGCATCGTCGCGTTGCGCAGCACCTTGGGCGCGGCGCCCTCGGGGGTGCCCTGCGCATGGCTGGTGGCGGCGGCCGGGTAGGCAAAGCCCACGTCGTGCAGCCCCACCTTGCCGGTCACGGTGCCCAGCGGCACGTAGTTGCGGCTGCCGTCACGCTCGACCGGCGCGTTCATCATCTGGTTCAGCGACAGCATGGCCGCGCGCGCGCCCTGGTAGCGCGTGGCCAGGCTCACCAGGCTGCCCAGCGGCTGGATGGCGCGGCCGGCGAACATCACCGAGCCGATCAGCGCACCGGCCGTGATGATGCCGTCGTGGATCAGGTAGACGCCCCAGACGAGGATGATGAGGTTGATCGCCTGCTGCAGCGTGCTGGACAGGTTCATGCTCCAGCTCGACAGCGCGCGAGACGTCAGCGCGGTGTCGGCGACGACCGCGGTGGCCTGCTCGTAGCGGCGCAGGAAGCGGCCTTCGGCGCCGGAGGTCTTCAGGTCTTCCAGGCCTTCGAGCGACTCCACCAGCGTGCCGTGCAGGTCGGCCGTCTCCTGCATGTTGGTGCGCATCGCGCGCCGCAGCGCGCCCTGGATGGTCCAGCTCAGGCCCAGGATGACCGGCACCGCCAGCACCAGCACCCAGCCCAGCGGGCCGCCGATGACGAAGGTCATCGCGATGAAGATGAGGAGGAACGGCAGGTCCGTCAGCGCCGACAGCGTGGCGCCGGTGAAGAACTCGCGCACCATCTCCACCTGCGCCAGGTGGGCCGCGTAGGCGCCGGCCGAGGCGGGCTTGTGCTCCATGCGCACGCCCAGCGTCTGGCGGTAGAGCTTGGCGCCGATGAGCAGGTCGGCCTTGCGGCCGGCCAGGTCGATGAGGTGCGAGCGCAGCTGGCGCGCGAACAGGTCGAACAGCAGCGCCACGCCAGCGCCCACGGCCAGCGTCCACAGCGTCACCATCGCCTGGTGCGGGATGACCTTGTCGTAGATGACCGACGTGACCAGGCCCGACACCAGCATCAGCACGTTGGACAGCAGCGCCGCGATCATCGACGCGCGGTAGTACGGCATGAAGCGCTTGAGCGTGCCCCACAGCCAGTGCGAGGACAGGCCCTGCTCGCCGAGCTTCAGCAGCGGCGACTCGGCGCGCGCGCCCTGCGCGGACTCCACCGGCGACACCGCCAGCATGAAGCCGCTGTATTCGGGCTCCAGCTCGGCCGTCGTGGCCGGCACGGCCGCCGCCTCGGGGCCGGGGAAGACGACCTCGTAGCGGCAGGCGCCCGGAGCCACCGCGGCCGGGTCGTCCAGCCGGCGCACCAGCACGCAGGCGTCGCCGCCGCCCAGCAGCAGCACGGCCGGCAGCAGCAGGCCGTTGATGTCGTCGATGGACTTGCGCAGCAGGCCCGCGTTGTAGCCGGCCTCGCGCATGACACGGATGGCGCCGTCGGGCGCCAGCAGCCCGTCCACCGGCGCGCCGGCGCGCAGCGACTCCGGCGAGCGCGGCTTGCCGTGGTGGCGCGTCAGCCAGGACAGCGCCTGTAGCAGCGGGTCGCCCGCGGGCTGGTTGGCCAGGCCTTCCAGCGGGTCCGGCGGCGGTGGCGGCTCGCCGTTGGCGGCCAGGCGCAACCCCGGCGCCTGCGGCTGGCCGTCGAAGAAGGGGTCGTGCGGGCGGGGCATCAGGCTTTGGCGCGCTCGGCAAGGGCCAGGCGCTCGAACTCGCGCTCTATATCGCGCACGATGGCCGGGATGTCAAACAGCGGCGAGCTGCGACCGTGCTCGGCCAGGTAGCGCTTGTAGGACGCCGCCCGCGCCGGCTGGTTGCCGATCTGCACCGCGCGCTGCTCGTACTCGTCGATCGTCGTCGTGATCAGGTCGGGCAGGCCCACGGCCGTCAGCAGGCTGCCGGCCATGCGCGAGATGTAGGTCTTGCCTGAGCGCGTCAGGATGGGCGTGCCCATCCACAGGCAGTCGCTGGCCGTGGTGCCGGCGTTGTACGGGAAGGTGTCCAGGAACAGGTCGGCCAGCTGGAAGCGGGCCAGGTAGTCGGCCGGCAGCGCGCGCGGCGCGAACACGAGCCGCTCGGGCGCAATGCCTTCTTCGGCCGCGACGCGGGTCAGGTTGGCCTGCGCGAACGGGTTGTCCGCCAGCAGCCATAGCACGCTGCCTTGCACCTGCCGCAGCACGCGCATCCAGCAGCGCCACACCGGCTCGCTCATCTTGTGGTTGTTATTGAACGCGCAAAAGACGAAGCCGTTCTCCGGCAGCCCGGCCTCGGCCCGCGTCGGCGGCGGGTTGGCCACGCGCTGGCGGTCGCTGACCTGGTAGCAGTGCGGCAGGTAGATGGGCTTTTCGGTGTAGTACGGCAGCGCCTCGGGCGGCATGACGAAGCGGTCCGCCAGGATCCAGTCCACGCCCGGGATGGCCGACGTGGCCGGCAGGCCCAGGTAGCTGACCTGCACGGGCGCGCCGCGCCAGCCCAGGATGCCGGGGCGGGCGCCGCTGGTCAGGCCCTGCAGGTCCACCAGCACGTCGATGCCGGCGGCCGCGATGGCCTCGGCGGCCTGGCGGTCGGTCATCGCGTGCACCGGCGTGTAGCTGTCCATCGCGGCACGGATGCGCGCGCGCAGCGGCGTGCCGTCTTCTTTGCTCCAGCTGAACGCGTGGATCTCGAACTTTTCCTTGTCGTGCAGCTCGTACAGCTCGGCCGTCAGCAGGCCCACCGCGTGCATGTGCAGGTCGCCGGACAGGTAGCCGATCCGGATCTTTCCTTCGCGCTTACGGCCCTTGTGCAGCGGCGGCTCGGTGACCTTGGGCACCTTCTCGTGAATGAAGCGCATGGACGTCAGCAGCTGCAGCGCCGGGTCGTCGCTCTCGTCCAGCATCGCCAACAGCGACGTGCTCATCAGCAGGTGGTTGTGCGTGACCTCGCCGAAGGTCTGGTAGGCCGGCCAGGCGCACTGCTTCTGCCGGATGTGCACATAGTGCTGGGCCACGTCGCTCTGGCGCGGGTCCAGCGTCAGCGAGCGGCGCATCAGCGCCTCGGACTCGTCATAGCGCTTCTGCTGCTCCAGCAGCCGCGCGGCGTTGTTGAAGCCGTGCAGGCGCAGCGCCAGCGGCTCGGCGCCCAGGCTCTGCGGCTGCTCGTTCTCGTAGACGGTGCGCCACTCGGCCAGCGCCTCTTCCTCGCGGCCCAGGTGCTCCAGCTGATGGCCCAGGTTCAACCGGGCCTGGTCGAACTTGGGCGCCAGCGTCAGCGCCGTGCGGTAGACGGCCTCGGCCTCCGCATGCCGGCGCAGCTCGCCCAGGATGGCACCCCAGTTGAAACAGGCCACGTAGCGCAGCGGCGACGGCGTGGCGGCCACCCAGGCCTGGTACAGCAACAGCGCCGCATCCACGGCGCCGGCGCGCTGCAGCTGCGACGCCGCATTCATCAGCTCCGGCAGCGGCCACTCGCCGCCACGCGCCAGCGCCAGCCACTGCTCGACGAGGGCGAGGCCTTGGGGCTGGTGGGCGGGAGGCGTGGTCATGTCCATGCGGCGGGCGGCTTGAGCGGATCGTCCCGCGATTCTCAAGCCGTGTCCGCCCCCAGGGCGCCCCGAATAGGCTGCGGTTTGAGCAGCATTTCCGGGCTGGGCGGCCTCAGGCAGCGGAAATCAGCCGCCCAGGTAGTCCCCCTTGCCCAGCGGCACGCCGGCGTGGCGCAGCAGTGCGTAGGTGGTGGTCGCGTGGAAATAGAAGTTGGGCAGCGCGAAATGACGCAGGTAGTTGATGCCGTCGAACTTCAGCGGGTCGCCGGTGCGGCGCGGGATGGTGATCTCGCGCGTCTCGGCGCCGGCGAAGGCGGCCTCCGGCACGGACAGCACGAAATCCCGCGTCTTGCGGATGCGCTCGGCCAGCTCGTCCAGCGAGGCTTCGTTGTCCTCGTACTTCGGGATCTCCTGGCCGGCCAGGCGGGCCACGCAGCCCTTGGCGGCGTCGCTGGCGATCTGGATCTGCTTCGTGAACGGCAGCATGTCGGGCGCCAGCCGCAGCGTCAGGTAGACGTCGGTGGAGAACTTCTTCGCCTCGGCGTGGGCCTTGGCGGCCTCCAGCCAGGCCAGCATGTTGGACAGCATCTTGGCGAACGCGGGCACGCTCGCGGCGTGCAGGGAGAAGGTGGTCATCGGGTGGGTCTCCTATCGGGAAAGCGATCGTAGCCAGCGTGCCGGAAGCCTGCGCGACGCGAGGGCACAATGCCCCAAAACGTGATGCCCCCATGAACGTCATCATCCTGGACGACTACCAAGACGCCGTGCGCAAGCTGCGCTGCGCGGCCAAGCTGGAACCCCTCAACGCCAAGGTCTTCACGAACACGGTCAAGGGCATCGGCCAGCTGTCCGTGCGCTTGCGTGACGCCGAGGTGCTGGTGCTGATCCGCGAGCGCACGGCGTTCCCGCGCCAGCTGCTGGAGAAGCTGCCCAAGCTCAAGCTGATCTCGCAGACCGGGCGCGTCGGCAGCCACATCGACGTGGACGCCTGCACGCGGCTGGGCATCGCGGTGGCTGAAGGCGTGGGCAACCCAGTCGCACCGGCCGAGCTGACCTGGGCGCTCATCATGGCCTCCATGCGCCGGCTGCCGCAGTACATCGGCAACCTCAAGCACGGCG
>JAYSCT010000075.1:0-23777 GCA_041914785.1 Roseateles sp.
CGGGGGTCGTTTCTTTGCCTACTTTCTTGTCGACACAAGAAAGTAGGTCGCCCGCCGGGGCGAAATCCCGGCACGGCACTGGGCGATGACCTACCGCAGCTCGTGGCTCCTGCTCTGCGCCGCATTCGCCGCGCTGTCCCTGCTCGCCTGGCCGCTGCCCCGCGACGCGCTGGACTGGCAGCCCGCGCTGCTCGCCGCCCAGCCCTGGCGCGCCGTCACGGCCGCCTTCGTGCACCTGACGCCGCTGCACCTGGCCGCCAACCTCGCCGGCTGCGCGGTGCTGGCGCTGCTGGGCCACCGCGCCGCGCTGGGAAAGCGCGAAGCAATGGCCGCCCTCATCGCGCTGCCGCTGACGCAGCTGGCGCTGCTGCTGCGCCCCGACCTGCTGCGCTACGCCGGGCTGTCCGGCGTGCTGCACGCGCTGGCCGCCATCGCGGCGCTGACGCTGCTCACGCGCCGCCACCGCGACCGGCTCATCGGCGCGGCCATCCTCGCGGGCCTGGCCGTCAAGCTGATGCTGGAGCATCCGCTGGGCCCCGCGCTGCGCGCCACCGCGGGTTTTGATTTCCCGGTGGCGCCGTTTGCCCACCTTGGCGGCGCCGCGGCCGGCCTCATCGCCTGGCGCCTGACAATGCGCGCCCAACAGACATCACCGAGGAGTCCTCATGGGACGTGAAGCCAGCTGTACCGCCCGCGTCGGCACCGAGACCGCCGAGGTCACGGCCCTGCTCGAATCGACCACCGTCGTGCTGCGCGGCGCGCTCAAGCGCAAGTGGGACATCGCGTCGCTGAACCACCTGCGCGTCGAAGACGGCGAGCTGCGCTTCGAGACCGGCGACGACACCGTCGCGCTGGCGCTGGGCGAGAAGGAAGCCGGCAAATGGCTGACCAAGCTGCAGACGCCACCGCCCACGCTGGCCGCCAAGCTGGGCGTCAGCCCCGACAACCCGGCGCTGCTGATCGGCCCCACCGTCGGCACGCTGGACCCGGCGCTGGCCGAGGCGCTGTCGCACGGCCTGACCGGCAACCTCAAGGAAGCGCGCATGCTGGTGGCCGTCATCAGCAAGCCGGGCGAGCTGGAGCGCATGGCCGACTTCCACGCCACCATGCTCTGCAAGACCGTCTGGGTGGTGCACCAGAAGGGCCGCGACGCCTTCCCGTCCGACGGCGAGATCCGCATGGAGCTGCGCAGCCGCGGCTACGTGGACAACAAGACCAGCGCGGTGTCGGACACGCTGACGGCGACCCGCTACGTGCGCAAGTAGCCGCGTGCGCCAGTCCCGACTCGACGGCCGCGCCGTCGCCCTGCTGCTGCTGTGCTGTCTGCTGTGGGGCATCAACCAGGTGGCGGTGAAGGCCGCGCTGACGGAGATCGGCCCGCTGTGGCAGGCGGGGCTGCGCTCGGTCGTGGCGGGCGCGCTCGTCTGGCTGTGGTCGGCGTCGCGCGGCGTGCGGCTGTTCGAGCGCGACGGCAGCGGCCCGGGCGGCCTGCTGGCCGGCGCGCTGTTCGCGGCCGAGTTCGCCTGCATCTTCGTGGGGCTGCAATACACCAGCGCGTCGCGCATGGTGGTGTTCCTCTACCTGTCGCCGTTCGTCGTCGCGCTGGGCATGCCGTTCATCGCACACGGCGAGCGGCTGGCGGGCCGGCAGTGGGCCGGCCTGGTGCTGGCCTTCGGCGCCGTCGCGTTCGCGTTCGCCGAAGGGCTGACCGCGCCGCACAGCCCGCGGCAGTGGTGGGGCGACGCGCTGGGCGTGGCCGCCGCCGTGCTGTGGGGCGGCACGACGCTGGCCATCCGCGCAACGAAGCTGGCCGCCGCGCCGGCCGAGAAGACGCTGCTGTACCAGCTGGGTGTGTCGGCGCTGGCGCTGTGCGCGGCGGCCGTGGCCGCGGGCGAGCCGCTGCCGCTGGCCTGGTCGCCGCGGCTCGTCGGCCTGTTCGGCTTCCAGGCCGTCATCGTGTCGTTCGCCAGCTACCTGGTGTGGTTCTGGCTCATCCGCCACTACGCGGCCACCCGGCTCGCCGTGTTCACGCTCAGCACGCCGCTGTTCGGACTGCTGGCTGGCGCGCTGCTGCTGGGCGAGGGCATCAGCGTGCGGCTGATGGCGGCGCTGGCCGCGCTGGCGGCCGGCATCGTGCTCGTCAACCGCTGAATGTCGCCCCGGCGGCAGGCCGGGCCCGCCGCGCTGCCTAGACTGCCGGGCTCACACCCAGGAGACCTCCCCATGATCACGCTGTGCGGCATCCCGCTGTCCAACTACTACAACAAGGTCAAGCTGGCCCTGCTGGAGAAGGGCATCCCCTTCGACGAGGCCTACGTGAAGACGCATTCCCACGACGAGGCCGTGCTGAGCGCGTCGCCGCTGGGCAAGGTGCCGTTCATCCGCACGCCGCAGGGCGCGCTGTGCGAGAGCCAGGTCATCACCGACTACCTGGAAGCCGCCTACCCCGACACGCCGCGCCTCGTGCCGGCCGACCCGTTCGAAGCCGCCAAGGTGCGCGAGCTCATCACCTACGTGGAACTGCACCTGGAGCTGGTGGCGCGCGAGCTGTACGCCGAGGCCTTCTTCGGCGGCAAGGTCAGCGACGGCACCAAGCAGCGCGTCGCCCGCCTGCTGCCCGAGAACATCGCGGCCTTCAAGCGGCTGGCGAAGTTCGGCCCCTACCTGGCGGGTGACACGTTCACGATGGCCGACTGCGCCGGCTGGGTCAGCCTGCCGCTGGTGGCCATGGCCACCAAGGCCATCTACGGCGAGGACCTGCTGGCCGCCGGCGGCGTGGACTGGAAGCCCTACGCCAAGCTGATCGGCGAACGCCCGCATGCGCAGAAGGTGGCTGCCGACCGCAAGGCCGACCAGGAGCGCTCGCTGGCCGCCAACCGGGCCCAGGCCTGAGCACGGAAATCCGGCACGCGCCGGCGCGGCGTGCACCCAGTTTGTGGCCTATGGGGGCGGGTGGGCGCGCCTAAACTGGGCCGTCCCATTGCTGCCCCCCTGCCGCCATGAAGTCCCTGCGCCCGTTGCTGTTTGCCCTCGCCGCCGCCGCACTGGCCGCGCCGGTGGCCGCCCAGACCCCGGCCGATGCCGAGGCCCGCGTCATCGTGCGCTTCAAGCCCCAGGCCGACAGCGTGCGCGCCAAGCGGCTGAGCCTGCGCGCCACGCGGGGCGAGGCGCGCGAGATCGCGCAGACCCGCGCGACGGCACTGGGCATGCGCACGGGCCACGCGCTGCGCGCCGGGCTGAGCCTGGACGAACGCACCCACGTCGTCACGGCCCGCGGCATGACGGCGGCGCAGCTGGTCAGCAAGCTGTCGGCAGACGCCGAGGTGGAGCTGGTCGCCATCGACGGCCGCCGCCAGGCGCTGGCGGTGCCCAACGACCCGCTGTTTGGCGGCGCCACGGTGAATCCTGAAGGCGTTACCGGCGGCATCCCTAGTCGCACCATCGACCAGTGGTACTTGAAGGCGCCCGCCAGCGCCACCAATCCGGCAGTCGTCTCCAGCATCAATGCTTCGGGCGCGTGGGACCTCGTGGCGGGCGGCGCCAGCGTCGTTGTCGCTGTGTTGGACACCGGCATTCGGCCTGACCACCCAGACTTTGCCGGGCAGTTGCTTCCACCGGCATTGACGGGTCAAACATTCGCCGGGTACGACATGGTCGGCTTCAGTTCGGCGGGAACCAATCAACAGACGAACTCCATCGGAATTGCCAACGATGGAGATGGTGCAGATTTGGATGCGTCTGATCCCGGTGACTGGATCACCTTCTCGGAAAACAACACAAAAGACGGGCAGTTTTATCACTGCGCACCGGATTCGAACGGTGGTTATCCGGCGGTCAATAGCTCCTGGCACGGCACACGCGTCGCTGGTCTCATTGCTGCAAGAAGCGACAACGCCAGAGGAATTTCCGGTATTGGTTTGAACTTGCTGAAGATCCTGCCCGTGCGCGTTCTTGGCAAATGCGGCGGCTATGACAGCGACATCATCGCTGGCATGAAGTGGGCCGCGGGCCTGGACGTGCCGGGCATTGCCGCCAACCCCAACAAGGCCAAGGTGCTCAACCTCAGCCTGGGCGGCGGCGGCAGCTGCGGCATCACGGAAACCGGCCGGCTGTATCGCGACGCGATCGCGGAGGTCAACGCGACCGGCGCCACCATCGTCGTCGCCGCCGGCAACTCCGAGGGCCAGGCGGTGGGCCTGCCGGGCAACTGCCCCGGCGTCGTCACGGTGGCCGCACTGCGCCATGTGGGCACCAAGGTGGGCTTCTCTAGTATCGGGCCCGAGGTCGCCATCGCGGCGCCGGGCGGCAACTGCGTCAACATCGGGTCGGGGCAGCCTTGCCTCTACCCCATGGTCAGCACGACCAACCGCGGCACGACCACGCCCAGCGCCAACGACGAGACCTACACCAACAGCAATGCGTCGGTCGGCACCAGCTTCTCCGCGCCTGTCGTCAGCGGCATCGTGGGACTGATGGCGGCGCTACGGCCGGCGCTGACGTCGGCCGAGGCGACGGCCGTGCTCAAGGTGACCGCCCGCGCCTTTCCCACCAGCGGCGGCTCCGCCGGCATCGCGGCCTGCGCCACGCCCAGCACCAAGGTGCAGGACGAGTGCTACTGCACCACGAGCACTTGCGGCGCCGGCATGGTGGACGCGCAGGCCGCCGTCGCGGCGACCAAGGCGCTGAGCAACGTGACCGTCACGATCACGCCGTCGACCCCCACGTTCACGGTCGGCCAGTCGGGCTCGCTGACGGCCGCGATCACCGGCCTGGCCAGCGGCAAGAGCGTGACCTACACACAGTGGACGCTGCTGAGCGGCAACGGCGTCGTGAGCAGCTTCACCGGCGGCCTGACCCCCACGGCGACGATGACGCCCACGGCCGCCGGCACCTTCACCATGCAGATGGACGTGACCGACAGCGACGGATTCGTGCACAGCCAGACGGCCACCATCACCGTGGCCGCGGCGCCGGTCGTGACGCCGCCCGGCACCTCGGGCGGCAGTGGCGGCGGTGGCGGCGGTGGATCGGCCAGCCTGGCCTGGCTGGCATCGCTGCTGCTGGCGGCGTTCAGCCTGCGGAAGCGGCCGACGCTGCGGCGCCAGCGCTGCAAGCCCTGAAGCCGGCGGCCAGTGCGGGGTCGCGGCTGGCCTTGAGCCGGCCGGCGAGCAGGCCGTCGGCCTGCGGAATGACCAGCGTGTGCCGCGAGGCCGCGGCCTTCAGCGCCAGCACGCGCAGGCCCTTCAGGCCGCGCTTGTCCAGCGCGGCCAGCTCGGCCGAGGCGTCGGCCTGGCTGGCATGGCGGCTCAGCACGAAGGCCGGCTGCTCGGCGGGCAGGCCTTCCAGCGGCTCGTAGCTCAGGCGCAGCTGCTTGTAGGTGGCTTCCTTGCGGGCGCGGAACTCGGGGTCGGCCAGCTTGATGGTGACCACGCCCCACACGCCGGCCTGCTCGCTGCTGCGCACCTGCAGTTCGGCCACGGGGGCGCCCGCGGTCTTCAGCGCGGATTGCGCGGCGGCCAGCGCGGCGTCGCCGTCCAGCGGGCCCAGCTCCAGGCAGCTCTTCTGCGCCAGTGCGGCGACGGCGCTGGCGGCCAGCGGCGTGATGCGTTCGGGATGCTGCTGCGCGGCCACGCGCTGCGGCTCGCGGCCGCCCTCGGCGGGCAGGCCCGTGACGGCATCCAGCCAGCCGCGCGACCAGATGAAGAACAGGGCGTTGACCGCCAGCAGCACGATCACCACGACACGCATCACGGGGAGGTCTCCAGTCTCAGGCTCAGTTCGCCGGCGCTGATGACGGACAGGCCGGCGTCGGTGTCCAGCAGCAGCTCGCCGCGGGTGGACACGCCGCGTGCGACGCCGGTCTGCTCGCCGACGCGCACCGCGCGGCCGGCGGTCAGGTCGCGGCGCGAGAACGCCAGCTGCCAGGGGCCGAAGCCCAGCGTCTCGAAGTCGGCCAGCAGGCCGCGCAGTGCGGGGGCCAGCCGGTCCAGCGTCGCGCCGGCCGTGGCGGTGGGGTCCAGCGTCTGCAGCGCCGCGTGGCCGCTGGCAAAGGCGCTGCGGTCGGCGTCGGCCGGCAGGGGCTGCAGGTTCAGGCCGATGCCGATGACGACACCGCGGCGTTCGGCCGTGAGGGGCACGGCCTCGATGAGGATGCCGCCCAGCTTGGCGCCGTCCAGGAACAGGTCGTTGGGCCACTTCAGCCGGATGCGGTCGCCGGCGGGGTCCAGCACGTCGGCGACGGTGCAGCCGACGGCCAGCGACAGGCCGGACAGGTCCAGCCCGGCGGGCATCGGGACGGCGACGGAGAACGTCAGCGCCGCGCCGTCGCTGTGCCAGGCCCGGCCCAGCCGGCCGCGGCCGGCGGTCTGCCGGTCGGCCGACACGATCAGCGGCCCGCCACCAGCGCGCAGATGGTTCAGCGCTTCAGTGTTGGTGGAGCCGCATTCGGCGAGGTGGCGCCGCTCCATGCGCTCAGCGGCCCTTCGGGGCGAGCATGGTGCCGCGGCACGTCAGCGCGCCGCACCAGCAGGCGAACTGCTTCTTGACCTTGGCCGTGTGGCGCTGGTCCAGCACCAGGCCGTAGTCGTAGAACAGCTCCTCGCCGGGCTCGATGTCGCGCAGTGCCTTGATGAAGACGCGGCCGTTCACCTCGTCGGCCTCGCAGTTGGGTTCGCACGCGTGGTTGATCCAGCGCGCATCGTTGCCGCCGTACAGCGCGTCGATGACCTGGCCGCCTTCGATGTGGAAGTAGAAGGTGTGGTTGGGCTGGCTGGGGTCGTGCGGGTGGCGCTCCACCGCCTCTTCCCAGCTGATGCGCTCGCCGGTGTACTCGATGATCTTCGCGCCCGCCGGGATCGGGGCCGTCGCGTAGACGCCGCGGCCGTGCACGCCGGAATCACGAACCTGGATCTTGCGGCGTGGGGTTTTGGCGGTCATCGGCGCTGTGGTACGGTGATTTCATGGGTGCGCACACGTGTACGTGCGCGCGAGGCCCGGATTGTAGGCAGGGGATTTTGAGTCCCCCGTCGCGAGACAGACCAAGAGACTGGACCTGATGAGCAAGACACTGATCATTGCCGAGAAGCCAAGCGTCGCGCAGGACATCGTCCGCGCACTGACCCCCGTGGCCGGCAAGTTCGACAAGCACGACGACCATTTCGAGAACGAGCAGTACGTCGTCAGCTCCGCCGTGGGCCACCTGGTGGAGATCGCGGCACCCGAGGAGTTCGACGTCAAGCGCGGCAAGTGGAGCTTCGCCAACCTGCCGGTGATCCCGCCGCACTTCGACCTCAATCCCATCGACAAGAACAAGGGCCGGCTCAATGCGCTGGTGAAGCTGATCCGCCGCAAGGACGTGACGGCGCTGATCAACGCCTGCGACGCGGGCCGCGAGGGCGAGCTGATCTTCCGCTTGATCGAACAGTACGCGCAGCCGGCCAAGGGCAAGCTGAACAAGCCCATCCAGCGGCTGTGGCTGCAGTCCATGACGCCGGCGGCCATCCGCGAGGGCTTCGAGAAGCTGCGCAGCGACGCGCAGATGCTGCCGCTGGCCGACGCCGCGCGCTGCCGCTCGGAGGCCGACTGGCTGGTGGGCATCAACGGCACGCGCGCAATGACGGCGTTCAACTCGCGCGACGGCGGCTTCTTCCTGACCACCGTCGGCCGCGTGCAGACGCCGACGCTGTCGGTGGTCGTCGAGCGCGAGGAGAAGATCCGCAAGCACGTGGCCCGCGACTACTGGGAGCTGCGCGCCAACTTCGATGCGCAGGCCGGCCAGTACGAAGGCAAGTGGTTCGATCCCGCGTGGAAGAAGAACGACGACGCCGAGCGCCGCGCTGACCGCCTGTGGACCCAGGGCGAGGCCGACGAGATCGCCAAGGCGGTGCTGGGCCAGCCCGCCAGCGTCACCGAGGAAAGCAAGCCCAGCACCACCAGCTGCGGCGGCCTGTACGACCTGACGACGCTGCAGCGCGAGGCCAACTCGCGCTTCGGCTTCTCGGCCAAGACGACGCTGTCCATCGCGCAGGCGCTGTACGAGAAGCACAAGGTGCTGACCTACCCGCGGACGGACTCGCGCTTCCTGCCCGAGGACTACCTGGCCGTCGCCAAGGACACCGCCAAGATGCTCGCGACCGAGGACCTGCCCGGCCCGCTGGCGGCCCTCTCGCAGCATGCCGCCAAGTCGCTGAAGGAGGGTTACATCAAGCCCACCAAGAAGGTGTTCGACAACGCCAAGGTGTCGGACCACTTCGCCATCATCCCGACGCTGCAGGCGCCCAAGAGCCTGACCGAGATCGAGGCCAAGCTCTACGACATGGTGGTCAAGCGCTTCCTCGCGGTGTTCTACCCGAGCGCCGAGTTCCTGGTGACGACGCGCATCTCGACGGTGAAGAACGCCGGCAAGGAGTTCGCCTTCCAGACCAACGGCAAGGTGCTGGTCAAGCCGGGCTGGCTGGCGGTGTACGGCCGCGAGGCGCAGGAAGACGACGCGACGCTGGTGCCGGTGAAGCCGGGCGAGGTGGTGCGCACCGAGAGCGTGGCGGTGAACGCGCTCAAGACCAAGCCGCCGGCGCGCTACACCGAGGCGACGCTGCTCTCGGCGATGGAAGGCGCCGGCAAGCTGATCGACGACGACGAGCTGCGCGAGGCCATGGCCGAGAAGGGCCTGGGCACGCCGGCCACGCGCGCGGCCATCATCGAAGGCCTGATCCTCGAGAAGTACATGCACCGCGAGGGCCGCGAGCTGGTGCCCAGCGCCAAGGCCTTCCAGCTGATGACGCTGCTGCGCGGCCTGGGCGTGGAAGACCTGACCAAGCCCGAACTCACCGGCAACTGGGAGTACCAGCTCGCCGAGATGGAGAAGGGCCGGCTGCAGCGCGAGGCCTTCATGGCCGAGATCGCGGCGATGGCCGAGCGCATCGTCAAGAAGGCCAAGGAGTACGACCGCGACACCATCCCCGGCGACTACGCGACGCTGAAGGTGCCCTGCCCGAAGTGCGGCGGCGTGGTCAAGGAGAACTACCGCCGCTTCACCTGCACCGGCAAGAGCGGCGACGCCGAAGGCTGCGGTTTCTCCATCGGCAAGATCCCCGGCGGCCGCAGCTTCGAGCTCGACGAGATGGAGCGCTTCATCGCCGACAAGAAGATCGGCCCGCTGGAAGGCTTCCGCTCCAAGGCGGGCTGGCCCTTCACCGCCGAGCTCAAGCTGGCCTACGACGACGAGATCGCCAACTGGAAGCTGGAGTTCGATTTCGGCGAGGACGCGCGCAAGGCCGAGGGCGACGGCGAGCCGGTCGATTTCTCCGGCCAGGAATCGCTCGGCCACTGCCCCAAGTGCCAGGGCAAGGTGTTCGAGCACGGCAGCAGCTACGTGTGCGAGCACGCGGTGGGCGCGCACGTGACCTGCGACTTCAAGAGCGGCAAGATCATCCTGCAGCAGCCGGTGGCGCGCGAGCAGATGAGCAAGCTGCTTGCCAGCGGCAAGACCGAGCTGCTGGAGAACTTCGTCTCCAACAAGACGCGCCGCAAGTTCAAGGCCTTCCTGGCCTACGACAAGAAGGAAGGCAAGGTCGTCTTCGAGTTCGAGCCGCGCGCCGGCAAGGCGCCGCCGGCCAAGAAGGCGCCGGCGAAGAAGGCTGCCGCCAAGGCGTGATTGACCCTATGCTCCCACCTCACGGCACGCACGCACGGGCTGGGAGGAAAAGATGGCGTTGACGCCATTGAGCATTGGCATCCAGGCACGCCTGACGGCGGGCATCGCGCTGGTGGCCAGCCTGCTGGTGCTGGCCGTCGGCTGGACCTGGACCTCCCATGAAGAAGCCGAGCTGATGCAGGGCCTGCATCAGCGCGAGGCGCGCATGGCCGGCCTCATCGAGCGCGGCTTCGCCGGGCCGATCTGGAACCTGGACCATGTCGCCATCGAGAACCTGCTCGATGCCGTGATGGCCGACCCCGAGGTGCATGCCATCGAGCTGCAGGGGCTGGGCCTGCGCGGTGGCCAGGCCCGCCGCGAGCGAGACCACCCGGCCAGCGGGCCGCTCAAGCGCGAGTTCGCCATCAACTACCAGCCCGCGGCCGACGCGCCCGGCGCGCAGGTGGCGTCCGCCGTGCTGACCTTCACGCGCGACCGCGTCGACGAGCAGATCCGTCGCACGCGGCTGTTCGTCGTGGAGCTGCTGGGCGTCGTCGTCGTGGGCATCGTCATCGCCAGCTCGCTGCTGGTGCACTGGCTGGTGCGCCGCCCCGTGGCGCGGCTGGGCGCGCTGGCGCAGCGCGTGGCCACCGGCGACCTGGGCGCGCAGGAGGCCGTGGAGCGGCATGACGAGATCGGCGAGCTGACGATGCGCTTCAACGCGATGAGCCTGAAGCTGCGCAGCGCGGCCGACCAGGTGCAGCTCACGGCGCAGGGCCTGCGCGTCAGCGAGGCGCGCTACCGCAGCCTGTTCGAGAACGCGACCGAGGGCATCTTCCAGGCCGACGCCCAGGGCCGCGTGCTGAGCATGAACCGCGCGTTCATGCAGATGCTGGGGCTGGCCGGCCAGAGCCCCGTGGGCCGGCGGCTGCGCGAGCTGACCGGGCTGCGCCGCGACGAGATGCTGCGCGTGGCGACCATCCTCAACGAGCAGGGCAAGGTGCAGCAGTCGCAGCTGCTGCTGAAGACGCAGGCTGGCCGGCCGCTGTGGGTGGAGCTCAGCGCGCACTGGGTGGATGCCGAGGGCGGCCAGCGGCGCATCGAGGGCATGGTCATCGACATCTCGCTGCGCCGCCAGGCCGAGGCCGAGCTGACGCGCCACCGCGACCACCTGGAAGACCTGGTCGCCGAACGCACCGCCGAGCTCAGCGAGGCCAAGCTGCGCGCCGAGGCCGCGAACCAGGCCAAGGGTCGCTTCCTGGCGACCATGAGCCACGAGTTCCGCACGCCGCTGAACGCCATCCTCGGTTTCACGCAGCTGATGCAGATGGATGCGGGCGTGCCGGCGCCGCAGCAGGCCCGGCTGCAGCTGATGCGCGACTCGGGCCTGCACCTGCTGGAACTCATCAACGACGTGCTCGACATGGCCAGCATCGAGGCCGGCAAGGTCAGCCTCAAACCGACGCCCGTGGACCTGCGGGCGCTGCTGGACATGGCCTGCGACAGCGTGCGCCTGCGCGCCGAGCAGAAGAACCTCAGCTTCGCGCGGGATGTCGACCCGCGCCTGCCGGACCAGGTGCTGGTGGACGGCCAGCGGTTGCGCCAGGTGCTGCTGAACCTGCTGTCCAACGCGGTGAAGTTCACCGACAGCGGCACCGTCAGCCTGACGGCCGCCGTCATCGAACCCGCGATGGATGGTCAGGTGCGGCTGCGTTTCGGCGTGACGGACAGCGGCATCGGCATGACGCCGGCGCAGCAGGCGCGGCTGTTCCAGGCCTTCGAGCAGGTCTCCGAGGCCTCGCGCCACCTGGGCGGCACGGGGCTGGGCCTGTCCATCAGCCAGCAGCTGGTGCGGCTGATGGGCAGCCAGATCCTGGTGCAGAGCACGGCGGGGCAGGGCAGCAGTTTCAGCTTCGAGCTTCGGGTGGCCGTGGTGTGACGTCGGCGTTGTTTGCCGGGCCGAGCGCCGGGCCGCTCCCAAGCCGGCCCGCCAAGGCGATGTGCGAGCGGCTCAATGCCGCGAGCATCGCCGTCCACTCGGGGGGCCGGCCGGGCTTGCCCGCGTTCAGCGTGGCAAGACCGGACGAGGGGCCTGAATGACCTGGGCGATCGCCGCCAAGCTGCTGGCCATCCTGGTCGCCGTCGCCATCGGCTGGGTCGTCGGCCGCATGCGCTGGCTGGGCGGCGGCGCCGCGGGCAGCGACTCGGACCCCGCCCGCGTGCTGGCCAACGCGGCGTTCTACATCTTCGTGCCGGCGCTGCTGTTCCGCACCACGGCGCGGCTGGACACCGACGCGCTGCCCTGGGCCTTCCTGGGCGCGTTCTTCGCGCCGATGCTGGTGCTCATCGCGCTGGCGTACGGGGTGTACCGCTGGCGGCTGGCGCCGGGCCAGAACGTCGTCACGCCCAGCGTCAAGGCCATCACGGCGGGCTTCGGCAACACGCTGCAGGTGGGCCTGCCGGTGGCGGCCGGCGTGTTCGGCGAGAAGGGCCTGGCGCTGCACATCGCCGTCGTCAGCCTGCATGCGCTGTGCATCCTGACGCTGCTGACGACGCTGGTGGAGCTGGACCTGGCGCGCGAGCGCGCGTCGGGCCGGCTCGTCGACACGCTGCTGCAGACGGTGCGCAACACCGTCATCCACCCGGTGGTGCTGCCGGTGCTGGCCGGGCTGGCCTGGAACGCGACCGACCTGCCGCTGCCGGCCGTGGCCGACGAGGCACTGCAGTCGCTGGGCACGGCCGTCGTGCCGCTGTGCCTGACGCTGATCGGCATGTCGCTGGCCTACTACGGCTGGCCGCGCACCTGGAACGGCCTGGTCGGGCTGGTGGCGGCCAAGCTGCTGCTGATGCCGGCCGTCGTGCTGGCGGTGGGCCACTGGGGGCTGGGCCTGAGCGGCATGCCGCTGGCCGTCATCGTCATGATCGCGGCGCTGCCCACGGGCTCCAACGCGCTGATCTTCGCGCAGCGCTACCGCGCGCTGGAGGCCGAGGTGACGGCCGCCACCGTCGTCTCCACCGTGCTCTACGTGGCCACCGCGCCGCTGTGGCTGGCCGTGCTGGCCCGGGTTTCCCCATGGTGACTCCCGGCACTTGGGGGCTGTCGCGCCGCCGCGGCCCAATCGTCGTTTCTCCCTTTCAGGATCGCTCTGCATGAATGCTCCCGCCCCCCGCCGTCTCGCCGTGCTGCTGGCCCTGGCCGGTGCGCTGTCGCTGCCCGCCTGGAGCGCACCCGCGGCGCCGCCCGAAGGCGCCGTCAGCACCGCGGCGGGCCAGCTGGCCATTCGCCATGAGAAGTTGACGCTGGCCAACGGCTTCGAGGTGATCCTGGTGGAAGACCACCGCCTGCCGCTGGTGGCCTTCAACCTGTGGGTGCATGCCGGCCCGCGCAACGAGGCCCGCGGCCAGACGGGCTTCGCCCACCTGTTCGAGCACCTGATGTTCGCCGGCAGCCGCCACGTGCCGCGCGGCGAGTATGACAAGCACGTCGACGCCGCCGGCGGCACCGATGCCAACGGCTCCACCAACTTCGACCGCACCAACTACTTCTTCACGCTGCCGTCCAACCAGCTGGAGAAGGGCCTGTGGCTGAAGGCCGACATGCTGGGCTGGATGATCGACGAGGTGGACTCGGTGGCGCTGGCCAACCAGCAGGACGTGGTGCGCAACGAGCGCCGCCAGACCACCGAGAACCAGCCCTACGGCATCGTCGAGGAGGCCAAGTACCACGCGCTGTACCCCGAGGGCCACCCCTACCGCGCGGCCGTCATCGGCTCGCATGCCGACATCCAGAGCATCCAGCTGCGGGACGTGAAGGCCTTCGCCCGCACCTACTACCGGCCCAACAACGCAACGCTGGTGCTGGCCGGCGACTTCGATCCCGTGCAGGCCAAGGCGCTGGTGCAGAAGTACTTCGGCACGCTGAAGGCCGGCCCCAAGCCGCCGGAGGTGAAGGTCGCCATGCCCGAGATCACGCGGGAGCGCCGGCTCGTCGTGCGGGACCGCATCGAGCTCAGCCGCCTCAACCTGGCCTGGCACACGCCGGCCATGTACCAGGCGGGCGACGCCGAGCTGGACGTGGCCGCCCACGTGCTGGGCGGCGGCAAGGCCAGCCGGCTGTACGGCCTGCTGGTGCGCGACAAGCAGCTGGCGCAGAGCGTGCACGTGGGGCAGGACTCGCAGTCGCTGAGCTCGGTGTTCGACATCGAGGTGGTGGCCCGGCCCGGCGCGTCGCTGGACGAGATCGAGACGCTGGTGGATGCTGAGCTGGCGCGCCTCGCGGCCGAGCCGCCGACGGCCGCCGAGATTGCCCAGGCCCGCGCCGTCATCGAGACGCAGGTGCTGCAGCGCATGGAGAAGGTCACGTCGCTGGCCGACCTCGTCAACCACTACAACCAGATGGCCGGCGACCCGGGCTACCTGGGTCAGGACCTGGCCCGCTATGCCGAGCTGTCGCCGGCAGCCGTCAGCGCCGCCGTGGCGCAGTGGCTGGGCAAGAGCCGCCGCGTCGCGCTGCAGGCGCTGCCGGGCGAACAGGTGCTGGCGCCCGAGGTGCCCACGCCGCCCATGCCGACGAAGGCAGCCAAGGGCGAACGCGAGGCGATGAACGCCGCCGAGCCCTGGCGCAACAAGCCGCCCGCGGCGGCCAAGGCCAAGCCGCTGGTGTTGCCGGCCGCGCAGAGCTTCACGCTGGCCAACGGGCTGACGGTCATCCATTCGCCCAAGCCGGGCCTGCCGCTGGTCAGCGCCAGCCTGGTGCTGCGCGCCGGCCAGGCCGTGAACCCGGCCGACAAGCCCGGCCTGGCCGGCTTCGTGGCGGCCATGCTGCCCGAGGGCAGCACCACGCGCAGCGCGCAGCAGATCGCCGAAAGCCTGGCCGCGCTGGGCGCCACGCTGACGGCCCAGGGCGGCGCCGAGGACGCGCGGCTGGACTTCTCCGGCCGCAAGGCCGCCGCCCGTGACGGCCTGGCCCTGCTGGCCGACGTGGCGCTGAACCCGGCCTTCGCCGCGCCCGAGATCGAGCGCGTGAAGGCCCAGCGCCTGGCCGCGCTGGCGCAGCAGCGCGAGCAGGCCGACCTGCTGGCCAGCGTGGTGGGCAACCGCGCCGTCTACGGCGAGGGTCACCCGCTGGCCGCCAACGCGCTGGGCACCGAGGCCAGTCTCAAAGCCGTGGATGCGGCGGCGCTGCGTGGCTTCTGGCAGGCGCATTACCGGCCCGAGCGGGCGGCGCTGGTGGTGGCCGGCGACCTGACCGAGGCCGAGCTGCGCGCGCTCGTCGAGCCGCTGTTCGGCGCGTGGCAGGGCCAGGGCGCGGCCCCCGTGGTGGCCCCGCTGCCGCCGGCCCGGCCCATCGCGGCCCGCACCGTGCTGGTGGACAAGCCGGGCGCACCGCAGACGGCGCTGGCTGTCGTCGCGCCGGGGCCGTTCGCGGCCACGCCCGACGTGGCACCGCTGAAGGTGATGAACGCGGCGTTGGGCGGCCTGTTCACGTCGCGCATCAACCACCAGCTGCGCGAGGTGAAGGGCTGCACCTACGGCGTCTACTCCGGCTACACGCTGGGCCGTGAGCGCGGCCAGTTCGGCATCCGCGGCAGCGTGCGCACCGACGTGACCGGCGCGGCGCTGGTGGACATGTGGAAAGAGATTGCCGGCATGCGCGCCAGGCCCATGGGCGCGGCCGAGCTGAACCGCGTGCGCAACGCGCAGCTGCTGAGCCTGCCGGGGCTGTTCGACACCAACGTCGCCGTCGTCGGCGGCTATGCCGGCAACTGGTCCGCGGGCCTGCCGCTGACGGCCATCACCGAGCTGCCGGGCAAGTACGCCGCCGTCACGTCGGCCAGCGCGTTGAAGGCGGCGCAGCAGCACCTGGACCCGGCGCGCCTCATCGTCATCGCCGTGGGCGACCAGGCCAAGGTGCAGCCGCAGCTGGAGGCGCTGGGCCGCCGGCCCGTCGCGCCGCTGTCAGCCGGGGAGTGACTCATATAGCGCCACCAGCTCCTGCGTGAGCTTGTGGCGCGGGTCCAGGTGGATCATGGGCCGGCTGAGCTCGTGCGATTCCTTGACCTTCACGCTGGCCGACAGGTAGGGCTGCAGCACCGGCAGCCCCTCGTCCTGCAGCTCCTGCACCACGCGCTTCGGCAGCGCCGCTCGGGCCTGGAACTGGTTGACGACGATGCCTTCCACGTGCAGCTCGGGCGCGTGGTCGGCCTGGATCTCCTGCACCGCCTCCAGCAGCCCGTACAGCGCGCGGCGCGAGAAGTCGTCGCAGTCGAACGGGATCAGGCAGCCCTGCGCCGCGATCAGCGCCGAGCGCGTGTAGAAGTTCAGCGCCGGCGGCGTGTCGATCCAGATCTCGTCGTACTGCTTCTCCAGCTTCAGCAGCGCGTCGCGCAGCTTGTAGATCTTGTAGCGGCTCTCCAGCTTGCCGTGCAGCTCGTCCAGCTCGGGGCTGGCGGCCATCACGTGCAGGTGCTCCCACGGCGTCTCGCTGATGAACTCGCTGCCGTCGCTGTCGCGCACGCTGAACTTCAGCGTCTGGCCGAAGAAGTCGGCCGAGCCGGCGAGCTCCTCGTCGGCCGCGTCGCCCAGCAGGTAGCGCGTCGTGTTGCCCTGGCAGTCCAGGTCGATGACCAGCACGCGCCGGCCCGCCGCCGCGGCAATGGCCGCCAGGTTGCTCGTGATCGTGGACTTGCCCACGCCACCCTTCTGGTTGAACACGACTCGCCGCATCGCCGCACCTCCTGCTGGTTGCGGCAATTGTGCACTGCA
This sequence comes from Roseateles sp., assembly GCA_041914785.1. Taxonomy (GTDB): domain Bacteria; phylum Pseudomonadota; class Gammaproteobacteria; order Burkholderiales; family Burkholderiaceae_C; genus Pelomonas. Next base: position 16,397 of record JAYSCT010000075.1, read on the forward strand.
CAAAAGTCAGCGGGCGGGCCGGTCCTTCAGCGGATGAGGGATGCCGCCGTCGCCATAGCTGCGCACCACCTCGGCGATGACGACCTGGTAGCCCTTGAGCCACCGGGCCTGCGCCTGCTTGGCCTCGCGGTGGCCGGCGTCGCCCATCAGCTGCTGCAGCGCGTCCATCGAGTCCCAGTAGTAGACGTTGGAGACCAGCCCGGTCGCGGCGTTCTCCCAGGTCTCCTCGCCCAGGTAGCCGGGGATGGCGCGGGCCATGTCGGCGATGCGCGCGTCGAGCGCGTGGAACTCGTCGTCATAGGCGCCAGGCGCAAAGGTGAAGGTGGAAGTGAACATCAGCTGAGCGTCGAGAGTGCCCGCTCGACGAAGCGGCGCGGCACGGTGGTCTTGGGCACGCGCACGGGGAACCAGCTGCGGATGTCCTGGTCGATGCCGATGCCGTGCATGAAGTTGTAGAGCCCCTTCTTCAGGCCCTGGCCCAGGCCGTCATGGTCGGTCGGCGTGGGGTCGATGAAGGCGATGTCGTTCTTCGCGAAGCGGCCGTCGGCCGGCAGCGGCTGCAGCGTGACGCCGTACTCGGCCGGGTTCATGCCCACCGGCGAATGCACCGTGCAGGCGAAGCGGTGGAAGAAGCCGCTGTGGATGCAGCCGTTCTCGAACAGCTGGCGCACGTACTCCAGCGCGTCCACGGTGTCCTGCGTCGTCTGCGTCGGGAAGCCGTACATCAGGTAGGCATGCACCAGCACGCCGGCGTCGGCGAACGCCTTGGTCACGCGGGCCACCTGCTCCACGCTGACGCCCTTCTTCATCAGCTTCAGCAGCCGGTCCGACGCCACCTCCAGCCCGCCCGAGATCGCGATGCAGCCGCTGTCGGCCAGCAGCTGGCACAGCTCGGGCGTGAAGGTCTTTTCGAAGCGGATGTTGCCCCACCACGAGATGGCCACGCCGCGGCGGATCAGCTCCTCGGCCAGGGCCTTCAGCGCCTTGGGCGGCGCGGCCTCGTCGACGAAGTGGAAGCCCGTCTGCCCCGTCTCCCTGACGATGGCCTCGATGCGATCCACCAGCACCTCGGCACTCGCGGCCTCGTAGCGCGAGATGTAGTCCAGGCTCACGTCGCAGAAGCTGCACTTCTTCCAGTAGCAGCCGTGGGCCACCGTCAGCTTGTTCCAGCGCCCGTCGCTCCACAGCCGGTTCATCGGGTTCAGCATGTCGAGCAGCGACAGGTAACGGTCCAGCGGCAGGCCGTCCCAGGTGGGCGTGCCGACGTCGTCGAACGGCACGTCGGGCTCGACGAAGTTCGTGTACCTGACGTCATGACCGTCGCGCCAGAACGTCCGTACGAGGCGCGTCTTCGAGCGCTTGCCCGCCACGTGCTCCAGCAGCGCCAGCAGCGGCCGCTCGCCGGCGTCCAGCGTCACGTAGTCGACAAAGTCGAACAGCCGGGGCTCGGCCAGCTCGCGCAGCTCGGTGTTCACATAGCCGCCGCCCAGCACGCACACCACCTCGGGCCGCGCCGCCTTGATCGCCTGCGCGATGCGCAGCGCCGCGTACACCGAGCCGGGGAAGGGCACGGACAGCAGCACGACGTCGGGGTTGTGCTGTTCAAGCGCTTCGAGGGTCAGCCGCTGCAGCGTGCGGTCGATGAGGTGAGGGACTTCCGTCAGCGCATCGGCCAGCGGGTCGAAGTGGGCCTGCGCGGCGGCCAGCTTCTCGGCGTAGCGCACGAACTCGAAGCGCGGGTCCACCGCGTCGCGCAGCACGTCGGCCAGGTCGTTCAGGAACAGCGTGGCGAGGTGGCGGGCGCGGTCCTGCAGACCCAGCGCGCCGAACGCCCAGGCCAGCGGGTCCTCGCCTTCATCGCCGATGTAGTGGTCCAGCGATGCGAAGCGTGCGCCCTCGGGCAGGAAGGTGCGCGTGTTGATGCGGTGGGCCAGCGTCGGGTCCTGGCCCTGCAGGAAGCGCAGCACGCGCGGCGTGGCGGCGGCAATCGCGGGGAACTCGCCGTCGAACCAGGCGGTCTGCGCGGTGTGCCGGTCATGCGGCAGGGCCTGGACGACCTCGCGGATCTGCGCCAGGCCGGCGGGCGAGAACAGTTCCAGCACCAGCGCCAACGCCAGGTCCACCTGATGCGCATCGATCTGCCGCGAGCGCAGGAAGCCGGTCAGGTAGGCGGTGGACGGGTAGGGCGTGTTCAGCTGCGTCATCGGGGGGATGACGGCGAGCACGCGGGGGGACGAAGACAGCATGGCCGCATTGTCGCGGCGTGACTCGTGGCCCAGCGGCTGGGAAGAATCGCCGTTGCGGCGTCAGGAGGGGCGCGGCCTCACGCGCGTAATGGCCAGGTAGCTGGTCAAGCTGCCGGACGAGGACGGCGCGCGATAGGCGCCGAGCGCCTGCAGCTGTCGCACGCTCATGGCAACGATCTCCCACACCATGCTCTCATCCTCGACTGACACGGCTGACTCCGAGCCGAAAAACCCGATGCCGGTCAATGCGTGCAGTTGCTTGAGCGGCTCAGCCTTTCGACGGAGAGAAGGCAAAACGGACTCGTTCGCCCACGCCCATTTCCAAGTGCTTGATTCCGTGGAATGGCTACCAAGGTCGATCACCTCCGCCTCGAGTGCGAGCCGGTCCTGAGCGTCGAAAAAGCTCAGCAGCTCGGTGGCTTGGTCGAAGTGCCAGCGCGCGAATGTGCCCATTCCGTGCTTTGTCTGCAGCGTGCTCTGCTTTGCGCGCAGCTCGTTCATCGAATCTTCGATGAATGCTTCGAATTCGTCATCGGTCACAGTGTCTCCTTTGGGTCATCCCACCAACCACCCCGCCAACTTCTCCGCAATCATCAACGTCGGCGACGCCGTGTTCCCGCTCGTGATCGTCGGCATCACGCTCGCATCTGCCACGCGCAAGCCCGTCACGCCGCGCACGCGCAGCCGGGAGTCGACGACGGCGCCGGGGTCGTCCTTGCGGCCCATGCGGCAGGTGCCCACCGGGTGGAAGATCGTCGTGCCGATGTCGCCGGCCAGCCGGGCCAGCTCCTCGTCGGTCTGGAACTGCGGGCCGGGCCGGTATTCCTCGGGCTGGAAGGCGGCCAGCGCCGGCTGGGCCACGATGCGGCGCGTCAGCTTCAGGCTCTCGGCGGCCACGCGGCGGTCCTCGTCGGTGGACAGGTAATTGGGCCGGATGGCCGGCGCCACGGCCGCGTCGGGCGACGTGATGTGCACCGTGCCGCGGCTCGTCGGGTTCAGGTTGCAGACGCTGGCCGTGAACGCGTCGAAGCCGTGCAGCGGCTCGCCGAAGGCGTCCAGCGACAGCGGCTGCACGTGGTACTCCAGGTCGGGCCACAGCCGGTCGGGGCTGCTGCGCGTGAACGCGCCCAGCTGCGACGGCGCCATGCTCATGGGCCCGCTGCGGCGCAACGCGTATTCCAAGCCGATCAGCGCCTTGCCGACCACCGACGAGGCCCGCGTGTTCAGCGTGCGGGCGCCACTCACCTTGTAGACGGCGCGGATCTGCAGGTGGTCCTGCAGGTTGGCGCCCACGCCCGGCAGGTCCAGCGCCACCTTGAGGCCCAGCCCCTGCAGCAGCGGCGCCGGGCCCAGGCCCGACAGCTGCAGGATCTGCGGTGAGCCTACTGAGCCGGCGCACAGGATGACCTCGCCGCCCGCGTTCAGCCACGGCTGCTCCACGCCGTGCGGCGTCAGCACCTCCACGCCGGCGCAGCGCGGGCCGGCGTCGTCGTGCATCAGGCGCAGCTTGCGCACCTGAGCGCCCGTCCACATCTCGAAGTTGGGCCGGCCGAAGCAGGTGGGCCGCAGGAAGGCCTTGGCCGTGTTCCAGCGCAGGCCCTTCTTCTGGTTGACCTCGAAATAGCCCACGCCCTCGTTGGTGCCGGCATTGAAATCGCTGGTGGCGGGAATGCCCGCCTGCTGCGCAGCGGCGGCAAAGGCGTCGAGGATGGGCCAGCGCAGCCGCTGCTGCTCCACGCGCCATTCGCCACGGTGGCCGTGCATCTCGGCAAAGCCGGCGGGCGCGGTCTTGGGGTCGTCCAGCCGCCAGTGGTGCTCGTGGCGGCGGAAGGCGCGCAGCACGCGCTCCCAGCGCCAGGTGTCGTCGCCGGTGGCCTGGGCCCAGTTGTCGTAGTCGCGGCTCTGGCCGCGCATGTAGATCATGCCGTTGATGCTGGAGCTGCCGCCCAGCACCTTGCCGCGCGGGTAGCGCAGCCGGCGGCCGTTCAGGCCCGGTTCGGCCTCGGTCTGGAAGCACCAGTCGGTGCGCGGGTTGCCAATGCAGTGCAGGTAGCCGACGGGGATGTGCACCCAGTGGTAGTCGTCCTTGCCGCCGGCCTCGATGAGCAGCACGCGCTTGCGCGGGTCGGCGCTGAGCCGGTTGGCCAGCAGGCAGCCGGCGGTGCCGGCGCCCACGATGATGTAGTCGAAGCCTTCTTTGGACATGGGCCGAGCGTAATTCACCCGGCTTGGCCCAGCCTTTCGTTGCCCAGGCGGTACCAGTCCAGCTTGCGCGTCAGCGTCATCACCACGGCCAGCACGGCGAACAACAGCACCGCGCCGATGACCAGCGCCGTCTGCTCGCGGCTCAGCAGCACATACAGCGCGCCGTACAGCAGCGCGATGCCGCCGCCGAACGCGAAGCCGCGCAGCCAGCCGCCCAGCATGGCGGCCGCGTACTGCGTCAGCACCGCCGCGGCGGCGCCGGCGGCGATCAGGTAGGCCGTCAGGAAGGGCAGGTGCTCCGACAGGCTCAGCAGCAGCAGGAAGAACAGGCTCAGCGCCAGGCCGACGAGCAGGTACTGCACCGGGTGCACGCGCCGGCCCGTCAGCAGCTCGGTGAGGCCCACGGTGACGAAGGTCAGCGCGATGAACATCAGGCCGTACTTGATGGCGCGGTCGCTCATGACGTAGGGGTTCACGGGGTCCATGAGTTCAACGGCCAGCGTGTCCAGTTCCTTCTTGCCGGCGGCGACATCGGCGGCCGCGCTGCTGGCCAGCTCGGACACCTGCCAGCGGGCCGAGAAGCCGGCTTCGGTGACGTCGCGTTCGGCCGGCAGAAAGCGCCCGGCGAAGCTCGGGTGCGGCCAGCTGGACTGCAGGCTGACGGCCGTGCTGGCGGCGGCAGGGACGATGGCCAGGCTGCGCGTGCCGACGAGGTCCACGCTCAGGTTCAGCTCCAGCGTCTCGCCGCTGCGCGGCATCGGCAGCACGGTGTGCAGCCCCGACGGGTACATGCCGTGCGTGGTGCCGGGCTTCACGGGCAGCACGCGGCCGTCGCGCTTGAGCTCGACGTCGCGCAGGCCGCGCGCGTCGCTGGCCGAGAACATCGCGACGACGTCGCCGCAGTCGACCCGGCCGCCGGCGTTCTCCGCGGGCGGGTTCAGCGCGTCGAAGTCATCCCAGCGCGCCAGCAGCGTCAGCTTGCTGGCGTAGCTGTTGATCTTGAACAGGCCGCGGTAGCGCGGGTCGGGGCTGACGCGCCCGCCGACCTGCAGGTGCGACGGCGGCAGCACCACCGCGAAGCTGCGGCTCTGCACGCCGTCCTTGTACGGCGCCCAGGTCTCCTTGCAGCTGCGGGTCAGCAGCGGGCCCAGCAGCGTCTGCGGGCCGGCCTGGGACTGCTCGACGCTCTGCTCGGCCTCGTGCTGGCGCATTCGGCGCTCGCCGACAAGGCTGCCGATCTGGGCGAGCACGCCACACAGCAGCAGGGACACGGTGGCCAGGATGGCCAGCTTGATGAAGAGGGGGTGGTTCATGCCGCCCAGCATCGCCAGCGGCGGTGAGGCCTTCACGTGCTGCGTGAAGCCGGCGTGAAGTCAGCGCGGCAGGATGATCGTCACCCGCAGCCCCGGCGCCGCCGCCTCGAATGCGAGCCGCCCGCCATGCAGCTCCGCCACGCGCCGCGCGATGGCCAGCCCCAGGCCCGAGCCCTTGACGAGGCTGCCGGGCCGGGCCGTCGAGAAAAAGCGCTTGCCCAGCTGCGCGAAGCCCGCCGCCGGCACGCCGGGGCCGTGGTCGCGCAGCGTGATGCGCACCTCGGCCGGCAGCGCGCTGACGGCCAGCTCCAGCGCCGAGCCGGTCGGCGCGAAGTCGATGGCATTCACCAGCAGGTTGCCGAAGGCCAGCTCCAGCAGCGCGGCATCCACGTCCACCGTCGCGTCATCCCGCGCTGCCCACGCCAGGCGCAGGCCTCGCTGGGCCAGGCGGGGCGCCTGCCGCTCCAGCTGTTCGTCGACCCAGCCCGGCAGCGCCACGCGCCGCCGTTCGCCCAGCCCCAGCTGAGCCTCCAGCTGCGACAGCGCCAGTACGCGCTCCACCAGCGTCTGCAGCCGGGCGGTCTGGTCCAGCACCTGTGCCGCGAAGCGCTGGCGGTCGGCGGCGGGCAGCTCGTCCTGCAGCAGCTCGCCGCTGGCGCGCAGCGCGGCCAGCGGGCTCTTCAGCTCGTGGGTCAGCGCACGCACGTCGTGCTCCAGTTGCTCGCGGCCTTCCAGCCGGCGGCGCATGTCGTCCATCGCGTGGGCCAGGTCGCCCAGCTCGCCGGGCACGTCGGGCGGCGCGAGGTTCTGGCCGGCCTGCACCTGCTGCGCGTAGCGGCGCAGCCGCCGCACGGTGGCCACCAGCCACAGTGTGACGGCCACGCCGACGATGAGGCTGGCCGCCAGCAGCGCGGCGCCGGCCCAGAACACGCGGCGCTCGGCGCGGTCGATGAAGCGCTGCACGCTGGCCACCGACTTGGCCACGCTGACGACGCCCAGCGTGCGCCCGTCCTTCAGCACCGGCGCGGCGACGACCAGCACGGTGCTGTCGCCGCGGCCGTAGGGGCTGGCGCGGGCGCCGTAGTCGCCGCGCAGCGTCAGCACCACGTCGTTCCACTGAGAGTAGTCCTGGCCCACGGCCGACGGCGTGCCGGAGTCCAGCACGACGCGGCCGCGGGCGTCCGTCACGTAGACGCGCAGGTCCAGCGTCTGCTTGCGCAGCCCCCAGATCAGCGCGTCCACCTCGCGGCGCGTGTAGCGCTGCAGCTGCGTGGCCAGCGGCCCGTCGGCGCGCGGCGGGCCGCTGGAAAGCTCGTCGGCGGCCACCTCGGCCAGCAGGTGGGCGGTGTCCACCATCAGGTCTTCCATGACCTCGCGCACGCTGGGCTTCACCTCGGCCAGGAACACCTTCAGCAGCAGCACGGCGCTGAGGCCGGCGATGAGGAAGAAGCCGAAGAAGACGCGCAGGCCCAGACGCATGTCAGGCGCCTGTGGCGGGTTGAACGGGCCGAGCGCCGGGCCGCTCCCAAGCCGGCCCGTCAGGGCGATGTGCTTGCGGCTCCATGCCGCAAGCATCGCCGTCCCCTTGTATCTTCTCAATTGAGCCGCTGGCGCAGA
>JAYSCT010000076.1:0-1068 GCA_041914785.1 Roseateles sp.
CCAAGTCGTTCAGCGTCAGCGCCAGATTGCCGCGCTTGGCCACCACCACATTGGCGAAGGCGCGCGGGTCTTTGACGCGGCCTTCCACGCGCAGCGAGCTCTCGATCTGGCTGTCGGAGATCAAACCGACGGCCTGATCGGCATTGGCCTCGCGCAGGCCCTGGGCGATCTCCGCCACCGTCACGCCATAGGCGCGCAGGCGCTGCGGGTCGAGATCGATGCGCACCTCGCGGCTGGCCAGGCCCGACAGGCCAATCACCGCCACGCCCTCGGCGCGCTGCAGGCGCTTGGCCACGGTCTGCTCGGCGATCAAGGACAGCTCGCGCGCCGTGCGGGTGCTGCTCAGGAGCGCCGCCACCACGACCGGCTGGTTGCCTTCCTGGAAGCGGTTGATCAGCGGCGCTTTGACGTCACGCGGGAAGCCGGCCTGCGCCAGCGACACACGGTCGCGCAGGTCCTGCATCGCGCGGTCCATATTGGTGTCGAGCGTGAACTCAACGCTCATTTGCGCGCGGCCCTCGAAGCTGCGCGACTGGATGCGCTTGACGCCGGCGATGGTGTTCACCGCCTCTTCGAGCGGCTTGGCGACTTCACGCTCCACGGCCTCGGGGTTGGCGCCGGGGTAGCGGGTGTCGATCCAGGCGCCTGGCAGGGAGATTTCGGGCATCTGCTCGACGCCCAGGCGGTTGTAGGCAAACAGACCCAGCACGCAGAGCGCCACCATCACCATGGTGGCGAAGACCGGGTTGTTGATCGAAACGCGGGTCATCCACATGATGGGTCCCTTCAGCGCGTGGCCGCAGGTGCTGCGGCAGCGGCCACCTTGGCCTTGCCAGCATCAATCTCGGCCTTGGTGCCTTCGCGCAGGTTGTCGTAGCGGGCCGCCAGCACCTGGGCCTTGGCATCCACGCCCGAGAGAATTTCGACGCGACCTTCCTTGGCGTCCTGGCGGCCCACCGTCACCAGGCGGCGCTTGAGCTCACCGCCATCGATCACCCACACCGCCTGCTGGCCACTGCTGCCCATCAGGGCGGTCTGCGGCAGGGTCAGGCGGGGTTCCGGGTCATC
>JAYSCT010000076.1:1168-22949 GCA_041914785.1 Roseateles sp.
CGCAAGGTGGCCGCCATGCCGGGCTTGAGGCGCGAGACCTCATGCGTGCCCACCAGGCCGGCCAGTTCGAGCTGGCTCAGGTCCACCACGGTGACGACGGCCTGTTCAAGCTGCAGCTTTTCACCCGGCACCGCGTGGCGCTTGGCCACCCAGCCGCTGATCGGGGCCGTCAGCGTGGCCTGGCGCAAAGCCACCTGCACGGTTTCCAGCTGCGCCCGCGCAGCCGCCAGGTTCGCACGAGCGCTGTCAAGCTGCGAGCGGCTGCTGTCCAGCGCGGTCGGGGCGATAAAGTTCTGGCGCGCCAGGCCTTCATTGGCCAGATGGGTACGCTCGGCCTGGGCGGCCTGGGCGCGGGCCGCTTCCACGGCGGCCTGGCGTTCATTCACGCGCTGGCGCAGGTCTTCCAGATCGAGGGTGCCGAGTGATTGGCCCGCCTTGACGCGACTGCCTTCCGGCGCCGCCAGGCTCAGCAGCGTCCCGCCGCCCTTGGCGCGCACGATGGCGGTGTTGGGGGCCACCAGCGGGCCGCTGAACTCCACCACTGCGCGCAGGGCCTGGCGCTGCGGCTGCACCACCTCAGAGGCGGTGAAGCGCAAGGTCTTGGGGGCGTCCTTCTTGTCCTTGGCGTCCGGCTTGCTGCCAGCATCGGCCCCGACGGCCACACCAGCCGCGACTGCCAGCGCCAGGGCGCTCAGCCCGCCGCCCAGCCACCAGCGCTTGTTGAATCGAGAGGAAGTCTTGTGCAGCTCCATGGCAGGCCCCGTTTTGAGTAACGGCGGCCATGCTAGGAAGCGAAGGCTGCGGGTGCGTTTAGAAAGCGACGAACTGCACCCCTGAGGGGGTCAGCTGCAAACCAAACATTCGGCAGGGGTCTTGACCCCCACCGAAGCATGACCTTCAGCAGGGGCGCTCAGCCCGCCCCCGTGTCGCCCCCGGCTTGTTGCCACAGACATTCGGCGAGCTGCACCGCATTCAGCGCGGCGCCCTTGCGCAGGTTGTCGCCACTGACGAAGAGGATCAGGCCATGGGATACGGTGGGGTCGCGCCGCACCCGCCCCACCAGCACCTCATCAATGCCGGTCGCGTCCAGTGCATTGGGCACCGCGCACAGGCGCACCCCCGGGGCCTGGCGCAGCAGGGCCTCGGCCTCGCTCACTTCGATGGCGCGCTCGAACTCGGCATGCAGAGTCAGCGAATGCGCACTCAGCACCGGCACCCGCACGCACGTGCCGGCCACCGGCAGGTCGGGCAGCGCCAGGATGCGGCGGGTTTCGTCGCGCAGCTTCAGTTCCTCCTCGGTGAAGCCGTCTTCCTTCAGCACGTAGTTCAGCGGCACCACATTGCAGGCAATCGGCACCGCCCACTTGCGCCGCGGCGGAAAGGTCACGGCCCGGCCATCGTGTACCAGGGCTTCCAGGTGATCGGCCGCTGCGCGCATCTGCTCCACCAGCTCCTGCACGCCCACGACACCGGCACCGGAAACGGCCTGGTAGCTGCTGGCAGTCAGGCGCTTCAGGCCGGCGGCGTCGTGCAGGGGTTTGAGCACCGGCATGGCGGCCATGGTGGTGCAGTTGGGGTTGGCGATCAGTCCCTTGGGCCGCTGGCGCAGGGCGTCCGGATTGACCTCGGCCACCACCAACGGCACCTCGGGGTCGGCCCGCCAGGCCGAAGAGTTGTCGATCACAACGGCGCCGGCGGCCACCACTCTCGGCGCTAAAGCGCGCGCGGTGTCACCGCCGGCGGAGAAGAACACCAGATCCAAGCCACCGTAATCGGCTGTGGCGGCGTCCTCCAGCGGCAAAGGCTGACCCTTCCAATCCAGCTGCTTGCCCACCGAGCGTGCCGAGGCCAACAGGCGCAGCCTGCGCACGGGGAACCCGCGCTCGGCCAGCAGCTGGCGCATCAGCAGGCCGACGGCACCCGTGGCACCCACGATGCCCACGGACCAGCCTTCGGGGTGTCGTTGCAGATTCGCCATCTATCGATTCCCGCTCGAGGGCTTAGCCGCGCTGCGCCGGCACGGGCGCAATCGGCAGTTCCACATCGCCGCCCTGGGCGCGCTGCTGCAGCGCGGCGTCCATCAGCACCAGCGCCAGCATCGCCTCGGCAATCGGCGTGGCGCGGATGCCCACGCAGGGGTCATGGCGCCCATGGGTGACCACGGTATTGGGCTGGCCGCTGCGGTCGATGCTGGCCTTCTCCAAGCGGATCGAACTGGTGGGCTTGATGGCGATGTGCACCACCAGGTCCTGGCCGCTGGAAATGCCGCCCAAAACGCCGCCCGCATGGTTGCTGGCAAAGCCGTCCGGGTGGATCTCGTCGCCGTGCTGACTGCCGCGCTGCGCCACGACGCCGAAGCCATCGCCGATCTCGACACCCTTGACAGCATTGATGCCCATCATGGCGTAGGCGATCTGGGCATCGAGCTTGTCAAACAAGGGGGCGCCCCAGCCCGGCGGCACGCCCTGAGCTTCCACACGCAGCTTGGCGCCGACCGAGTCGCCGCTCTTGCGCAGGGCGTCCATGTAGGCCTCCAGACGCTCCAGCTCGCGCGTGCCGGCGGCGAAGAAGGGGTTGTGCGCGGTCTGCGCCCAGTCTTCGATCGGGATCTCGATCTCTCCCAGCTGCACCATGCAGCCGCGCACCGTGGTGCCGTAACTCTGTTGCAGCCACTTCTTGGCCACTGCGCCGGCCGCCACCATGGGGGCGGTCAGGCGGGCCGAGCTGCGGCCGCCGCCGCGCGGGTCGCGCAGGCCGTACTTGCGCCAGTAGGTGTAGTCGGCATGGCCGGGGCGGAAGGTGTCGAGCAGGTTGCCGTAGTCCTTGCTGCGCTGGTCTTCATTGCGGATCAGCAGGGCGATCGGTGTGCCGGTGGTCAGGCCTTCGTAGACGCCGGAGAGGATCTCCACCCGGTCGCCCTCCTGACGCTGCGTCACATGTCGGCTGGTGCCGGGCTTGCGGCGATCCAGATCGGGCTGGATGTCCGCCTCGCTGAGCGCCAGACCGGGCGGGCAGCCATCGATGACGCACCCGATCGCCGGGCCATGGCTTTCGCCGAAATTGGTGACGGCGAACCAGCGCCCGAATGTGGATCCACTCATGGGTGCCCGGCGCCGGGCCGCCCCAAGCGGGCGGGCGCCCCCTCAGGGGATGGCGAACGAAGTGAGACTGGGGGTTTCATGTTTTGGATTCTAGAAAGGCAAAGGGCGGCACAGAGGCCGCCCTTCTCTGAGCACGAAGCCCAGCTTAGAGCTTCGGTTCGCTGGACTCTTCTTCCTGCCCCACCGGCCAATCGCGGATGTACGCCTTGAGCATGCGGTTCTCGAAGTCCTGCGAATCGACCACGGCCTTGGCCACGTCGTAGAAGGAGATCACGCCCATCAGGGTCTTGCCGTTGAGCACTGGCATGTAGCGCGCGTGGCGGCCCAGCATCATGCGGCGCACCTCGTCGATCTCGGTCTCGGGCGTGCAGGTCAGCGGCGCGTCGTCCATGACCGTGCGCACGATGGTGGAACCCACCGCGCCCTGGTTCTTGACGACGGCGGAGATGACCTCGCGGAAGGTCAGCATGCCGACCAGGTCGCCATGCTCCATGACGACCAGCGAACCGATGTCGCGCTCCGCCATGACGGCCAGTGACTCCTTCAGCGGCTCGTCGGGGGACACGGTGTACAGGGTGCCGCCTTTGACACGCAGGATATCGACGACTTTCATGGGAGCCTCCAGAGATAGCGCGGGGTCAACATAGCACACATTGTTCGCGCATCCACCCCATAGAAAACACCATGCCGTCGCTGCGCGGCGCACGCTCGAATCGGCGCATGGGCACTGACCGCTTCCGCCGCTTCGCCGACTTCTACCCGTTCTACCTGCGCGAGCATGCCGACCGCCGCAACCGCCGGCTGCACTTCGTCGGCTCGACGCTGGTGCTGGCGTGCGTGTGGCAGCTGGCCAGCACGGGGCAGCCGGTGTGGCTGTTGGCTGCGCTGCTGTGCGGCTACGGCTTCGCGTGGGTGGGGCACTTCTTCTTCGAGAAGAACCGACCGGCAACGTTCAAGCACCCGTTCTACAGCCTGATGGGCGACTGGGTCATGTACGCCGACATCTGGCGCGGGCGGGTGAAGCTCTAGTTCCGCCAGGCCAGGCCCAGCGCCGCCGCGGCGCTGCCGGTCTTCTGCACCAGCGGGCTGTCGGCCGCCGGCCCCAGCAGTCGGCTGGTGCCGGCGCCGCCGAAGAGGAACCAGTGCTTGCTCAGCGCGTGCTTGAAGCCGACGCCGAAATGCACATCGCGCAGGCCCGCGCCGGGCTCGTAGGCCGGCTTGCCGCTCTGCGCCACCGCCGACGCCGGCACGCCGAAATAGCTGCGCAGGTTCTGCGCATCGGCCGCCGACACGCCCAGGCCGGTGGTCCACTCGGTGTCCTCGCTGCGGTAGAAGCGCCAGCCCAGGTCCACGCTTCCGGTCAGCCCGCCCCGGCGGCCCAGCACGTCCTGGGACAGCGAGGCGCCGAGGTTCCAGTCGGGCGTGAGGCTGTAGTTGACGTAGATGCGGGCGCGCAGCGTGCGCTTCACGTCGGGCAGGCCTTGCGTGGTGCGGGCGTCGCCGCTGTCCCGGCCGCTGTCCACCCGCAGCGACACGCCCAGCCGCCACTTGTCGCGCTCGATGAGCTGTGTGCTGGCGCCGGGACCGGCGCCGTCGCGGCCGAAGCCCAGCAGCGCACTACCGCCCGACGTGGCCAGGCGGACGCGGCCGATCTTGGCGGCCCACAGCGGCCGGATCTTCGCGCGCTGCCGGCTGGAACCGTCGTACTCGGGGCCGATGGCCAGCGAGGCGCCCAGCAGGTAGCGGATGTTCTCGTCGGCGTCGGCCTTATCGGGCTTGTCGGCCTTCTCTGCCCTCTCGGGCTTGTCGACCTTGTCGGCGGGCTCGGGCTTGGGCGACTCCTGCGCCCACGCCGGCCCCGTGCAGGCCAGCGCGGCGGAGAACCAGGCGGCGGTCAGGCGGTGTGACATGGGGCCAGCCTACCAGCCCCGTACCGCTGCCGGTTGTCAGCTCGCCTTCAGCTCGCGTGCGAGGTTCGACAGCATGTCGTCGACCATCGCGTCCAGGTCGTACTTCAGTGCCCAGCCCCAGTCGGCCTGCGCCGCGCCGTCGTCGATGCGCTGCGGCCAGCTGGCGGCGATGGCCTGGCGGAAGTCGGGCACGCAGTCCATCGTGAAGTCGGGGATGCGGCGGCGGATGCTGGCCGCGATCTGCTCGGGCGTGAAGCTGACGCCGGCGAGGTTGTAGCTGCCGCGCTGCTTCACCGCGTCGGCCGGTGCGTTCATCAGCTCGATGGTCGCGCGCAGCGCGTCGGGCATGTACATCATCGGCAAGGCCTGGCCCTGCTCCAGGAAGCAGGTGTAGCGGCCGTCCTTGATCGCCGCGTGGAAGATCTCGACGGCGTAGTCCGTCGTGCCGCCGCCGGGCGGCGTCTTCCAGCTGATGAGGCCGGGGTAGCGCAGGCTGCGCACGTCCACGCCGTGCTTGGCGTGGTACCAGGCGCACCAGCGCTCGCCGGCCAGCTTGCTGATGCCGTAGACCGTCGTCGGGTCCATCACGGTCGTTTGCGGCGTGTCGACAGCCGGCGTGCTGGGGCCGAAGGCGGCGATGGAGCTGGGCCAGAAGACCTTGTCCAGCTTCTCGTGGCGGGCCAGCTCCAGCACGTTCAGCAGGCCCTTCATGTTCAGGTCCCAGGCCCACATCGGGTGCTTCTCGCCGTTGGCCGAAAGCGCCGCGGCGAGGTGGTAGATCTGCGTGACCTTGTGGCGCTTGACGATGGTGGTCAGCGCACCGGCGTCGGTGACGTCCAGCATCTCGTGCTTCAACGTGGGCACGCGGCCCTGCGGGCTCAGGTCGCTGGTGATGACGGCATCAAAGCCGTGCAGCTTGGCAAGCTCAGCGGCCAGCTCGGTGCCGATCTGGCCGTTGGCGCCGATGATGAGGATGCGAGGGGTGCTCATTTGACGATGCCCAGTTCACGACCAGCTTTTGCAAAGGCGGCAACCGCCTTCTCCAAGTGCTCGCGCTCGTGCACGGCCGAGACCTGCACGCGGATGCGCGCCTGGCCCTTGGGCACCACCGGGAAGAAGAAGCCGACGGCATAGATGCCCAGCTCCAGAATGCGCTTGGACAGTTCCTGCGCCTTCACCGCGTCGTACACCATGATGGGCACGGTGGGATGGGTGCCGGGCTTGATCTCGAAGCCGGCGGCCTGGATGGCCTCACGGAAGTAGGCGGTGTTGGCCTCCAGCTTGTCGCGCAGCGCGGTGGAGCCTTCCAGCAGGTCCAGCACGGCCAGCGACGCGCCGGCGATGCTGGGGGCCAGCGTGTTGCTGAACAGGTAGGGACGCGAGCGCTGGCGCAGCAGTTCGACGACTTCCCGGCGCGCGGCCGTGAAGCCGCCCGACGCGCCGCCCAGGGCCTTGCCGAAGGTGCCGGTGACGATGTCGATCTTGCCGAACACGCCGCAGTGCTCCGCCGTGCCGCGGCCGGTCTTGCCCATGAAGCCGCTGGCGTGGCATTCGTCGATGCCCAGCAGCGCGTCGTACTGGTCGCACAGCGCGCGGATCTTGTCGAGCTGCGCAATGGTGCCGTCCATGCTGAACACGCCGTCGGTGAACACCAGCGTGTGGCGGGCACCCTTGGCCTTCGCTTCCTGCAGGCAGCGCTCCAGGTCGGCCAGGTTGTTGTGCTCGTAGCGGTAGCGCTGCGCCTTACACAGGCGGATGCCGTCGATGATGGACGCGTGGTTCAGCGCGTCGCTGATGATGGCGTCCTGCTCACCCAGCAGCGGCTCGAACAGGCCGCCGTTGGCGTCGAACGCGGCGGCGTACAGGATGGCGTCCTCGCAGCCGACGAAGCGGGCGATGCGCTGCTCCAGCGTCTTGTGCAGGTCCTGCGTGCCGCAGATGAAGCGCACCGACGACAGCCCGAAGCCATGCGTGCGCAGCGCCTCGTGCGCGGCCTCGATGACGGCCGGGTGAGACGACAGGCCCAGGTAGTTGTTGGCGCACAGGTTGATGACCTCGCGCCCCTCGGTCGTCTTCACGACCGCGCCCTGCGGCGTCGTCAGGATGCGCTCGGCCTTGTAGAGGCCGGCCGCGCGGATGCCGTCCAGCTCGGACTGCAGGTGTTGGTAGAAGGCTTGGCTCATGGCGCGGCTCCTGGTGCACAATTCGGTAAATTGAACTTGTTCGATATATCGAACTTTCGTGCAGTATCTGAAAAACGTCCATCGACGTCAAGCGATCGCCAGCCATGAACATGGATACCGAACCGCCCCGCGTGGGCGCCGCTCTTCAGGCCTTGCGCAGCAGCCGGGGCCTGTCGCTGGATGACCTGTCCAAGCGGGCCGGCGTCAGCAAGTCCATGTTGTCGCAGATCGAGCGCAACCAGGCCAACCCCACGGTCGCCGTGGTCTGGCGGCTGGCGAACGCGCTGGGCGTGGACATGGGCGAGCTGCTGGGCGCCGAGCGCGCGGCCACGCCGGCCATCGAGACGGTGCCGGCCCACGCGACGCCGGGCCTCACCAGCCCGGACGGGCTGTGCAAGCTGCGCATCCTGGGACCCATTGAACTGGCGGGCCAGTTCGAGTGGTACGAGCTCAGCGTGCAGCCGGGCGGCGTGCTGGACAGCCAGGCGCACGAGCCCGGCTCGCGCGAGCACCTATCCGTGCTGACCGGCAGCCTGGAGGTCACGGCGCAGGGTGTGACGAGCAAGCTCAAGGCCGGCGAGACGGCGCGTTATGCCGTGGACGGCCCGCATGCGATCCGCAACAGCACGAAGTCGGCGGCCACCGCGCTGCTCGTCGTCCTTCATCCTTAGACTGCGGCCTCCACCCAGGAGGCCTGCATGCACTTCACCCGTCGCTCGACCCTGGCCGCGCTGGCCGCCCTGCCCGCCCTATCGTTTGCCAGCCGCGCCGACGACAGGCCCATCCGCCTGCTCGTCGGCTTCCCCGCCGGTGGCGGCACCGATGCCATCGCGCGCGTGCTGGCCGAGGCGCTGCAGGCGTCGCTGGGCAGCGCGGTCATCGTCGACAACCGGCCGGGCGCCGGTGGCCAGCTGGCGGCGCAGGCGCTGAAGGCCGCGCCTGCCGACGGCACGACGTTCTTCGTCAGCCACGACCACACCATCTCCATCCTGCCGCTGGTGCTGAAGCACCCGGGCTTCGAGCCCGCGAAGGACTTCGTGCCGGTCGCCGGCTTCGCGACCTTCGCGAACGCGTTCGCGCTGTCGGGCGGCACGCCCGCCGTCAGCCTGGCCGACTACCTCGCCTGGGTGAAGAAACAGGGCGGCCAGGCCAACGTGGGCGTGCCGGCGCCGGCCTCGGTGCCGGAGTTCCTCGTCAAGCTGCTGGGCGAGAAGAACGGCCTGGCGCTGCAGAGCGTGCCCTACCGCGGCAGCGCGCCGATGGTGGCCGACATGCTGGGCAACCAGATGAGCGCCGGCGTGGGCTCGGTGCCGGATCTCATCACGCAGCACCAGCAGAAGAAGCTGCGCATCGTCGCCGTCATGGGACAGCAGCGCCAGGCGGTGCTGCCGGACGTGCCGACCTTCGCCGAGCTGGGCATCGCGGGCTTCGAGGACCTGCCCTACTACGGCGTGTTCGCGCCGGCCGGCACGGCGCCGGCGGTCATCGAGCGCTACGCGAACGCGCTGGCCGGCGTCATCGCGCAGCCGGGCGTGAAGGCGCGGCTGACGGAGATGGGGCTGTCGGTCGGCCTGATGACGTCGGCCCAGCTGGCCGCGCGCGAGAAGGCCTACGCAGCGGCATGGGCCCGCATCATCAAGGCCGGGGGCTTCCAGCCGCAGTGAGCAGGCGGTCCAACGTCAGCTGCGGCCAGTCGCCCTGCGTCCACAGGTTGGCCAGCAGGCCCTCGCGGCCCGACAGGAAAGCGGCGATCACCGGCTCGGCCGGCGTGCGCTCGGGCGAGCACAGCAGCACCAGGCGCTGGGCGCCCTCCTCCTCCAGCCGGCCGATGCAGTCCATCGCCAGCAGCTTGTCGACGACCGGGCTGAGCTGCAGCGGGTCCACCCGCAGCGCACGCGCCAGGCCCAGGTCGGACAGCCCCTGGCGCCCGGCCTCCCGCACGCGCCACAGCTCGCGCAGCACCTCCAGCGCCAGCGCCATGGGCTGGCCCGGGCTGTCCGGGCGCAGGTGCAGCCGGCCGGTCAGCGCCGGCGTGTTGGCCGCGAGGATGGCGCCCAGCAGCACAATGACCCAGCCCAGGTACACCCACACCAGGAACACCGGCACGGTGGCGAAGGCGCCGTAAAGCGTCGAGTAGGTCGGCACCTGCTTGACGTACCAGGCCAGCAGCGACTTCGCGAACGAGAAGCCGATGGACACGAACGCGCCGCCCAGCAGCGCGTGGCGCCAGCGCACGTGCGTGTTGGGCACGTAATGGAACAACCCCGCGATGGCCAGACCCAGCAGCACGATGTCGGCGCCGCCCAGCAGTGCCGCCAGGTTGCCCGGCAGCTTGGTGATGACGCCCTGCCCGGCGCTGACGACATAGCTCGTCAACGTCAGGCTGCCGCCCAGCAGCAGCGGGCCCAGCGTCAGCGCGGTCCAGTACACCAGCACGCGCTGCGCCATCGGGCGCGGCCGGCGCACGCGCCAGATGGCGTTCAGCGTGCGGTCGATCGTCAGCATCAGCGCCAGCGCGGTGAGGCCCAGGAACACCAGGCCCACCGCGCCCAGCTTGTTGGCCTTGGCCGCAAACTGCGTCAGCGAGGCCAGCACCGGCTTGGCGATGTTGGGCGGGATCAGGCTCTTCAGGAAATACTGCTCCAGCGCCGACTGGAAGCTGGAGAACATCGGGAAGATCGTGAAGATGGCCAGCATCACCGTCAGCAGCGGCACGAGCGAGATCAGCGTCGTGAACGTGAGGCTGCCGGCCGTCAGGCCCAGCTTCTCCTCGCGGAAACGCTGGCGGAAGGTCTGCAGCGTCTGCAGCCACGGCCAGGCCAGCAGTTCGGTGATGAAGTTCTGCGCAAACGCGATGGGGTTGCGGGACAGCGGGGCGTCGGGGTTGTCGGTGGCGGTAGCAGCGGGCTCGACAGGAACAGGCGGCAGGGACATGGCTTCTATGATGCCGCAGCTATGTCCACCGCCCCCGAAAGAACCGAGCCCACCGCAGCCGAGCAGTTGTCGCGCAACCTCGCCGTGGCCGCCGTCGTCGCGCTGATCCTGCTGTGCCTGGCCTGGGAGCTGTGGCTGGCGCCGACCGGCCGCGGCACGCTGGCGCTGAAGGTGCTGCCGCTGCTGCCGGCGCCGCTGGGCCTGTGGCGCTACCGGATGTACACCTACCGCTGGGTGGCGCTGGCCATCTGGCTCTATGTGCTGGAAGGCCTGGTGCGCGGCACCAGCGAGGGCGGCCCGGGCCAGTGGCTGGCGCTGGGCGAGGTGGCCTTGAGCGTCGTCGTGTTCACGGCCTGCACCGCGCAGATCCGCCAGCGGCTGGCCGCGGCCAAGGCGGCATGAGCGCCTTCCTGGACGCGCTGCGCGGCGTGCTGGGCGACGCCGGGCTGCTGACCGGCGGCGACCTGGCGGCCTTTGAAACCGACTGGCGCAAGCGCTACGTGGGCCGCGCGCTGGCCGTGGCACGGCCGGCGTCGACGGACGAGGTGGCCGCCGTCATGCGGCTGTGCCACGAGCACCGCGTGGCCGTCGTGCCGCAGGGCGGCAACACCGGGCTGGTGGGCGGCTCGACGCCGGATGACAGTGGCCGGCAGCTGGTGCTGAGCCTGACGCGCATGAAGCGTGTGCGTGGGATCGACGTCGCCAACGCCAGCCTGACGGCCGAGGCCGGCTGCGTGCTGGCCGACGTGCAGGCCGCGGCCGCCGGCGCCGGGCTGCTGTTCCCGCTCAGCCTCGCGGCCGAGGGCTCGTGCACGCTGGGCGGCAACCTGGCGACCAATGCCGGCGGCACGCAGGTGCTGCGTTACGGCAATGCGCGCGAGCTGTGCCTGGGGCTGGAGGTCGTCACCGCGACCGGCGAGGTGTGGCACGGCCTGTCGGGCCTGCGCAAGGACAACACCGGCTACGACCTGCGCGACCTGTTCATCGGCAGCGAAGGCACGCTGGGCATCATCACGGCGGCGACGATGCGGCTGTACCCGCAGCCTCGGGACCGGCTGACGGCGCTGGCCGCCTGCGGCTCGCTGGACGACGCCGTGGCGCTGCTGGGCCTGGCGCGCGAGCGCGCCGGCGATGCGCTGACGGGCTTCGAGGTCATGAACCAGGCGTCGCTTGCGCTGGTGGCGCGCGAGTCGCCGCAGCTGGCCCAGCCGCTGCCGTCGGTGCCGTGGAACGTGCTGCTGGAGCTGTCCGACGCGGAGAGCGCCGAGCATGCACGCGGCGTGTTCGAGGGGCTGCTGGAGGCGGCCATCGAGCGTGGCATCGTGCAGGACGCGGCCATCGCGCAGAACCTGCAGCAGGCCCAATCCTTCTGGCATCTGCGCGAGTCCATCCCGCTGGCGCAGGCGCAGGCGGGGCTGAACATCAAGCACGACATCTCGCTGCCGGTGTCGGCCATCCCCGGCTTCGTCGCCGAGATGGACGCGGTGCTGGCCGCCTATCTGCCGGGCATCGAGGTCATCGACTTCGGCCACCTCGGCGACGGCAACCTGCACTACAACGTGCAGGCGCCGGCCGGCGTCGATCCGGCGGCCTTCCTGGCCACGCACGAGGCGGCCATCAACGCGAAGGTCTACGACGCGGTGCAGCAGCGCGGCGGCTCGATCTCGGCCGAGCACGGCATCGGCCGGCTCAAGCGCGAGGAACTGGCCGCGCGCAAGGACGCGACCGCCCTGGGGCTGATGCGGGCGATCAAGCGGGCGCTGGACCCGCTCGACCTGCTGAACCCCGGCCGCCTGCTCTGATCAGCCCGCCGCCGCCGCGGCACGGCGGCCGCGGGTGAAGGGCCACAGCACGAGGCGGAACACGAAGCGCACCAGCACCAGCGCCAGCACGGCTTCCACCAGGGTCATGACGAACGCGCCGATCACGGTGAAGCGCGGCACGCGGCGCTGGAACTTGGCCAGCGCGCGGTCGCGGGCGATCTCGATGCTGTCGTAGAACGTCGGCACGATGAGCAGCGTCAGGATGGTCGACGTGATGGTGCCGCCGATGATGGCCACCGCCATCGGGCGGTAGAACTCGCCGCCCTCGCCCACGCCGATGGCCACCGGCATCATGCCGGCGATCAGCGCCAGCGTCGTCATCAGGATGGGCCGGAAGCGCTTGCGGCCGGCGTGCATCAGCGCCTCCTCGCGGTCGATGCCGGCAGCCTCTTCCTGGCGCGTCGCGTCGAGCAGCAGGATGGCGTTCTTGGCCACCAGGCCCATCAGCATGATGACGCCGATGAGGCTCATCAGGTTCAGCGTGCCGCCCGTCATGATGAGCGCCAGCACGACGCCGATCAAGGACAGCGGCAGCGACAGCATGACGCCCAGCGGCGCCGTGAAGCTGTTGAACTGGATGACCAGCACGAAGTACATCAGCGCGATGCCGGACAGCAGCGCGGTGATCATGGCCGTGAAGACGACCTGCTGGTCGCGCGCGGCGCCGGCCAGTTCGATGCCGAAGCCGGGCGGGAAGGCGATCTTCTCGGCCAGCTTCTTGGCCTCGGACGTGATCTCGCCGGGCGAGCGGCCCTGTGCGTTGGCGCTGACCGTGATGGTGCGCTTGCCGTCGCCATGCTGGATCTGGCCCGGGCCCTTGCCCATCGTGACCGTGGCGATCTGGTCCAGCGGCACCATGCGGTTGGTGCCGCTGACCGCGATGGGCAGGCGCTCGATGTTGGCGGCGTCCACGCGGTCGCTCGGGTGCAGGCGGATGGACACGTCGCGCGCCTCGCCGGTGGGGTCGATCCAGTCGCCGGCCTCGACGCCGGCGAAGGCCACGCGCAGCGCCTGCGCCGCGTCGTTGACGGAGATGCCCATCTGGTTGGCCAGGCCCCGGTCCAGCTCGATCTGCAGCTCGTTCTGCGGGTCCTGCTCGGAGTAGCCGATGTCCACGGCGCCCTTGATGCCGGCCATGGTCTTCTGGAACTCCTGCGTGATCTCCTGCAGCTTGCGCGAGTCGGTGCCGTAGAAGCGGATCTGCACTGGCTTCTGCGCGCCGTTGTTCAGGTCGTCCAGCACGACGTACTCGGCGCCGACGAGGCGGGCCACCTTCTCGCGCAGCTCCTTGGCAACCTCGGCCGCGGAGCGCTGGCGCTCGGTGCTCTTGCCGATGTCCACGTAGATGCGGCCGCCGGCGGCGTTGGGATAGGCCGTGGTCGCCTTGGTCTCCTTCATCGTCGACGCGAGCGCGGCGGCGGCATCGAGCTTGAGCTTGGAATAGTCCAGGCTGCTGGACGCGGGGCTGCGCACCTCGATGGCGAGGAAGCCGGCATCGGCCTGCGGCAGGAAGCTGGAGCCACCGAACTTGGCCTGCAGCGCGATGGCGCCGATGAAGCTCAGCACCGCGAACACGGCCATCCAGCGGCGGTGGTGCAGCGCCCACGCGATGACGTGGCCGTAGCCGTTGGCGACGCCATCAAACCAGTGGTTGAAGCGCTCCAGCAGCTTGCTGAAGCCCTTCTTGGGCATCTCGTGGTAGCCCGGCGGGTCGCCCCAGTAGGCGGACAGCATCGGGTCCAGCGTGAAGCTGATGATCAGCGACACGATGACGGAGGCCACGACGGTCAGCGCGAACGGCTTGAACCACTGGCCCGGGCCGTTGCCCATGAAGGCCACCGGCACGAACACGGCCACGATGGCGAACGTCGTCGCCGCCACGGCCAGGCCGATCTCGGCCGTGCCCTCGCGCGCCGCCGTCACGCGGTCGCTGCCGCGCTCCATGTGCCGCACGATGTTCTCCCGCACGACGATGGCATCGTCGATGAGCACGCCGATGGCCAGCGACAGGCCCAGCAGGCTCATGAAGTTCAGCGAGAAGCCCATCAGCCACACGGCGATGAAGGCGGCCAGCACCGACGTGGGCAGCGACAGCGCGGTGATCAGCGTGGAGCGCCAGCTGTTCAGGAAGGCGTAGACGACGAAGATCGTCAGGCCCGCGCCGAACACCAGCGCATGGGTCACGTTGTGCAGGCTGTCCTCGGCGTCCTTGCCGCCGTCCTGCGTGATGTCCAGCGTCGTGCCCTTGGGCAGCTCCTTCCTGATCTCCTCGACCAGCTTGCGCGAGTCGTCGGCGACGCTGACGGTGGATGCATCGCGCGAGCGCGTGATGGAGATGCCCACGTTGGGCCGGCCGTTGCGCAGAGAGTAGCCGGTCATCTCGGCGAAGCCGTCCTGCACCTCGGCCACCTGGCCCAGGCGGATGACGTTGCCGGCGTTGCGCTTGATGATCATCTGCTCGAACTCGGCCGGGCTCTCCAGCCGGCCCAGCAGGCGGATGCTCTGGTCTTCCAGCGCGCCGCGCACCTTGCCCACCGGTGCCGTCGTGTTCTGCGCGCGCACGGCGTTCAGCACCTCGGTGACGGACACGCCGAACTCGCGCAGCTTCTCGGCCCGCAGCAGGATGGACAGCTCGCGCTTGAGCGCGCCGTTGACGCCCACGGTCGACACCCCCGCGATGCCGCGGAAGCGCTCGGCCAGCTTGTCCTCGGCCAGGCGGCTGAGCTGCGCATGCGTCAGCGTCGTGCTGGACAGCGACAGCTGCAGGATGGGCTGGGCGCTGGGATCGGCCCGCGTGATGATGGGCTCGCGGATCTCGGTGGGCAGCTTGTAGCGCACCGACGCGATCGCGTTGCGCACCTCGTCGGCGGCCTCGATCATGTTCTTCGAGAAATCGAAGATCAGCACGATGGTGGCGCTGCCTTCGCGCGACGTGGAGTTGGAGCGGTCCACACCCGAGATGCTCTGCAACGCCTTCTCGATGCGGTTGACGACCTCGCGCTCCACCGTCTCGGGCGACGCGCCGGGGTACGGGATGTTGATGACGAGCACCGGCGGCTCAACCTCGGGGAACTGGTTGACCTTGAGCTTGGACAGCGCCAGCAGGCCCACCAGCATCAGCCCGATGACCATGACCACGGTCGCGACGGGCTTGCTGATGCTGAAGTTGGAGAGGAACATGGGTGGAACCTCCTGCGGTTACTTGCTGGCGGCGGCGGCCGGCACGGCCGAGGCGGCCCCGGCGCCGGCGGCCACGCGCTGCACGGGCGCGCCGTCGACGAGGCTGCCGGTGGGCGAGCGCAGCACCTGGTCGCCCTGCGCGAGGCCCGACAGGATGACGACCTCGCCGCGGCGGTCGTCCCGCTCGCCCAGCGTCACCGCCACCTTCTTCAGCTGGTTGCCGGCGACCTTCCAGACAAAAGCGTTGTCACCCTGGCGCTGCACGGAGCCCTCGGCCAGCACCAGGGCCTTGCGATCGGTGCTTTCGACGCGGCCTTCGGCGTACAGGCCGGACACCTGTGGCGCCTTGGCCTTGTCGTTGAACTCGGCGACCAGCTCCACTTGGCGCGTCGTCGCGTTGGCGGCGGCGTCGATGCGCGCCAGCTTGCCCTGGAACTCGGCGTCGCCGAAGCCGTTGATGCGGAACGACACCGGCTGGCCCAGCTTCAGCTCGCCGAGGCGGTCGGCCGACACCTGGCCTTCGAAGCGCATGGACGTGGGGTCGATGACCTTGACCAGCTCGCGGCCCACCTGCACGGTGTCGCCGACCGACGTCTTGCGTTCGCTGACGACGCCGTCGAACGGCGCCCGCACCTCGGTGCGCGACACCTGCTGGCGCGCCGTGACGACGCGGGCCTTGGCCGCGGCCAGCTCGCTCTGCGCGGCATTGCGGCGCACCTCGGCATCCTCCAGGCCTTGCATGGAGATCATGCCCTGCTGGTTCAGCGTGCGCTGGCGTGACAGCACCCGCTCGGTCTGCTCGAAGCTCTGCTGCGCGGCGCGCAGCGCTTCCTCGGCAGAGGTCAGGCTGTCGCGGATGGCCGTGGGGTCGAGGCGGATGATGAGGTCACCGGCGCGCACGCGCTCGCCGTTGTCTTTGGCCACCTGCAGCACGACGGCGGCCACCTCGGCGCGCAGGTCGGCGCGGCGCGCCGGCTGGATGGCGCCGGTGATGACCGGCGAGCCGATCAGGCCGCTCTGCCCCACCTGCCGCAGGTCCTCCGGCGCCAGCAGCAGCGGCGCGGCGGGCTTGGCTGCCTGCGCTTCCTCGGGCTTGCCGCCCTTGCCGCAGGCGGTGAGCAACAGGGCCAGGGTCACGGCGGTCAGGATCGGCGTTGCACGCGTCATGGAGAGGCTTTCTCGAAGAGCAGGGGTCGAACGACTCAAACGGCGGAGCTTAACGGCATAGCAACATGCCGCCAGAGGTCATGTCCCCGATGAAACCCAGAAGAAACGCGCGTCGTGGTAGGGCAAGTCCGACCCCACCTGCCGGCGGCTTGGCCGGCGCCGGGCGGCGCTGCTACCGCGCTGCGGCCCGCGGGGGTGTTCTCCCTTCGGCAGGCCTCAGGCGGGCTGCCAGTCCAGCGCCCAGGCGCCCTGCTGCCAGCGTTGCAGCCAGAGCAGGCCGATCAGCGTCTTCGCGTCGGTCAACTCGCCGCGCGCGGCCAGGCGGTCGACCTCGTCGACCGTGTGCGTGACAAGGTCGAGAAACTCGCCGTCGTCCAGCCGCTGCTCGCCGCGCGTGAGCCCGCGGGCGAAGTAGATGTGGATGCCTTCGTTCGAATAGGCGATGGCGTTGTGCAGCACGCCGGCATAGGCCCACTCGGCGGCGCTGTAGCCCGTCTCCTCCAGCAGCTCGCGCTGGCCGCAGACCAGCGGCGCCTCGCCGGCATCGAGCTTGCCGGCCGGGAACTCCAGCATCACGCGCCCCATCGGGTAGCGGTACTGACGCTCCATCAGCAGCCGGCCATCGTCCAGCAACGGCACGACCATGACGGCGCCGGGATGGCGGATGTACTCGCGGTGCGCGGTGCGTCCGTCCGGCAGCGTGACACGGTCGCGGCGGACGTCCAGGAAGTGGCCCTGGTAGACCTGCTCGCCTTGGATCAGGCGCTCGACGAGATGGTCATCAGCTTCGGCCACGGCGCAGGTACCTCCAGACGAAGCCGGGGAAGCCCAGCGTGATGAACAGGCAGGCGCCGGCGGCGTAGAACTCCCAGCCTTGCGCGTGGCGCTGGCCGATGCGGGTCTCCAGCAGCGTGCCGATGCCAAACGTGAGACTGGCCATCAACACCAGTTCCACCAGCCGCCAGCTGACGGCCTTGGGCGCGCGCCGGGGGCCGACAAGCAGCAGGCGCTCGCTGAAGTAAGGCAGGTTGGCCGCGAGCACGGCCACGGCCAGGACCAGCCAGACGGCGACGGACTGGTCCATCGGCCCGTCAGGTGGCGAGCGCCTGGCGGATCGCGACCTTGCACAGCTCCAGCAGGCCGCCCGGCAGCAGGCCGAACACCAGCACGGCTGCACCGTTGAGCGTCATCACGAAACGCACGTCGCCCGGCGCGGCCAGCGGCGCGGCGTCCGTGGGCGCGTCGAAGAACATGACCTTGACGACACGCAGGTAGTAGAACGCGCCGATCAGCGACACGACGACCGCGAAGCCCGCCAGCCACAGGTAGAACGGCTCGCCGCTGACGACCAGCGCCTGCAGCACGGCCAGCTTGGCGTAGAAGCCCACCGTCGGCGGCACGCCGGCCAGCGAGAACATGAACAGCGTCATGACCAGCGCGAACCAGGGGCTGCGCTTGGCCAGGCCGGCCAGGTCCTTGATCTCCTCGGCCTCATGGCCGGCACGCGACAGCAGCACGACCATGCCGAACGTGCCCAGCGTCGTCAGCACGTAGGTGACGACGTAGAACATCGCCGAGCTGTACGCGTTGGTGGCGGACAGCGTGGTGTCGTTGACGACGCCCGCCGTCATGCCCAGCAGCATGAAGCCCATGTTGGCGATGGTGGAGTAGGCCAGCATGCGCTTGAAGTTGGTCTGCGCGATGGCCGCCAGGTTGCCCACCAGCAGCGATATCACCGACAGCACCACCAGCATCTGCTGCCAGTCCACGGCCAGGCCGATCATGCCTTCCACGAGCAGGCGCACGGTGATCGCGAACGCGGCCAGCTTCGGCGCGCCGCCGATCAGCAGCGTGACGGCGGTGGGCGCGCCCTGGTAGACGTCGGGCACCCACATGTGGAACGGGGCGGCACCGAGCTTGAACGCCAGACCGGCGACGACGAAGACGACGCCGAAGACCAGCACGCCCTTGTTGGGAATGCCCTTGGAAATGACGTCGAAGACCTCGGGGATGGTCAGCGAGCCGGTGGCGCCGTACATCATGGACAGGCCGTACAGCAGGAAGCCGCTGGCCAGCGCACCCAGCACGAAGTACTTCATCGCGGCCTCGGTCGACACCGCATGGTCGCGGCGCAGCGCGACGAGCGCGTACAGCGACAGGCTCATCAGCTCCAGGCCGAGGTAGATAACCAGGAAGTTGTTCGCCGACAGCATCACGTTGATGCCCAGCAGCGAGAACAGGCTGAGGATGAAGAGCTCACCCTTGAGCATGTCGCGCGACGCGGCGTAGGGGCGCGCGTAGACCATGGTGATCAGCGTTGCCACGCAGGCGAAGCCGGCCAGCAGATGGCCCATGGGGTCGGCCACCACCATGCCTTGCATGGCGTAGGTCGTCACGCCAGCGTTGAAGTAGGCGAAGTGCATGCCGCCGACGACGACCAGCGTCAGCTGGGTCAGCCAGTAGGTGGGGCGGCGCTGTTCGTCGGTGACCCACAGGTCCACGAGCGCGACCACGCAGCCCATCGCGAGCAGCAGGATTTCGGGATAGATCGCGAGCCAGTTCATGTCGTTCATTGTTTTGCCTCAGCTCGCCGTCAGACCGGGATCTTGCTCAGCGCCACGTGCTTGAGCAGGCCCACGACGGACTCGTGCATCACGTCCGTGAAGGGCTTCGGGTAGAGGCCCATGTAGAGCGTGGCGACGGCCAGCAGCGCGAGCATGATGAATTCGCGCTTGTTGATGTCGGTCAGCGCGCGCACGTCGTCGTTGGCAACGTCACCGAAGTAGACGCGCTTGACCATCCACAGCGTGTAGGCCGCACCGAACACCAGCGCCGTGGCGGCGATGCCGCCCAGCCAGAAGTCGTACTTCACGGTGCCCAGGATGACCATCCACTCGCCGACGAAGCCGGCCGTGGCGGGCAGGCCGCAGTTGGCCATTCCGAAGAACACGGCGAAGGCGGCGAACTTGGGCATGGTGTTGACGACACCGCCGTAGGACGCGATCTCCCGCGAGTGCACGCGGTCGTACAGCACGCCGATGCACAGGAACATCGCACCCGACACGAAGCCGTGGCTGATCATCTGCACGAGGCCGCCGGAGACGCCCAGTTCGTTGAAGATGAAGAAGCCCAGCGTCACGAAGCCCATGTGAGCGATGGACGAGTAGGCCACCAGCTTCTTCATGTCCTTCTGCACCAGCGCGACGAGGCCGATGTAGACGACGGCGATCAGCGACATGGCGATGATGAGCCAGGACCATTCACGGGCGGCGTCCGGCGCGATGGGCAGCGAGAAGCGCAGGAAGCCGTAGCAGCCCAGCTTCAGCATGATGGCCGCCAGCACGACGGAGCCGCCGGTGGGCGCTTCCACGTGGGCGTCGGGCAGCCAGGTGTGCACCGGCCACATCGGCACCTTGACCGAGAACGCCGCCAGGAAGGCGAAGAACAGCCAGGTCTGTGCGGTGCCGGTCAGCGGCAGTTGGTGCCAGGCCTGGATGTCGAAGCTGCCACCGGCCTTGCTGTACAGGTAGAGCAGCGCGATCAGCATCAGCAGCGACCCGGCCAGCGTGTACAGGAAGAACTTGAAGGCCGCGTAGACGCGGTTCGGTCCGCCCCAGACGCCGATGATGATGTACATCGGGATCAGCGTGGCCTCGAAGAACACGTAGAACAGCATGCCATCCAGAGCGCTGAACACGCCCACCATCAGGCCGGACAGGATCAGGAACGCGCCCATGTACTGGTTGACGCGGTTCTCGATCACTTCCCAGGCCGAGATGACGACGATGATGGTGATGAACGCCGTCAGCGGCACGAACCACATCGAGATGCCATCCACGCCGAGGTGGTAGCGGATGTTGAAACGCTCGATCCAAGTCTGGTTCTCGACGAACTGCATCGCAGCCGTCGACGTATCAAACCCGGTGATCAGCGGGATCGTGACGAGGAAGCTCGCCACGGCCGCCACCAGCGCCATCCAGCGCACGGCGTTGGCCTGTTCGTCGCGCCCGATCGCCAGCAGCAAGCCGCCGCACACGATGGGCAGAAAAATCGCAAGACTCAGCAACATTCTTGTTCTCCGCCGCTCGCTCAGGACCCGATCAGGGACTTGAACTGGGGCTCGATGTAGGGCCACAGCTGCCAGGTCATCAGCCCCATGACACCGAGGATCATGACGAGGGCGTACCAGTACAGATAACCGGTCTGGAAGCGTCGCACCAGGCCGGCAATGCCGCCGACGGTCTTGGCCGAGCCGTTGATGATCAGGCCGTCGATCAGCAGGCCGTCACCGCCCCTCCACAGGCCGGTGCCCAGCAGGCGCGCGCCGCGGGCCAGGATGTTCTCGTTGATCCAGTCCATGAAGTACTTGTTCTCCAGGACGACGATCACCGGGCGCAGCACCTTGGCGAAGGTCGCCGGGATGCTGGGCGCCACCATGTAGAACAGATAGGCCGTGGCGACGCCCGCAAAGGCCAGCCAGAACGGCAGCGTCTTCAGGCCATGCACGGCCATCTCAACGGCACCGTGGAATTCATGCGCCAGCTCCTCCATTGCCGGGTGGGCATGCAGGTTGACGAAGATGGCGTCCTTGAAGAACTCGCCATACAGCATGGGCTCGATGGTCATGTAGCCGATCAGCACCGACGGGATGGCCAGCAGCACCAGCGGCACCCAGACGACGGCGGGCGACTCGTGCGGCGTGTGCGCATGGCCGTGGCCATGGTCGTCGTCGTGGTGGTCGTGCTCGCCGGGGAACGGCTTGTGGTGGAAGTGTTCCTTGCCGTGGAAGACGAGGAAATACATCCGGAACGAGTAGAACGCCGTCACGAACACGCCGGCGATGACGGCGAAGTAGGCGAAGCCCGATGCCGGCAGATGGCTGGCGTGCACGGCCTCGATGATCGAGTCCTTCGAGTAGAAGCCCGAGAACAGCGGCGTGCCGATCAGCGCCAGCGAGCCCAAGAGCGACGTGATCCAGGTGATGGGCATGTACTTGCGCAGGCCGCCCATGTTGCGGATGTCCTGGTCGTGGTGCATGCCGATGATGACCGAGCCTGCGCCCAGGAACAGCAGCGCCTTGAAGAACGCGTGCGTCATCAGGTGGAACACGGCGACCGAGTAGGCCGAGGCGCCCAGCGCCACGGTCATGTAGCCCAGCTGCGACAGCGTGGAGTACGCGACGACGCGCTTGATGTCGTTCTGGATGATGCCCAGGAACCCCATGAACAGCGCCGTGATGGCACCGATGACCATGACGAAGTTCAGCGCCGTGTCGCTCAGCTCGAACAGCGGCGACATGCGTGCCACCATGAAGATGCCGGCCGTCACCATCGTCGCGGCGTGGATCAGCGCGGAGATGGGCGTCGGGCCTTCCATGGAGTCCGGCAGCCACACGTGCAGCGGGAACTGCGCCGACTTGCCCATCGCGCCGATGAACAGGCAGATGCAGGCCACCGTCAGCATCATCCAGTCGCTGCCCCACA
>JAYSCT010000077.1:0-22512 GCA_041914785.1 Roseateles sp.
CAGGCGCAGGCGGATGACGTTGAGGCGGTGGAACAAGTCCTCGCGGAACACGCCCTGGCGCACGCGCTCTTCCAGGTTCTGGTGGGTGGCGGCGATGACGCGCACGTTGCTGCGCATCGGGCTGTGGCCGCCGACGCGGTAGAACTGGCCGTCGGACAGCACGCGCAACAGCCGCGTCTGCAGCTCGAAGGGCATGTCGCCGATCTCATCCAGGAACAGCGTGCCGCCATCGGCCTGCTCGAAGCGGCCGCGCCGCGACGCCTGCGCGCCGGTGAACGCGCCGCGCTCGTGGCCGAAGAGTTCGCTCTCCAGCAGGTCCTTCGGGATGGCGGCGGTGTTGATGGCCACGAACGGCCCCTCGCCACGCGGGCTGTGCTTGTGCAGCGCGCGGGCGACGAGCTCCTTGCCCGAGCCGCTCTCGCCCGTGATCATCACGGTGACGTTGCTCTGCGATAACCGGCCGATCGCGCGGAACACGTCCTGCATCGCCGGCGCCTGGCCCAGCATCTCGGGCACCTGCGCGGCGGCTTCCTGCTCGCCGGCCTCGCGCTGGCTTTCCTCCTGCGCGCGGCGGATCAGCTCCACGGCGCGCGGCAGGTCGAAGGGCTTGGGCAGGTACTCGAAGGCGCCGCCCTGGAAGGCCGACACGGCGCTGTCCAGGTCGGAGTAGGCCGTCATGATGATGACGGGCAGCGCGGGCAGCTGCGCCTTGACCTTGGCCAGCAGCTCCAGCCCCGAGCCGCCGGGCATGCGGATGTCGGACACGAGCACCTGCGGCGTGTCGTCGGCCAGCGCGGCGAGCATGTCGCGCGCATTGCTGAATGACCGCACCGGCAGGCCTTCGCGGGCCAGCGCCTTTTCGAGCACGAAGCGGATCGAGTGATCGTCGTCTACAACCCAGATGGATTTCATGCGTTTCCTCTGCCGCACCCTGGGCCTTGTGAGATCAGGGCAAGGGCAATGTGATTCTGAAGTTCGTCAGGCCCGGCTCGCTCTCGCAATCGATCATCCCCTGGTGCTGTTGGGCAATCGTCTGCGCGAGCGTGAGTCCGAGCCCCGAGCCGCCATCCCGCCCGGAGACCAGGGGGAAGAAGATGCGATCCCGGATCTCGGCGGGGACGCCGGGACCGTTGTCCTCGATATGCAATTCCAATGCCAAGCGCCAGCGCTGCTTGCCGATCGTGACCTGCCGGGCCACGCGCGTGCGCAGCACGATCTGCGCATCGCCGGCCGTGATGCGCGGCCCCAGCACCTGGGCCGCGTTCTGCACGATGTTCAACACCATCTGGATCAGCTGCTCGCGGTCGCCGCGGAAGTCGGGCAGCGAGGTGTCGTAGTCGCGCGTGATGGTGAGGCCGCGCGGATGCTCGATGAGCACCAGCGCGCGCACGCGCTCGCAGATCTCGTGGATGTTGACGTCGCCCACCACCTGGGCCTTGCGGTGCGGCGCGAGCAGCCGGTCCACCAGGCTTTGCAGCCGGTCCACCTCGTGCACGATGACCTGCGTGTACTCGGTCAGCTCGGGGCTGCCATCCTGCAGCTCCAGCGCCAGCAGCTGCGCCGCGCCACGGATGCCGCCCAGCGGATTCTTGATCTCGTGCGCGAGGTTGCGCGTGAGTTCCTTGGTGGCCTGCACCTGGTCGTGGTTGCGCTCGTCGCGGTCCTGGCGAGCGAGCTGCGCGATGTCGATGAGCTCCACGAGCACGCGCGGCGCGCCGTCGACAGCGGCGTCCAGCTGCGACACGATGACGTGCACCGGCAGGCCGTCCTCGTGCGCCCAGGCGCCGCGGCGCAGCTGGGCGTCGAAGCGGCTGCTGGAGTACTGGTTGGCGGCCACGCCGGCCAGCGTGTCGAGCAGGCGCCGCGGGTCGTCGAACCAGTCGGGCAGGTGGGCCTTGTGCACCGCACGGCGCGACAGCCGCATGGTGTTCTCGAAGGCCGCGTTGGCGAACAGGCATTCGCCGTCGGCGCTGACGACGACCACCATGGTCGCCAGCAGGTCCAGGCCGGCGAACTCGGCCGGCAGCAAGGGGGTGTCAGTCATGGCACGCGCCGGCGCCATGCCGGCGGTCAGGGCAGTTTGGAGATCTCGCGCTTGAGCGCTTGCACGTCGGCCTCGTAACGGGCCACGTTGTCCTTGAGCTCGGCCATGCGGTCGAGGTACTTCTGGTAGTTGCGCTCATCGCCTCGGCGCTCCTGGCCGGCAGCGAACTCCTTCTGCGCGCTGGCCAGGCGCTCCTCGGCCTGGCGCAGTTCCGTCTGCAGCACGCGGCGGCGCTCGTCGTCGCGCACGCGCTGCTGGCCGGCATCGACGCGGCCCTCACCACTGCGCGCCTCCGAGGACGGCGCGGCCGCGGAGGCCCGTGGCTTGGCCGTCTGCACGACGGTGATGGGCGTGCCCTCGATCGTGCGGCAGCCCTTGTCGTGCGCCTCCTTGGCGGAGAGCGCGTCGGTGTAGAGCACCGGCGGGCCGGGGCAGCGGTACACCGTGCCCTGGGCCTGCGCGCCCAGGCTGGCGAGGACGAGCAACGGGGCCAGCAATCGGTTCAGCATGGCGGCATTGTGGACCAGGAGCGAGCAACAAAAAGGGGCCGCAGCAGCGGCCCCCTTGGCTGGGGATGAACAAGGCAGCGTCGAGGCTGCGGCCCTGGCGGGCGGCAGCAGGCTTGCTGCCTTGGGCCATCACAGCGCGTAGTACATGTCGAACTCGACCGGGTGCGTGGCCATGCGGAAGCGGGTCACTTCCTGCATCTTCAGCTCGATGTAGGCATCGATGAAGCTGTCGGTGAACACGCCACCCTTGGTCAGGAACGCGCGGTCCTTGTCCAGGTACTCCAGGGCCTGATCGAGGCTGTGGCAGACGGTCGGGATCTTCGCGTCTTCTTCCGGCGGCAGGTGGTACAGGTCCTTCGTGGCGGCTTCGCCCGGATGGATCTTGTTTTCCACGCCGTCCAGACCGGCCATCAGCAGCGCGGCGAAGGCCAGGTAGGGGTTGGCGGACGGATCCGGGAAACGCGCCTCGACGCGGCGGCCCTTGGGGTTCGCGACGTACGGGATGCGGATCGAGGCCGAGCGGTTCTTGGCCGAGTAGGCCAGCTTGACGGGCGCTTCGAAGCCGGGGACCAGGCGCTTGTAGCTGTTGGTGCCGGGGTTGGTGATGGCGTTCAGCGCGCGGGCGTGCTTGATGATGCCGCCGATGTAGTACAGCGCGAAGTCGCTCAGGCCGGCGTAGCCGTCACCGGCGAACAGGTTCTTGCCGTCCTTCCAGACGGACTGGTGAACGTGCATGCCGGAGCCGTTGTCGCCGACCAGCGGCTTGGGCATGAAGGTCGCGGTCTTGCCGTAGGCGTGGGCGACGTTCTGGATGATGTACTTCTGCAGCTGCGTCCAGTCGGCGCGCTCGACCAGCGAGCTGAACTTGGTGCCGATTTCCATCTGGCCGGCGTTGGCCACTTCGTGGTGATGGACTTCGACGGGGATGCCCATCTGTTCGAGGATCAGGCACATCTCCGAGCGCATGTCCTGGCCGCTGTCGACCGGGGGCACGGGGAAGTAGCCACCCTTGACGGTGGGACGGTAGCCGGAGTTGCCGTGCTCGTATTCCTTGCCGGTGTTCCAGGCGCCTTCCTCGGACTCGATCTTGAAGAACGAGCCGGACATGTCGTTGGCCCAACGGACGCTGTCGAACACGAAGAACTCGGGCTCGGGACCGAAGAAGGCGGTGTCGCCCAGGCCAGAGGACTTGAGATAAGCCTCGGCGCGCTTGGCCAGCGAGCGCGGGTCGCGCTCATAGGCCTTGCCATCGGTCGGGTCGATGACGTCGCAGGTCAGGATCAGCGTCGGCTCCTCGAAGAAGGGGTCGATGTTGGCCGTGTTGGGATCGGGCATGAGCAGCATGTCCGACGCCTCGATGCCCTTCCAGCCAGCGATGGAGGAACCGTCGAAGGCATGACCCGACGCGAACTTGTCTTCATCGAAATGGGAAACCGGCACGGTGACGTGCTGCTCCTTGCCACGGGTATCGGTGAAGCGGAAGTCGACGAACTTGACTTCGTTCTCCTTCACCAGGTTCATCACATCGGCGACGGTCTTGGCCATCAAATGCTCCTACGGGATCGAGGGGGTGGGTTGCCGCTGGAAGCGCACACGCGCCCCAGCCACGGGGGAAAGCAAAGCAGTTTGCATGCCAGATGCACCGACATGGGTTGCAGCTCGGCTGCTCGGGTCATTATCGTTGTGGGGCTGGTTACAGCCAGGGTTCTATCGCACCAGTTCGGTGCTGATGGATGCACCAAACTGAATCACGCCCTGTTTCAGTGCGGAATAGGCGGCTTCCAGCTGGTCGGCGTTGCCCTTCACGCCCAGTTCGATGCAGCGGCCCCACTGGGGGTGGTCGACGCTCGGCAGGCTGAACACCTTGATGCCGGCGAACTCGGCTTCCACCCGCTCCATCAGGGGCGTGAGGCTGGCTTCCATGGCGCCCTGGACGATCAACGAGCGCTCGATGACGCCGACCTGGCGATGCAGTTGCGGGTAGCGATCCAGCACCCAGGCCATCATCGGATGGGCCATGACGGGGAAGCCCGGCACGAAGTGGACGTTGCCGACGAAGAAACCCGGAATCCTGTTGAAAGGGTTCGGGACGATGCCGGCGCCCTCCGGAAACACGCCCATCTCGAAGCGGCGCACCGTATCGGGGTGATCCTCGGTGACCGTCTGGCCCTGTTCCGCCGCCATCTGCTGCACGCGCTGCCAGATCAGCTCTCGCGCCTCGGGATGCAGCGCGAGCGGCCGGCCTAAAGCGGCAGCGGCGGACTGGCGGGTGTGGTCGTCCGGCGTGGCGCCGATGCCGCCGCAGCTGACGACGAGGTCGCCGCTGGCGAAGGCCTCGCGCAGCCGGGCCGTCAGCTGCTCGCGGTCGTCACCCAGGTACTGCGCCCAGGCCAGCTGCATGCCGCGTTCCGACAGCAGCTCGATGAACTTGGCGAGGTGCGAGTCGCGGCGCTTGCCGGACAGGATCTCGTCGCCAACGATGATGAGGCCAACTTGCATGGGCGTCAGGCTCCCGGGAGAACTTCGGAGATGACGACCGGCTCACCCGCGCGCTGCGCCTGCAGCGCCGCCAGTGCGTAGTGCGTGAACCAGGCCGTGGAGAACGCGAACACCAGCGTGTAGAGCCAGATGGCCAGCAGCACGGTGAAGGGCGCGAAGATGATGCCGGCCACCCCGGAGATGGCCCAGACCAGCGACGGCACGGCGCCCAGGTAGCCGCAGACGACGCCCATGGCCAGCATGGGCACGCGGTGGGCCTTGAGCAGCGCCCGGCGCTCGTCCGCCGACGCGTGTTCGGCCAGCACGTCGAAGCCGAACACGCGGTAGGTCAGCCAGCCCCAGATCAGCGGCGGCAGCACCATGACCAGCGGCGGCACCAGCCACAGCGGCATGGAAAGCACGATGAGCACCAGCGCCAGCAGCGTGGCGCCCAGCGACGCGGCGACGCTCTGCGCCAGCGTGCCGCCGCGCTTCTTCTCCAGCAGCGGGAAGCGCCGCTCGGCGACGAGCCGCACGATGGCCGGCGTCATGCACAGCGCCACCAGCAGCAGGCTCAGCAGGATGACGACGGGCAACACCCCGGCCAGCACGACGATGTTGGCCAGCACGCTGCGGAAGGACTGCAGGCCGAACGAGTCCAGCCAGCGCAGCAGGCTCTCGACGAGCAGCCAGCTCTCCAGCGTGGCCCGCACGCTGGCGATGGCGTCCTCCCAGAAGAAGAACATGAAGCCGAACGCCAGCATGCCCGAAACGAGCAGCGGCAGCAGCGACAGGCCGATGACGCGGGGATGCAGGCAGTAGGCGGCGGCGCGCCAGAAGGAGTCGATCAAGCTGTTCATCGGGGCCGGAGTATCCCCGGCCGCGGCAGGCCGTGACTCAGGGCACGGTCAATGCCGCACCAGCCGCACCAGCCCCAGCCACTGCTGGCGCCAGAAGCCGCGGCCGTAGTCGCGGCCGCCCTCCTCGGGCAGCTGGTCGCGCACGCCGGTGGGGTCGAAGCGGTTCGCGAAGCTGGCCGTGCGGAACAGCTGGTCCCACAGCGTCAGCAGGATGCCGAAGTTGTGCCCGCCCAGCGTGCCGCGGCCATTCGTCTCGTGGCCGATGCCGATGCTGTGGTGCAGCCGGTGGAAACGCGGGCTGACGAGCAGCCGCTCGCCGACGGCACCGAAGCTCAGCCGCACGTTGGCGTGCTGCAGGCTCTCGTGCAGCTGCGTGATGACGGTGATGGCGACGAACTGCCCCGGCTCCACGCCGATGAAGCGGGCCAGCAGCGCGAACGCGGTGCCGAGGATCACATCGTCCAGCAGGTGGTTGCGGTTGTCGCTCCACATCGTCATCTGGCGCTGGCTGTGGTGCAGGCTGTGCAGCGCCCACCACCAGTTCATGCTGTGTTGCCAGCGGTGCAGCCAGTAGCCGGCGAAATCGAACACGACGAGGTAGAGCAGCAGGCTGACCCAAGGGATGTCGGTGACGCCGGGCCAGAGGCCGTCCAGCTGCCACGTCGGCAGGCCGGCCAGGCGCAGCTGCGACGCAGTGAGGTCCCACAGCGGCTGGATGGTGAAGAACATCGCCAGCCGCACCAGGCCCAGCCGGTGGATCAGCGTGTAGAGGACGTCGGTGCGCACGCCGGCGCGGTCGGTCACCGGCTCCACGGGCCAGCGGCGCTCCAGCAGCCGGATGCCGACCAGCAGCACGGCGATCTGCAGCAGCCCCAGCAGCAGCCAGCCGGTTGCATCGAACGCGTCCTCCAGCAGGTTGCCCAGGCCCAGCCCGAACACGATGGGCTGCACGACGGCCTCGTACAGCGCGAGCTGCAGGCTGTCGAAGGTGTTGGAGATCCAGTCGATCACGGCTTCAAACCTAGATCTGGCAGTTGGGCACGCCCGAGGGTCTGGCGAGGCGGGTCGCTGGCAAGGCGCGACGACGACGCGGGCTCGCGCCCGCCAGGAGGAGCAACGCGGGCAGCGGCCCGAGGCGCCAGACCAGCGGGCGTGCAGCGTTGATCATCGAAGTGGCAGACATGGCGCAATGATGAAGGTGCTGATGCATCGACACTTTCGCGGGCTGGCAAGCGGTCAACTGCCGGATCTGGGTTTAAACAGCGGTGCGTACTTTGGATGATCGCGCAACGGCGCGAAGCACATGCCGCGCTGCTCCAGGCCCGTCATCAGCGGCTCCAGCACGGCGGGTGCCCAGGGGTCCTGCCGCTCCCAGATGCCCAGGTGGGCCACGAGGATGTCGCCGGGCCGGATGTCGCGCAGCGCCTTCTCCAGCAGCACCGCGTTCGGGTTGCTCTGGCTGGGCAGCTCGTCGCCCAGGAAACCCGCGCGGCTCCAGCCCACGTGCGTGAAGCCGCAGGCCTTGGCCGCGTTCAGCAGCGCCGCGGACGTGCGGCCCGCCGGCGACCGGAAGATCGGCGATAGCGGCTTGCCGGTCATGGCCGTGAAGCGCTCGCCCACCTTCTTCAGGCTGGCGCAGTACTGCTCGGCCGTCACCTCGCGCACCACCGGCGGCTGGATGCCCGCCTGCGTGCGCACCTTGAAGCGCGTGACCTTGCCGTCGGCGTCGGGCACGTCTTCCAGGAACACGTCGTGGTCCCAGGTGTGGGAGCCGAAGTCATGGCCCTCGGCCACGCGCTCGCGCCACCACGGCGCCCAGGTCTCGTCCAGCGTCGTGCCGCCGGTCTTCGTGGGCTCGCTGGCGAGGAAGAACGTCGCCTTCGCGTTGTGCCGCTTCAGCGTCTCGGCGATCAGCGGCGCCACGCCCATGTGGCCGGTGTCGAACGTGAGGTAGACCGGCTTGTCGCAGCTCGGCTGCGCCGTGGCTGCGGTGGCCACCAGCGCCAGGAGCAACGCCTTCATAGCCTGGACTTGTGGTCCAGCGTCCAGATGCCATGCGGCGACTTGCCAACCTTGACCTGGCGCACGACCTTGCGCGTCGTCGTGTCGATCTGCGTGACCTTGCCGGCCCAGCGCGACGTGACCAGCAGCGTCTTGCCGTCGGTCAGCAGCTCCATGTCGTCGGGGCCGGCCGGCGCGGGGAACTGGTCGACGACCGTGAACGTCGCGAGGTCGATCTTGCTGATGGTGTTGCCGGCGCGGTTGGACACCAGCACGTGGCGCTTGTCGCCCCAGGCGCGGAAGGAGTGCGCGCCATTGCCCGTCTGGATGCGGCGCGCCAGCTTCGGCGCCGCACCGCTGACGTCCCACACCTCGACGAACTTGTCGCCTGTCAGGCCCACCAGCAGGAACTTGTCGTCCGGCGTCAGGTAGATGTCGGCGGGCATCTTGCCCACCGGCGTCTTCCACTTGACGGCCTGCGTCGCCAGGTCGATGGCCAGCAGCTCGTCGCTGTCCTGCAGGCTGACGTAGAGCGTCGTGCTCTTGGTGTCGATGTTCAGGTGGCTGGGCGTCTTGGGCGCAGGGATGCGCTTGACGAGCTGCAGCGGCTCTGCGGCCACGCTGCCCTGCCAGCGGTACAGGTCCACGCGGTCCAGCCGGTTGGACGCGGTGACGAACCACTTCATGTCCGGCGAGAAGCGCAGGTGGTAGGGGTCGGGGATGCCGCGCACGACGCGCTGCACCTCAGCCGTGCGCGGGTCCAGGAAGGTCAGCGAGTCACCCAGCGCGTTGGCGACGATGAGCGACTTCTCGTCCGGCGACAGGTAGAGGTGGTGCGGCTCCTTGCCCGTCGGGATGCGCTTGACGACGGTGAAGCTGGCGGGGTCGATGACGGCGATGTCGGCGTCCAGCGAATTCAGTACAAACAACGGCGGACGCGCCTGCTGGGCCTGCGCGCCCAGCGCCGTCACCATGGCCAAGGCCATCGCCCAACTGCGCAACATCCCGTACTCCCGTCAAAAAAGCGAAAGGGCGGCCCGGTGCCGCCCTGCGATGCCCAGTTTACCCGGGGGGTCTGTGCACAGGCCCTGTCCCAGGTCAAGGCGGGCCGCGTGGTCAGTCGTCGTTGTCGCCGCCCAGCAGGCCCCCCAGCAGGCCGGCGCCGGCAAAGCCGCCCAGCACCGAGCCCTCCTCGCGGCCGCCGCCGCCGGTCTGCGGCGCCGCCGCGAAGATGCGCGAGGCCAGGCGCGAGAACGGCAGGCTCTGCAGCCACACCTCGCCCGGGCCGGTCAGCTTGGCCAGGAACAGGCCCTCGCCGCCGAACAGCGCCGTCTTGATCTTGCCGACGTACTGGATCTCGAAGTTGACGCTGGGCGTGTAGGCCACCACGCAGCCGGTGTCCACCAGCAGCGTCTGCCCCGGCTGCAGCGTGCGGCGCACGACGGTGCCGCCGGCATGCACGAAGGCCAGGCCGTCGCCCTCGAGCTTCTGCATGATGAAGCCCTCGCCGCCGAAGAAGCCGGTCGACAGCTTCTGCTGGATGGCGATGCCCAGAGACACGCCGCGCGCGGCACACAGGAAGGCGTCCTTCTGGCAGATCAGCGTGCCGCCCAGCTGGCGCAGGTCCATCGGCAGGATCTTGCCGGGGTAAGGCGCGGCAAAGGCCACGCGCAGCTTGCCGTGGCCCTGGTTCGTGTAGACGGTCGTGAACAGCGACTCGCCCGTGATGAGGCGCTTGCCGGCACCCAGCAGCTTGCCGAAGAAGCCGCCGCCTTGGGCTGCCGAGCCGTCACCGAACACCGTGTCCATCGCGATGCCGGCGTCCATGAACATCATCGAGCCTGCTTCGCCGATGGCCGCCTCGCCGGGGTCCAGCTCGACCTCGACGAACTGCATCTCGGCGCCCTTGATTTCGAAATCCACTACATCCATGGCCATGACGGCTCTCCCGGCTGAACACAAAACGGGCCGCATGATAGCGAGGCGGCAACACCAGAAATTTCTCTGTTGACAGAAATTTCAGACAGCGTACGCTGCAAGCCATGGAACTCACCGACATCGCCCGCCGCTTCATCGTCCACTGGGGCGAGATGGGCAGCAACTGGGGCGTCAACCGCAGCGTGGCGCAGATCCACGCGCTGCTGTACGTGCACGGCCAGCCGCTGCATGCCGAGGACCTGGCCGACACGCTGGTGCTGGCCCGCTCCAATGTCAGCAACAGCCTGAAGGAACTGCTGAACTGGCGGCTCATCCGCGTGACCCATGTGCTGGGCGACCGGCGCGACTACTACGAGACCTCGGGCGACGTGTGGGAACTGTTCCGCATCATCGTGCGCGAGCGCAAGGAGCGCGAGTTCGACCCCACCGTCGCGCTGCTGAAGGAACTGTCCGCCGACCCGGCACTGGAGCGCGAGCCGCCCGCCGTGCAGGACCGGCTGCGCAGCACGCTGTCGCTGATGCAGACGCTGGGCAGCTGGAGCGACGAGATGCTGCGCCTGTCGCCGGCCACGCTGGAGAAGATTCTGCGCCTGGGCGCCCAGGTGCAGCGCTTCGTGCGGCCGGCCGAGCCGGCCAGCGTCTACCCCGTCACCCCGCCCATGCCGCCGATGGGATGAACACCGCGAGGCGCCGGCAACGGGGCCTCTTTTTTTGCCCACCAATTTCTCTTTCGACAGAAATAACTGCCATGACCACCCACCAACAGCCCCACACGGTCTACTACGACGGCGCCTGCCCGCTGTGCCGCAGCGAGATGGGCGTGCTGATACGCGACAACACGGCCGGCCTGCTGCGCTTCACGGACATCTCGCAACCCGGCTTCGACGCCGCGGCGCTGGGCCTCACGCAGCAGACCTTGATGGCACGACTGCACGTGCAGACCCCTGACGGCGGCTGGCTCATCGGCGTGCCGGCCGTGCAGGCGGCCTACGCGGCCACGGGCCACCACCGCATCGCCGCGGCGCTGGGCCACCCCATCGTCGCCCGCCTCGCGCGCCCGGCTTACGCCTGGCTGGCCGACCACCGCTACCGCCTGCCGCGCTGGCTGATGCGCGCCGTGCACCTGCACACCGGCAGCTGCGCGCCGGACGGCGCCTGCCGCACCCACTGATTCACCCGAAGGAGAGCACCATGTCGGAACTGAACTTCGTCCTCACGCTCGCCGTCGCCGTGCTGGGCCCGCTGCTGGCCATCAGCTACCTGAAGCCCATCCTGCTGGTGGTGCTGGAGGCGCTGTGCGTCGATCCGCTGCCCGGCAAGGTCGGCGCGCATTTCTGGATTCGCAGCGCCTACGTGCTCGCGCTGGCCGGCACGCTGGTGCTGGCGCTGACCTTCGGCGAGTTCCACGGCAGCGTGATGGACGCGCTGCGCCGCGCGCTGTGGCTGGCGGCGGCGGGCAGCTTCGTCAGCATTGCCATCATCACGCGCCGGATGTGGACGCCCGTGCGCGAGCGCCAGGCCCGGCCCGCAGCACCCCGGCCCCCGGTCGCGCCGGTGGCCGCCGCCGACCGGTGGGTCTGAGCCATGAAGATCCTCGTCATCGGCGCCGGTGGCTTCATCGGCACCCACGTCTGCCGCGCACTGGCCGATGCCGGCCATGAGGCGGTGCGCGCCGCGCTGCGTCCGGTCACCGACTGGGACCGGGCTGCAGCCTGGCAGCCGCTGCTGGCCGGCGTGGACGGCGTCGTCTACGCCGCCGGCTGCCTGCGCGACCAGGCCGGCGGCGTGACCGGCCTGCTGGACCTGCTGCACCGCCGCGCGCCGCTGGCGCTGGCCGACGCCTGCGACGCGGCTGGCGTCACCCGCCTCGTGCATGTGTCGGCGCTGTGCGGCGGCGTCAGCGCCTATGCGCGCAGCAAGCATGCCGGCGAGGTCGCGCTGGCCGGCCGCGCCTGCATCGTGCGGCCCAGCCTCGTCGTCGGCGTGGATGGCGTCAGCAGCCGCATGCTCGACCTGCTGGCCCGCCTGCCCTGGCTGCCGCTGCCGGCCGAGGTGGCGCGCTGCCGCGTGCAGCCCATCCGCGTGGAAGACCTGGCGGCCGGCATCGTCGCCGCGCTGAGCGGCCCGCAACCGGCCGCGCCGTGGACGGCCGTGGGCCCCGAGGCGGCGACGGTGGCCGACTGGATCGCCCGCCGCCGCGCGGCCCGCGGCCTGAGCCCGGCACGCAGCCTCACGCTGCCGGGCGCGCTGACACGCGCGTCGGCGCGGCTGGGCGACGTGATCGCCGTCGGCCCCTGGTGCAGCACCGCGCTGGAGCTGCTGGCGCACGACAGCGCCGAGCCCGCCGCGACCTCGCCGCTGGGCCGGCCGCTGCGCGACGCGATGGAAGGGGCCTGGGCATGACCAGCCAGACACCGGTGCGCGTGTCGCTCTCGCCGACGTGGTGCGGCGCCGTGGCGGCGATGCTGGCGGTGTTCTTCCTGATGGTGAACAAGCCGGGCTTCTAGCCGCCCGCCCGTTTGACGGTCCAGCCCTCGGGCCGCGCCTGCAGCCAGGCCACCACCTTCTCCAGGTGGTCGCCCTGGATCTCGATGACGCCGTCCTTGGCGGTGCCGCCGCTGCCGCAGGCGGCCTTGAGCTGCTTGGCCAGCGCGGTCAGCGCGGCGTCGTCCAGCGGCAGGCCCAGCACGGCCGTCACGCCCTTGCCCTTGCGGCCGGCCGTCTCGCGGCGCACGCGCACGACGCCGTCACCCGCCGGGCGGGCCTTGGCCTTGCAGGCGCATTGCGCCGCGGGCTGGCCACAGCCAGGGCAGGCGCGGCCGAAGTCGGTCGAGTAGACGAGGCTCATGTGCCGGGCTTCAGATGCCGCTCGAAGAACGCGTCCATCGTGCGGTAGAGGTGCAGCCGCGCCGCGCGGCCGGCGATGCCGTGCGCCTTGCCGGGGTAGATCTGCAGGTCGAAGGTCTTGCCCGCTGTCTGCAGAGACTCCACCAGCCGCAGCGTGTGCTCGAACAGCACGTTGTCGTCGGCCGTGCCGTGCACCAGCAGCAGCGGCTTCGTCAGCAGCGCGGCGCGGGCCGGCAGGTTGGCGCTGGCGTAGGCCTCGGCCTTGCCGCCGTCGGGCATGCCGAGATAACGCTCCGTGTACGCGGTGTCGTACAGCGTCCAGTCCGTCACTGGCGCCACGGCCACGGCCGCGGCGAACGGCGTGTCGGCGTCCAACATCGCGCGGGCGCCCAGGAAGCCGCCGTAGCTCCAGCCGAAGAAGCCGA
Source organism: Roseateles sp. (assembly GCA_041914785.1). Classification (GTDB taxonomy): domain Bacteria; phylum Pseudomonadota; class Gammaproteobacteria; order Burkholderiales; family Burkholderiaceae_C; genus Pelomonas. The sequence goes on from JAYSCT010000077.1 coordinate 13,103, forward strand.
TGCGCGCCGCGTCGACGTAGGGCACCGTGCCGGGCAGCTGGCGCACGGCGGCGAACAGGTCGGCCACCTCGGTCTTGCCGAAGGCGCGGTGGTGGGCGCGCGTGAAGTCGCGGTCGCGGTGCTGCATGCCGCGCGTGTCCAGCATCAGCACGCCGTAGCCGCGCTGCTGCCAGTAGGCGATCAGCGCCATGTCGCGGCCCCAGCCCCAGTTCACCGTGGCGGCGCCGGGGCCGCCGTAGGCCAGCACGATGACCGGGTGCTTGCCCTCGCGGCGGTCCTGCGCCTGGAAGAAGAACGCGTTCAGCGGCGTGCTGCCATCGGCGGCCTTCAGCTCCAGCGCCAGTGGCAGGTTGGTGTACTGGCGCAGCGCCGGGTCCGGCGCGTCGCCGGCCAGCGCGATGGCCGTCTGCTGGCCCAGCGTGCGCAGCTCCAGCCGCGGCGGCTCGCCCCAGGCCGAGCGCGTCACCAGCAGCCGCGTGCAGGCGGCATCGGCCTTGGCATCGCGCCACTGGCGGTTGCCGGCACCGGCCACCGGCTGCGGCCGGCCGCCGGCCAGCGGCACGGTGTAGAGCTCCTGCGCCTTGCCACGGTCACCGGCCGCGGTGAACACCACGGCCTGCTCGCTGGCGCAGACGGCATGGCCCACCGGCTCGGGCATGTCGGTCAGCGGCGTGCGGGCGCGGCTGGCGCGGTCCAGCAGCACCAGCTGGCGCCGGCCCGACGCCTCGCTGGACCACAACAGGCCACGCGGCGTCTCGGTCAGGTCGTCGTGCACCTCCACCCAGGCCGGGTCGGTCTCGGTGGTGATGTCGCGCGGCGCGGCGCCCGGCTTGAACTCGGTCAGCGTGAGGCGCGTCTGGTCGCGCGTGAACCACTGCAGCCACGGCGTGCCGTCGACAAACCAGCCGGCACGCGAGATGTACTCGGCCTGCGCCGGCAGCGGCAGCGCGCGCTGGCGGCCGGTGGCCGCGTCGATGACGACCGCCGTGACCTTGGCATTGGCCTCGCCGGCGGCGGGGTAGCGCTGCTCGGTCATGGCGGTGCGGTCGGCAAAGATCTGCGCGCGCGTCTTCACGGCCACGCCGGACTCGTCCACGCGCAGCGCCAGCAGCGACTTGCCGTCCTTGCTCCACCAGTAGCCGCGCTGGCGCGACAGCTCCTCGGCGGCGATGAACTCGGCCAGGCCCCAGGTCAGCGTCTCGCTGCCGTCGCGGGTGAGCTGGCGCGGCTTGGCGCCGGCCGCCAGCGGCAGCATGAACAGGTTGCCGCCCTGCACATAGGCCAGGCTGCGGCCATCGGGCGCACAGCGCGGCTCCAGCTTGGGCGCGCCGGCGCCCAGCGCCAGCTTCTGCGCCTGCGGGCCGGCGGCGGTGAGGCGCACGACGTAGAGGTCGCCCGACAGCGGAAACAGCAGCGCGCTGTCGTCCTGCCCGCACCACTGGTAGCCGGTGATGCCGCGCTGGCTGATGCGCTTGCGCTCCAGCGCCATCTTCTCGGCCTCGGACAGCTTCTGCTCGGCGCCGCCCAGCAGGTCGGCCGCGGCGACGAGCTTGCGCGGCTCGCCGCCCGCCGCCGGCTGCGCCCACAGCTCCAGCACCTCGCTGTCGGCCTGCGACGGCCGCAGGAAACTGACCCACTGGCCGCCCGGCGACACCTCCGGCTGGCGCGGCAGGCGGCCGGCCAGCGGCGGGTCGGCGGTGATGCGTTCGAGGGTCAGGGCGGGCGGCTGCGCCAGCGCAGCGCTGGTGGCGCAGGCGGTGGCCAGGAGGGTCATGAGGATCTTCATGACCCGCATGCTAAGCGGGCGCTCTCAGGCCTCCAGCGGCGCCGTCGCCAGCGCAAAGCCTTCGTCGACCCAGCCGGTGATGCCGCCGGCCATGATCTTCACCGGCCGGCCCAGCCGCGCCAGCCGCAGCGCGCCACGGGCGGCGCCGTTGCAGTGCGGCCCGGCGCAGTAGGTGACGAACAGCGTGTCCATGGGCCAGGCGGCGAGCTTGCTCTCGATGAGCTTGCCGTGCGGCCAGTGGATGGCGCCGGGCACGTGGCCGCGGGCGTACAGCTCGGCGGAGCGCACGTCCAGCAGCACGAAGTCGGCGGCGCCCTGGCGGAGGCTGTCGTGCACGTCCCAGCAATCGGTCTCGAACGTGAACTCGGCGGCGAAATGGGCGGCCGCGTCGGCGGAAGGGGCGGCGGGAATGGCGGCGACGGCAGAAGGCATGGCGGGCTCCGGTGAAAGGTGCCGCCATCGTCGGCGCGGGGGGGCACCCGCCACAATTGGCGCCAATGACCAACATCGCCAACATCACGCCAACCACGACCGGGCCGCTGGTCGTCGCGCCCGTCTACGACGGCCTGTGCACCTTCGAGTTCGCCATCGCCGCCGAGATCTTCGGGCTGAGCCGGCCGGAGATGGGGCCGGGCTGGTACCGCTTCGCCAGCGCCGCCATCGAGCCGGGGCCGCTGCGCGCGCACGGCGGTCTCACCGTGACAAGCGACGGCGGCATCGCCCTGCTGGACCGCGCCGACCTCATCGTCATGGCCGGCTGGAAGGGCGCCGACGTGCCGGTGCCCGACGCGCTGGCGAAGCGGCTGCGCCAGGCCTGGCAGCGCGGCGCGCGGCTGGCGTCGATCTGCTCGGGCGCCTTCGTGCTGGCCGCCACCGGCCTGCTGGACGGCCGCCGCGCCGCCACGCACTGGCGTTATGCCGACAGGCTGCGCACCCGCCACCCGGCCATCGCCGTGGACGCCGACGTGCTCTACGTGGAGGAGGACCGCGTGTTCACCTCCGCCGGCAGCGCCGCGGGCATGGACCTGATGCTGCACCTGGTGCGGCAGGACTTCGGCGTGGAGGCGGCCAACAGCGTGGCGCGCCGGCTCGTCATGCCGGCGCACCGCGGCGGCGGCCAGGCGCAGTTCATCGAGCGGCCGGTGCCGCGCGACCGCACGAGCCGGCTGGCCGGCCTGATGGACGGGGTGCGCGCCGACCTGCGCGCACCGTGGACGCTGGCGCAGATGGCCCACTTCGCGGCCATGAGCCCGCGCACGCTGCTGCGCCGCTTCACCGAAGCCACCGGGCAGTCGCCCGGCGACTGGCTCATCGCCGAGCGCGTGGCCGAGGCGCGGCGGCTGCTGGAGGCCAGCGCGCTGCCGGTGGAGCGCGTGGCGGCCGAGGCGGGCTTCGGCAGCGTGCAGGCGCTGCGCCACCACTTCCAGGCCCGCGTGGGGCTGGCGCCGCGGGACTACCGCGCCTCGTTCGGCACCACGCAGCGATAGGCGAAATGCGAGCAAGCTCATGCGGAACGTGAACGGCCCGCCTTCCTATCATCTGGCGCCCCCTGCCCCTCACGGAGACCGCCCCATGTCCCTGCGCATCAACGACATCGCCCCCGACTTCACCGCCCAGACCACGCAAGGCGAGGTCCGGTTCCACGACTTCATCGGCGACCAGTGGGTCGTGCTGTTCTCGCACCCCAAGGACTTCACGCCGGTGTGCACCACCGAGCTGGGCTACCTGGCCAAGATCGAGCCCGAGTTCACGCGCCGCAACACCAGGCTCATCGGCCTGAGCGTGGACCCGGTGGACAACCACCACAAATGGGCCGCCGACATCGAGGAGACCCAGGGCCACCTGCCCAAGTACCCGCTGATCGGCGACCACGACCTGAATGTCGCCAAGCTCTACAACATGCTGCCGGCCGACATCGAGGGCACGTCGGAGGGCCGCACCGCCGCCACCAATGCCACCGTGCGCTCGGTCTTCATCGTCGGGCCGGACAAGCGCATCAAGCTGATCCTGACCTACCCGATGACGACGGGCCGCAACTTCGAGGAGATCGTGCGCGTGCTGGACAGCCTGCAGCTGACCGCCCGGCACAAGGTCGCCACGCCGGCGAACTGGCAGCCCGGCGACGACGTCATCATTGCCGGCTCGGTGTCGGATGAAGACGCGAAGACGCTGTTCCCCGCCGGCTGGAAGGCGCCCAAGCCCTACCTGCGCATCACCAAGCAGCCCGGCTGAGCCGGCCGGCGCCGCGCCGGGCGCAGAGGCCTGCCGCCACGACTGAGCGGCCCCCGCGCGCCGCGCGGCTGCCGCCGTGACGTTGTCACGACCGCACCACAGCGTGCCGCCGCGATGTGTTGCCGATGGTGAAGGATCTCGCCTAAGCTGGGCCCGCCGGCACGCCGCCGGCCGCCCAGCCAACCTGGAGACTCCATGAGCGCCTTCAAAGACCTGCGCATCGGCACCCGCCTCGGTGCCGCCTTCGCCCTGGTGGCCGTGCTGATGATCGCGATGGCCGTCAACGGCTGGCTGGGCCTGAGAGCGGTGCGTGCCGACACGGATGCCGTGCTGAAAGACAGTTATGTCAAGGTCAAGCTCGCCAACGACGTCGGCGACGACGTGAACCTGCAGGCCCGGGCCATGCGCAACCTGCTGCTGCTGGACGGCGACGACAAGCGCGCCGCCGAGGTGCAGAGCATCGCCGACGCCCGCGACCGCATCGTCAAGCGCTACGAGGACCTGGACAGGCGCGTCAACACCCCGGAGGGCCGCACGCGCTTCGACCGGCTGCAGACCGAACGCGCGGCCTTCGTGGCCAGCCAGACGGCGTTCATGGACCTCGTGAAGAGCGGCGACACGGCCGCGGCCAAGACGCTGCTGCTGGACAAGCTGCGCCCGCTGCAGCTGGCCTACATGAAGGAGCTCAGCGGCTTCACCGAATTCCAGGAACATCTGATGGACGAGTCGGGCCGGTCGACCTACGCGACCATCGACCAGGTCACCTGGATGTCCGTGGGCGGCACGCTGCTCGGGCTGGTGATGGCGGTCGTGGCCGGGCTGGTCGTCACCCGCTCCATCACGCGGCCCATGGCCGTCGTCGTGGGCGACCTGAAGACGGTGGCCGACGGCGACCTGACCGTCAACGTCGTCACCGACCGCCGCGACGAGCTGGGCGAACTGCAGCAGGCGCTCGCCGACACGGTGGCCGCGCTGCGCCGCGTTGTCGGCGCGGTGCGCTCGGGCGTGGACTCCGTGACGACGGCCTCCAGCCAGATCGCCGCGGGCAACCAGGACCTGTCCAGCCGCACCGAGCAGCAGGCCTCCAGCCTGCAGGAGACGGCCAGCTCGATGGAGGAACTGACGGCGACGGTGCGCCAGAGCGCCGACACCGCGCGCGCCGCCAGCAGCCTGGCCGCCGAAGCCAGCCAGGCCGCCGGCCGCGGCGGCGACGTGGTGGGCCAGGTGGTGGGCACGATGGACGAGATCAGCACCAGCAGTCGCAAGATCGTCGACATCATCAGCGTCATCGACGGCATCGCATTCCAGACCAACATCCTGGCGCTGAACGCGGCGGTCGAGGCGGCCCGCGCCGGCGAGCAGGGCCGTGGTTTCGCGGTCGTCGCCAGCGAGGTGCGCACGCTGGCCCAACGCAGCGCCGAGGCCGCCAAGGAGATCAAGACGCTGATCGGCGCCAGCGTCGAACGGGTGGAGACCGGCAGCCGTCAGGTGGCCGACGCCGGCGAGGCCATGCAGGCCATCGTCGAGCAGGTGCGCAAGGTGAACGACCTCATCGGCGAGATCGCCAGCACCGCCAGCGAGCAAAGCCGTGGCATCGACCAGATCAACCAGGCCGTCACGCAGATGGACCAGGTCACGCAGCAGAATGCGGCGCTGGTCGAGGAAAGCGCCGCCGCGGCCAGCAGCCTGGCCCACCAGGCCGATGCGCTGTCGCGGGCGGTGGCGGTGTTCCGCGTCGCGCACACCACCGCCCCCGCGGCCCGGCCCGCCCGGCCCGCGAGCGCCGGCACCACCGCCCGCGCGGCGAAGCCGGTCGGCGCCAAGGCCGCGGCGACCGACGTGGCCTGGGAATCGTTCTGACCGCGACGGTCCCGTGCCGGCCGATCAGGCGGCGCAGCGGTCCACGCCGAACAGCCCGCGCGCCAGGTCGTCCGGCGCGTTGACGGTGCGCAGCGTCGCGTAGGCCGCCTCGGCCTCGGGGTAGGCGCGCTTCAGGTAATGCAGCCACTGCTTGAGGCGCCCACCCTGGTGGCGCAGCGCGACGGTGGCACGCACCTGCGTGAAGAAAACCTGCATCAGCGGCAGCAGTTCGGCCCACGGCAGCGGCGTGTCGCGCCGGCCGGCCACGCGCAGCGCGAGGCCGGGGTCGGCCACCATGCCGCGGCCCAGCATCAGGTGCTCGCACCCGCTGCGCTGACGCGCCAGCCCGGCGTGCTCCACGGTCCAGATCTCGCCATTGGCGATGACGGTGATGGGCACCGCCTCGCGCACGGCGGCGATGCGCTCCCAGTAGGCCGGCGGCTTGTAGCCGTCGGCCTTGGTGCGCGCGTGCACGACGATCTCGCTGCCACCGGCGGCGTGGATGGCGCGGGCCACGTCCAGCGTGCGGCTGTCGTCCATGTAGCCCAGCCGCATCTTGGCGGACACCATCACGTCCGCCGGCACCGCGCGGCGCACGGCGGCGACGATGTCGTGGATGAGCTCCGGCTCGTCCAGCAGCACCGCGCCGCCGCGGTGGCGGTTCACGCACTTGGCCGGGCAGCCGAAGTTCAGATCGATGCCCTCGGGCTTCAGCTCGGCCAGCCGCGCCGCGTTCTCGGCCAGGCAGTGCACGTCGGAACCCAGCAGCTGCGGATGCACCGGCACGCCCGCCGCCGTGCGGCCGCCCTGCTTCAGCTCCGGCACGATGCGTGTGAACACGCGGGCGGGCAGCAGCTGGTCGGTCACGCGGATGAACTCGCTGACGCAGCGGTCCACGCCGCCGACGCGCGTGAGCACGTCGCGCAGGATGTGGTCGAGCAGGCCTTCCATGGGCGCCAGCAAGATCACTTGGATTCCTCCAGGCTCAGCAGGTACAGCCGCAAATCGAATTCCAGCTGGAAGTAGTCCGGCTCCATGTGCTGGCAGAGCTTGTAGAAGGCCTTGTTGTGGTCCAGCTCGCGCAGGTGGGCCAGCTCGTGCACGACGATCATGCGCAGCAGCGCGGCGGGCGCGTCCTTGAACAGCGTGGCGACACGGATCTCGCGGCGCATCTTGAGCTTGCTGCCCTGCACCTGCGTGCGCCGCGTGTGCGTGCCCAGGGCGTGCTGCAGCACGCGCAGCTTGGCGTCGTAGCCGACGAAGTTCAGCGGCTCGGCGTTGCGCAGGTGGCGCGTCTTGAGGTCGTTCACGTAGCTGAACAGCGCACCGTCGCTGCGCACCTCGTGGCGCTCGGGAAAGCGGCGCGCGAGGTAGTCGGCCAGGCGGCCTTCGCTGCGCAGCGTTTCAGCCTGGGCGATCAGCTCAGGCGGGTAGCCGGCGAGGTAGCGGGCGGCGCCTGCAGGGCTGGCAAGATGGGGCGATGTCATCGGAGAAATTCAGGATCAGGCTGGCGCCGCAAGACGCCATTTTCGACTGTGCGCCGGACCAGCCCCTGCTGCTGGCCGCGCTGGCCGCCGGCATCGCCCTGCCCTGGTCCTGCCGCAACGGCACCTGCCGCACCTGCATCTCCCGGCTCGTCGACGGCCACATCGAGCACCGCATCCCATGGCCGGGCCTGTCGGCCGAGGAGAAGGCCGACGGCTTCATCCTGCCCTGCGTGGCCGAGCCGCGCAGCGACGTGACGCTGCGCCTCCCCTGACGTCGCGCTGCCGCCATCCACAGCCGCTGTGGACAAACCCGTGAACAGCCTGCGGGTGACGACGGCAAGTGCCTGTGGTGACTGGGAATTTCCTGCGCTGCCTCAGATTGAGGCAGTTGGATGACAGGGGTCCTGCCGCCGTCCACAGCGCCTGTGGACAAACCCGTGCACACCCTGCGGGCGAAGACGCCAAGTGCTTGGCGCAACAGGGGTTTTCTTGCGCTGCCTCAGATTGAGGCAGTTCCGTGACACGGGACAATCCCGCCCATGCACCGCACCATCTTCACGACGCCCGTCATCAGCACCCTGCTGCGCGGCGTCTCCGTCGCCTGGCTCAGGCTGGCCGGCTGGACCGTCCAGGGCCAACTGCCCCCCGAGGCGCGCAAGAGCGTCTTCATCGCCGCGCCCCACACGAGCAACTGGGACCTGCCCTACACCTTGTTCGCGTCGTTCGCGCTGCGGCTGACGCCCTACTGGATGGGCAAGGCCTCCATCTTCAGGTTTCCGTTCGGCGGGCTGATGCGCTGGCTGGGCGGCATCCCGGTGGACCGCAGCAAGTCCAGCAACCTCGTGGCCGCGTCGGCCGAGGCGCTGGTGGCCGCCGACGGCCCGGTGCAGCTCATCGTGCCGCCCGAGGGCACGCGCAGCAAGACGGTGTACTGGAAGACGGGGTTCTACTGGATCGCCGTCACGGCGAAGCTGCCCATCGTCATGGCGCACATGGACTACCCGCGCAAGCTGGTGGGCCTGGGGCCGCTGTTCCACCCGACCGGCGATGTCGAGGCCGACATGGTCGAGATCAAGCGCTATTACGCCCAGTTCAAGGGCAAGAACGCGGCTCAATTCACGCACGAATGAACACGACCACCACCCCGTCCAAGGACCCGCTGCACGGCATGACGCTGGAGGCCATCGTCACGGCGCTGGTCGAGTACTTCGGCTGGGCCGAACTGGGGCAGCGCATCGCGATCAAGTGCTTCCGCATCGATCCCAGCGTGGCGTCCAGCCTCAAGTTCCTGCGCAAGACGCCGTGGGCGCGCGCGAAGGTGGAGAGCCTCTATCTCTTCATGCGGCGCGAGCAGGCCCGCACCGCGCGGTAGACGCGTTCGCACCCCGTGTTTCGGGCCGAGCGCCGGGCCGCTCCCAAGCCGGCCCGTTGGGCGATGTGCGAGCGGCTCAACGCCGTGAGCATCGCCGTCCCCTAGGGGGACCGGCTGGACTTGCCCGCGTTCAGCGTGGCAAGGCCGGACGAGGGGTCAACGAGGTTCCGGAAGCTCGATCTTCACTTCGAGCACTTCCAGGTCGCCCTGGCGCTCCATGTGCACCTTGATGTCGTCCGGGTTGATCGACACGTACTTGCTGATGACGGCCACCAGCTCGCGCTGCAGCTGCGGCAGGTAGTCGGGGCTGGCGCTGCGGCCGTTGCGTTCGTGCGCGAGGATGAGCTGCAGCCGCTCCTTGGCGACGCTGGCCGAGCTCTTTTTTTCGCCGAGGAAGAAGTTCAGGAATCCCATGTCAGGCCCCCTTACTTGCCGCCGAAGACGCGCTTGAACCAGCTGGGCTTCACGGCCTCCGTGAAGCGCATGGGCTTGTCCTCGCCGAGGAAGCGCGCGACGACGTCCTTGTAGGCCTCGGCCACGTCGGTGCCCTGCAGGTGGATGGCCGGCGTGCCCTGGTTGGACGCCTGCAGCACGCTCTCGCTTTCCGGGATCACGCCGATCAGCGGCGTGCGCAGGATCTCGTGGATGTCGTCCAGGCTCAGCATCTGCCCGC
>JAYSCT010000078.1:0-22443 GCA_041914785.1 Roseateles sp.
TCAGCTCGCTGGCTCACCAGATGAGCCATCCTCAATCAATGCGCAAAGAGCCTTTGTTTTCCCCCTCCAAGAGCCAATATGGACTAGTCATTAAAGAGAGGGCCACATGTCTGTACGCGGTCTAATTCTGGTTCCGGAGTTCTCAGTTAGTCCGGATGGAAGCCTTGAAATTCGTAACGCTGGCGGACCATCGATGGAAGCGATGGTCCGCGAACGGTTGCCATACTGGGACCAATTTGACCTTCCTGACAACCCAATACTTGGCTACGGCTTGACGCCGGACCTTGAGTTCCTCCGGGGCGAGGGGATTGTTCAAAAGTCGAATGCTAGGCCAGCAAATTTTTCAGGTTCATTTGCTGAGCTTTGGGTTCGGGCGCAATTTGAGGCGTGGCGTATGAATGAAGTGCGCCAACCAGGGCAGTGGTCACTAGCTCAACAAGGCAACGCATTCTGGGCGCCGGAGGATGAACGTACACATGCGCGCAGTGTCGAAGTTGTTCTTTACGACGCGCTTCCTGCTCCTGGCTCTTCTGTTCCGCTACAAGACATCCTGGAGTTCAAGTCACGTAGAGCATCTGAGCTCGCGGCTCTTCGGGCAGCTCTAGACGACGTGTATTTGGAAGTGCTGAAGTCGCACGATGTTCCCCGAGCTCTTACTTCTGCAATTTCTCGTCTTGAATCGTCGCTTGCGGCAATCGAAAAAGTGACTTCTGAGTCTTGGCGCAGCCGGCTGCGGTCGACGATCAAGGTAGACCTAAGCTTTCCGACTATTGCCGGGCTAGCCACCGCAGGCGCAGCGGTAGCTCCATCGCTTTCCCTGCCGCTTGCCGTTGGCGCTGGAGTTGGTGCGGCTCTCGCAGCGATCAAGTTTGAGTTCAAGCAAGACAGCGTGCTTGCCAAGCTGCCAAGTGGAACGAGTAGCCTTGCCTACGCTATACGCGTCAAGCATGAGCTCGCAGCCGGGTAGCTTGGGTCAAGCTCGGTTGGGATCAGCGTAGCGCACCCCAACACTTGGCGACATGCGACGTCGGGGTCCGCGGCCGCACCCTACCCCATCAGCAGCTGACCTTCGCCAGGTTCTTGCCCGCCCCGGCCGCGCTGGGCAGCTTCTGCTTCACGCAGGACGCCGGCTGCAGCGTGTAGCTGTACGGGATGCCCAGCGGGAAGTTGGCGGTCGTCGTCCAGTCCGTCGCGTCGCGCGATGGCGACGAGCCGCTGGCCACCCAGGTGATGCCGTAGGTCGCGAAGTCGGCCGGCGTGCGCACGTTGTTGTCGCGCAGCTGCCAGTAGCCGATGGCCGAGCTGTCGCGCGAGGTGACCGGGTTCTGCGAGTTCTCGAACCAGTTGCCCTCGATCAGCGCGTAGCCGCCCATGCGGATGTTGGCGCCCGAGGTCTTCACGCCGCTGTAGAGGTTGTTGTAGATGTGCGTGTAGCCGCCGCGCTGCAGCGGCACGCGCGAGCCGATGTTCTGGTACAGGTTGTGGTGGAAGGTGATGAAGCGGTCGCTCGCGTCGCTGTCGCTGGAGCCGATCAGGCCCACCTTGTGGTGGTCGTGGATGTCGTTGTACGAGTAGGTGATGTGGTGAGCGCCGGCCTTGCTGTCGATGAGGCCGTCGAACTCCAGGTCACCCGCACCGCTGCATTCCTTCAGGCTGCTGAACAGCGTGTTGTGGTCGATCCAGATGTAGCCGGGGTATTTGCCGCCCTGGCCCTCGATGCCGATGGCGTCGATGGAGCCCGGCAGCAGGCCGATGGTCATGTTGCGGATGATGACGTTCTGCGCGCCGCCCTTGATGGCCAGGCCGAAGTTGGCCGCCGAGCCGTTGGCGCCCTCGATGGTGACGTTGCTCTTGTTCTTGACCTCGACGATGGCGCCGGCCGGCTTCTTCCACTGCGTGCAGGCGTCGGGGATGGTGCCGAAGTCGAACGTGCCGGTGTAGCGCAGCACGAGGCCCGAGCTGCCGTCGTAGGCGTTGATGGCGGCCTGCATCTGCTCGGGCGTGCTGACGGTCTGCACCGCGGCGCTGCCGCCGCCGGTCACCGTGCCGGCATAGCCGCCGCTGTGGCCGGCCGGGGCGGGCGCGGGCGTCGGTGCGGGGGACGGGGCTGGCGTGGGGGCAGGTGTTGGGGCCGGTGTGGGGGCGGGCGTCGGCGCCGGCGTGGGCGCCGGTGAGGCCACCGGGCCCAGCGCGCATTTCTTCGTGATGCCGGGGTTGGGGTCGCTGCCGAAGGTGGCGGTCGTGCAGGCAATGTTGCCGCTGAGGTTCTTGACGACCCATTTGTCCTTGATGCCGTAGGACACGGCGCGCGTGGCGGTGCCGACCTTGCAGGTCTCGCCCTGGTCGGCGCATTTCGAGTAGCCCGACGGCCAGTCGGCGGCGTGGGCGCCGGTGGCGGCCAGCAGCAGCGACACGGCGGCGCCGGCGGTGCGCACGGTGGGCAGCGGCGGGGGGGTGATCTTCTTCATGGCGTTTGTCTCCTGGGAGTCGTGGCGGCGCGGTATCCGTCCAGGCACGCGCAGCCTGCCCGTGCCGGCGCTGCGGGGCGCATCGGCACGGGCGTGGTGGGGTGGAGGGAAACCAGTGCCGACGTCAGGTCGCAACCGGCCGATCCGCGCTCTGCGCGCGGCGACGTCAGGTCGGCGCAGCCAGGCGGCCACGCATCGCGCCGCAACTATGGAACGTCGTTCTGAAATTGTGGGTACGCGGTTTCACGTAGCCTGCGGTGGCGACGGTGCAGGCGTAACAGGCGTTGCGAGGCGCTGCCGGACGCTGCGGCCGGTCAGACGTCGCGCAGCCGCTGTGCGCGCGCCAGGAAGCCCGCCATGCCCATGCGCTCGAACGCGGCCTGCGCGCGGTCCAGCGCGGCGCGCCAGCCGTCGTCCAGCCGCAGCTCGGCCTCCACCAGCGCGGTGACGGCGGCCTCGTGGTCGGAGTTGCGCTGCTCGCCGGCGCCGCGGGCCAGCGCGAGGTAGCGGCGGGCCTGGGCCGCGTCGCCGGCCCGGGCGGCCAGTCGGGCGGCGGCGCGGTAGGCCATCGCGCCGCCGATCCAGTCGTGCTGGCGGCCGCGCTTGAGCGCCAGCGCGACATGCCGGCGCGCGGCCGCGATGTCGCCCTGCGTGGCCTGCATGTCGGCCAGCCAGCCGTGGTTGAAGCTGCTGTAGAGGCCGCCGCCGCGCGGCGCCAGCCAGGCGGTGGCGTCCAGCACGCGCTGCGGCGCGCCAGGGTCGCCGTGCTGCATCCAGGCGCCGTAGGCGCCCGCGGCATGGCCCATGGCGCAGGTGAACATGCTGCGCACCTGCGCGCCCACGCGGTGGGCCACGGCCGCAGCGGCCTGCGCGTCGGCCCAGCGGCCCTGCCACAGGAACACGGCGGCGCGCCAGCCCTGGATGCTGGCTTCCACCGCGTGGCCGCTGCCGTCGAACGGCGCCAGCGCCTCGGCGAAGGTGGCGTGTGCCTCGTCGAAGCGGCCACGGTCGCCCTGCACGTAGGCGCGGCAGCACAGCGAGAACGACAGACCGATGCGGTTGACGGCGCTCTTGCTGGCGCGCAGGCGCTGGCGCTCGATGGCGAGGTCCAGCATCGGCGTCGCCTCGGCGTAGTTGGCCGCGGCGGCCTGCAGCTGGCCGACGGTACCGGGCAGCTGGGCCAGCAGCGCGTGGTCGCCGCATTGCTGGGCCTTCTCGACGGCGGCGCGCGCGTGGCGCAGGCTGTCGCGCGTCTCGCCGAGCGCGTAGCCCACGTAGGCCAGCCAGTACTCGGTGCGCGCGATGAGGCCGGCGTCGCCGTCGGCGGCGGCCAGCACGGCGGCATGCTTGAGCACGCGCAGGTCGTCCTGCGACGCGTCGAACACGCAGGCCATGCCCAGGCGCTGCGCGATGGTGATCCAGCGGCGCCGGCGGTCGGCGTCGTCGGGCAGGAACTCCAGCGCGGCCAGCGCGGCGCGGAACTGCTTCTTGGCGCGGTCCAGCGCGGAGGCGGCCAGCGCCTGGTCGCCCGCGGCCTCGGCATGCAGCGCGGCGGCGGGCCAGTCGTTGGCGGCGGCGGCGTGGTAGGCCAGTTGTTCGTGCAACTGGCCCTCGGCGCCGCCGCGTGCGGCCAGCTCGGCGCGGATGTGGCGATGCAGCGCCTGGCGCTCGTGCAGGCCGGTGGCCTCGTAGACGACGTCGCGCGTGATGCCGTGCTTGAAGCGCAGATGGCCGGGGTGGCTGTCCGGGAAGATGAAGTCCTGCGCCGCCAGCGCCAGCACGGCCGGGTGCTGCTCGCCGCAGCCGGACAGCGCCTGCAGCAGCCACACCGGGATGACGTTGCCGATGACGGCGGCCAGCCGCACCAGCCAGGCCTGCTCGGGCGGCAGCCGGCCCACGCGGGACTCCACCAGCGCCGCCAGCCAGGCCGAGCTGCTCTGGCCCTGCACGAGCTGCTCGCCGGCGTCGGCCGCGGCGTGGCACAGCTCCTCGATGAACAGCGGGTTGCCGCCGGCGTGGCGCTGCACCTCGGCGGCGATGAAGGGGTCGGCCTGCGGCAGCAGGTGGTGCACGGCGCGGGCGGACTCGCAGTCCGTCAGCGGCGGCAGCTCGATGGGCTGCGCGTCGGCGTCGTGCGCGCCGGGCAGGCCGGCCGTCGTGGGCGGGCGGCTGGCGGTGAGCAGCATCAGCGGCAGGTGCTGGCGCTCGGCGCCGCCGCGCAGCCGGTGCATCAGCCGCAGCGACGCGTCGTCGGCCCACTGCAGGTCGTCGATGAACACCAGCTGCGGCGTGCTGCGCGCCAGCGCCAGCAGCAGCGCCAGCAGCGCATCGGCGCGCTCGGCGGGGGCGGCGTGCTGGGCGGCGAACAGCTCGGGCGGCGCGTGGGCCATGCCGTCCATCGCGCGCAGCATCTGCAGGAAGGGCTGCAGCGGCTCGGCGCTGAGGTAGCTCTCGCAGTAGCCGCGGTGGATGCGGCAGGGCTGGTCGCCGGCGCGGCGCAGGAATTCCTCGGTGAGCCGGGTCTTGCCGACGCCGGCGCCCGCGCGCAGGCCCAGCCACACGCTGCCGCCGGCCAGCGCCCGGGCCAGGCCGGCGTCCAGCGCGGCCAGCTCGGTGCAGCGGCCGACGAACGGCGCCAGGCCGCGCCGCATGCTGGCCTCGAAGCGCCGGCCCACCGGCGCGCGGCCGAACACGCGGTAGGCGGCCAGCGGCGTCGCGCGGCCGCGCAGCTGCAGCGAGAAGCGCGGGCCGGTCTCGAAGAACTGGCTCTGCAGGCCCAGGCTCTCCTCGCTGGCGATGATCTCGTCGGCGCGTGCCGCCTCGCTCAGCCGCGCGGCGATGTTGGGTGCGTTGCCGAGCAGCTCGAAGCGGCCGCGCATCTGGTCGCCGTCGGTGACGAGCACGATGCCGGCGTGGATGCCGCTGTGCAGCGTCAGGCCGGTGAACTCGGCCGGCCGGGGGCCCGGCGGCAGCAGGCCGCGCACGGCGGCATGCAGCTCCAGCGCGGCCTCGGTGGCGCGGCGGCCGTCGTCCTCGCGCACGTCGGGGTGGCCGAACACGGCCAGCATGCCGTCGCCCTGGATGCGCGCGATGACGCCGCCGTGGTGGGGCACGATGCGCTCGTACAGCTCGCGCAAGCCCGCCAGCATGGCCGCGTAGTGCTCGGCCTCCATCCATTCGGCCATGGCGGTGGAGCCGCTGAGGTCGACGAACAGCAGCGTCAGCAGCCGGCGCTGGCCTACGCTGCCGGGGGCCGCGGGCACGGCGAAGGGGACGGGAGACTCGGTCACGGCCCGGTCATCCTAGCGCTGCGGCCTCTGCAACAGCCCGAGACTGACTGCGCCCGTCAGGCTTGCAGCGGGCGAAAGTCCGTTTCCGCCACGGTGCGCGGCGCGTCCGGGGGCAGGTCTTCCTCGCGCAGGCCCAGGTAGATGGGCTCGCCGTTGCGGCGGTGGATGTTGATCTTGGCGTTGTAGACGCGGTGGATCAGGCCGTGCTTGTCGGCCACCTGGTACTCGCTGATGCCCCACAGGCCGTCGGCGTCGCGCCGGCCGGTCAGGTAGCAGGCGATCTCGTCGACCTCGGAGCCGGCCAGCTTCAGGCCGTTCAGGCTGCGCAGCGGCGCGCGCGTGCGCTCGACGAAGTCCAGGCTGTCGATGCGCACGTCGCCGCCGGTGGCCTCGTCGTGCATCAGCGTGTTGAACTTGCCGACCAGGATCTGGCCCGGCTGCGCGTTCTCGATCATGCGCGCCAGCTCGATGGTCACCTGGCCCACCAAGTAGCTGAACGAGGTCGGGTTCAGGCCCTCGGACTGGTAGAACTCGTAGTGCGAGCCGACGTGGAAGCAGGCGCGCAGCCGCGGCACCGACTCCGGCCGCGTCGCGCGCTCCTGTGCCAGCGCGTTGTCGGCCAGGATGAACTGCATCAGCTGGTACAGCTCGACGTTGGCCTCCACGCCGCGCATGCGGTTCCAGATGTAGAAGCCGTCGCCCGTCGTCGTGCGGGCGAAGTTGATGTTGATCTCCTGGTCCAGCAGCTTGGCGTAGGCCGCGTTGACGGAGCAGGACAGGCTGTTGAGCTGCACGACCTGCTGCAGCGGCGTCAGCAGCGAGAAGCCGACGGCGTCGAACAGGATGACGGCGCGGTCCTCCACCAGGCGCACGCCGTAGCGCGCAGCGATGGCGGCGATCAGCGGCAGGCCCAGGCCCTGCTCGGGCGCGAACGGCAACGCGATGAGGCGGGGCGCCACGCCCAGCGCCGCGCTGACGGTGTCGAAGGCCTGGGCCTGCAGGTGCTCCTGGCTGGACAGCAGGTCGTCCAGCAGCCGCGCGCGCCGCGCCAGCTCGGCCGCCGGCAGGTTGCCGTCGCCGAGGGCGAACTCGGTCAGCATGGGGTGGGGCGCCACCAGCACGCGCAGGCCGCGCGCCTCGGGCGTCCAGCCGAAGATGAGGTTGTGGCCCAGGTTCCACAGCTCGTACAGCGCCTGGTCCAGCAGGATGATGTTCTCGCGAAGCTGGGTCTCGCTCAGGCCTGCGGGGGCGGGGTAGGCCATGAAGCCATCCAGCCAGGACCGGCGTTTGCGCAACTCTTCTTTCACTAGCGGGCTCCGATGCAGAAGCCCGATTGTCTTTCAGAGCTGTGACTTTCGTCGCAGGACGCAAGCCGACTCGGCGGCGCAGACCGGGCCGGCGGCCTGCTGCGCCGGCGACTCGGCTCGGGTGTGGGGCGTGCAACGCATCGTCGGGCGGCCTCAGGCGCGGCGGCCCGTGACGGTCACGCGGGGCAGTTGCTGGACCTGGGCGACCTCGCGCACCGCGTAGCCGGTCACGACGACGCGCGGCAGCTGGGCGATCGCCTTGACGGCCTTGCCGGTGACGACGACGCGCGGCAGCTTGTGCACTTCCTGCGGGGCGGCCTGGGCGGTCAGCGCGGTGATGGCAAAGGCGGCGACGGCGGCGGCCTGGATCAGAACGGTGGTCTTCATGGTGCTTCCTTCCGGGGTTGTCACAGCGGGATTGCTGTGTCGATGGAAGCAGTTTCGGCAGCGGGGCCGCGCGCCGCCACGCCGCCGCGACGAAGCGCAGGACCGGCGTCGTGAGCTGCGCGCGACGGCGACGAAGCGTCGGCCTATCATGGCCGGTTCGCTTGAAGACATTGCCATGGCCCTCCCGGAGTCCCCCGAATCCCGATTCATCCGCGTGCGCGGTGCGCGCACGCACAACCTGAAGAACATTGACGTCGACCTGCCGCGGCATGCGTTGGTCGTCATCACGGGGCTGTCGGGTTCCGGCAAGTCGTCGCTGGCGTTCGACACGCTGTACGCCGAAGGGCAGCGGCGCTACGTGGAGAGCCTGTCCAGCTACGCGCGGCAGTTTCTGCAGCTGATGGACAAGCCGGACGTGGACGTCATCGAAGGCTTGTCGCCGGCGATCTCCATCGAGCAGAAGGCGACCAGCCACAACCCGCGATCAACGGTCGGCACTGTCACCGAGATCCACGACTACCTGCGCCTGCTGTACGCCCGCGCCGGCACGCCGTTCTGCCCCGACCACCACCTGCCGCTGGAGGCGCAGTCCGTCAGCCAGATGGTGGACGCGGTGCTGGCCCTGCCCGACGAGAGCAAGCTGATGCTGCTGGCGCCGGTCGTGCGCGACCGCAAGGGCGAGTTCGTCGAGTTGTTCCAGGAGCTGCAGGCGCAGGGCTATGTGCGCTTTCGCGTCGACGGCGCGACGGTGGAGGCGCCAGAGATCCCGGCGCTGAAGAAGGCCGAGAAGCACGACATCGACGTCGTCATCGACCGCATCAAGCTGCGCCACGACGGCGCGGACCAGCTGCGCCAGCGCCTCGCCGAGAGCTTCGAGGCCGCGCTGCGGCTGGCCGAGGGCCGGGCGCTGGTGATGGACATGGATTCGCAGCAGACGACGCTGTTCTCCAGCAAGTTCGCCTGCCCGGTGTGCTCCTACTCGCTGCCCGAGCTGGAGCCGCGGCTGTTCTCGTTCAACTCGCCGGTGGGCGCCTGCCCCAGCTGCGAGGGCCTGGGCCAGGTCACCGTGTTCGACCCGGACCGCGTCGTCGCCTTCCCCACGCTGTCGCTCGCCAGCGGCGCCGTGAAGGGCTGGGACCGCCGCAACCCCTACACGTTCTCGCTGCTGGAATCGGTGGCGGCGCACTACCAGTTCGACGTCGAGGCGCCGTGGGAGAGCCTGTCGCCCGAGGCCCAGCAGGTGCTGCTGCGCGGCTCCGGCGAGGAGGAGATCAGCTTCACCTACCAGGCCGAGACGGCGTCGGGCAAGAAACGCTCGGTCAAGCGCAGCCACCCGTTCGAGGGCATCCTGCCCAACCTGCAGCGCCGCTTCAAGGAGACCGACTCGGCCGCCGTGCGCGAGGACCTGGCCCGCTACATGGCCGCCAAGCCCTGCCCGGCCTGCGAGGGCTCGCGCCTGCGCCGCGAGGCCCGCCACGTGGTGCTGCAGCCGGCCGACGCGCCGGCCGGCTTCAAGGGCCGGCCCATCTATGAGGTGGAGCATTCGACGCTGCGCGAGTGCCTGCACTACTTCGAAGGCCTGACGCTCAAGGGCAACAAGGCCGACATCGGCGACAAGGTCATCCGCGAGATCGCGTCACGGCTGCGCTTCCTGAACGACGTGGGCCTGAACTACCTGAGCCTGGACCGCAGCGCCGACACGCTGTCCGGCGGCGAGGCGCAGCGCATCCGGCTCGCGTCGCAGATCGGCTCAGGCCTGACCGGCGTCATGTACGTGCTGGACGAGCCCAGCATCGGCCTGCACCAGCGCGACAACGACCGGCTGATTGCCACGCTGCGCCGGCTGCGCGACCTCGGCAACTCGGTGCTGGTGGTGGAGCACGACGAGGACGCGATCCGCGCCGCGGACTGGGTGCTGGACCTGGGCCCCGGCGCCGGCGTGCACGGCGGCCGCGTGATGTCGCAGGGCACGCCCGACCAGGTGGCCGCCGACCCGAACTCGCCCACCGGCCGCTACCTCAGCGGCGCCGCGCGCATCGAGGTGCCGGCCACGCGGCACAAGCCGTTCGAGGACCAGAAGCTGCGCATCGTCAACGCGCGTGGCAACAACCTGAAGGGCGTCACCGTCGAGATCCCCGTCGGCGTGCTGACCTGCGTGACCGGCGTGTCCGGCTCCGGCAAGAGCACGCTGGTCAACGACACGCTGTACGCTGCCGTCGCCAAGAAGCTCTACCAGAGCCATGCCGACCCGGCCGCCTACGACGAGATCGAGGGCCTGGACGCGTTCGACAAGGTCATCAACGTCGACCAGTCGCCCATCGGCCGCACGCCGCGCTCCAACCCGGCGACCTACACGGGCCTGTTCACGCCCATCCGCGAGCTGTTCGCCGAGATGAACACGGCGCGCGAGCGCGGCTACGGCCCCGGGCGCTTCAGCTTCAACGTGGCCGGCGGCCGCTGCGAGGCCTGCCAGGGCGACGGCGTGCTGAAGGTGGAGATGCACTTCCTGCCCGACGTCTACGTGCCCTGCGACGTCTGCCACGGCAAGCGCTACAACCGCGAGACGCTGGAGGTGCTCTACAAGGGCAAGAACATCACCGACGTGCTGAACATGACGGTGGAGGACGCCTTCCAGCTCTTCAACGCCGTGCCGGCGCTGGCGCGCAAGCTGCAGACGCTGCTGGACGTGGGCCTGGGCTATGTGAAGCTGGGCCAGAGCGCCACCACCTTGTCCGGCGGCGAGGCGCAGCGCGTGAAGCTGGCGCTGGAACTCTCCAAGCGCGACACCGGCCGCACGCTCTACATCCTGGACGAGCCCACCACCGGCCTGCACTTCGCCGACATCGAGCTGCTGCTCAAGGTGCTGCACCAACTGCGCGACGCCGGCAACACCATCGTCGTCATCGAGCACAACCTGGACGTCATCAAGACGGCCGACTGGCTCATCGACATGGGCCCGGAGGGCGGTGCCGGCGGCGGCACGCTGCTGGTGGCCGGCACGCCGGAGGACGTGGCCGCCTGCGAGGCCAGCCACACGGGGCGCTACCTGGCGCCCCTGCTCAGAAGGTAGTCAGCAGGTCGTCAGGCCGCGCGGCTCAGCCGCGGCGCCGCGCGCGGTAGCCGACGACCACCAGGCCCGCGGCGATCAGCGCCCAGGTGCCCGGCTCCGGCACGGCCGGCGTGACGCTGGGCACCTCGGCCACGCGCACGGTGCCCGGCGGCAGGCCGGGCATGCCCAGCGTGATGGGAGACGGTGCGCCGCCGCCGGCCACCGTCGGGCCGCTGCTGCTGATCAGGCTGCCGCCCTGCGGTGCCGGGCCGCTGCCGCTCGCCAGCGATGGCGCGCCGGACTGGCCGGCGAAGCTGTCCGGCGCGGTGGCGGCCATCGCGCCGGCCGCGGGGGCCTCGAATTCCAGCGGTGCGGTGTTCTCGCCCTCGCGCGTCGACGACGCCACGTTGGCAGCGCCGGACGGCGCCACGGCGGCCGGCCGGGCCTCCAGGCGCTTGATGCGGCTGACGTTGCGGCACACGGTGGGCACCAGGATGCACTGGCCGTCCTCGCAGTAGACGAGGCCGCGTTCCTGCGTCTTGGCGGTCCATTTGGCGCGCGTGACGGTCTTGCAGACGGCGCCCGGGCCGAAATGCATGTCGCGGATCTCCGGTGCGTATTCGGCCTTGCCCTGGCCCTTGATGCCGTCGCGCTCGATGACGGCGATGTCGTCGTAGCTGCGCGCCTTCATGCGCGCCTTGAGCTTCTCGCGCGTCGCGGCGGGGATGTCCTGGTACCGGTCCACGGCCGCCACCACGTCACCCATGAACGGGTTGGCGCCCGGGCGGTCCCAGCTGCATTCGGGCAGCGCAGACCCGGCGGAAACGGCGAGGGCGAGGGTGGCAATCAGGGACATCGGACAACCCTTGACGAAGGGGGATGCTCGAAACAGAGCGTGTGCACCAAATATTAGGGATTTTCAGGGTTTGCCCGCGTTGAAGAGCCCCGAAATCGAGGGGGTGGACGGGTGCGAAATGTCACGCAACATGGCGGCGCCGAGCCCCCTGCCGGGTGGGGCGGAGGCCGGGGCATTGCTGCTATCGTGCCGACCGCCGCCACTCACCCCCGCCCGCCATGGCCGACCGCACCACGCCGCTGGTGTATTACGTCGAAGACGACCGCATCCATCTGATCCTGATGGAGGAGGTGTTCCGGCTGCTGCCGGACTGGGAACTGCGCACGGCCGAGACCGGCGCGGAGGCGCTGGACCTGCTGGCGGGCGCGCGGCCGGACGTGCTGCTGGTGGACATGAACCTGCCCGACATGACGGGCCTGGAGTTGCGCCGCCGCGTGGCTGCGGATGCCGGGCTGTCGGCCGCGCTGGCGGGCGTGCGCTGGGTGGCGCTGTCGGCCGATGACCCCAGCGCTGTCGTGCGCGCGGCGCGCGAGGCCGGCTTCGACGACTACTGGCTCAAGCCCATCGACGTGACGCGACTGCAGGCCGGCCTGCGGGCGCTGCTGGGCGCCTCGCCAGGCCTGCCGCGCTGAACGCAGCGCAGCCGGCCGGGCCACCAAAAGAAAAGCCCGGCAGGGCCGGGCTGTGTGTTGACGAGGCCGCGGCATGCGCGGCGCCGCTTCACTTCAGGTGGCTGTTGATCAGCTTGGTCATCTCGAACATGTCGGCCTTGGCCTTGCCGAAGATTTCCTTCAGCTTGGCGTCGGCGTTGATGACGCGCTTTTGCAGCTCGTCCTGCAGCTTGTTCTTCTTGATGTATTCCCAGACCTTCTTGGTCACGTCGGTGCGGGGCAGGGGTGCTGCGCCGACGATGGCGGCCAGGGCCGCGCTGGGGGTCAGGGCCTTCATGAAGGCGGCGTTGGGCGTGCGCTTCTTGGCGGGCGCGGCGGCCTTCTTGGCCGGAGCGGCCTTCTTCGCAGGCGTCGCTGCGGCCTTCTTGGCCGGCGTTGCCGCGGCCTTCTTCGCGGGCGCAGCCGCCTTCTTCGCCGGGGCGGCCTTCTTCGCCGGTGCAGCCGCCTTCTTCGCGGGCGCGGCCTTCTTCGCAGTTGCCATGTCGATTCACTCCATCAAAAGTTGTTGATGTGCCGGGTCCGGGTGAAGGCCGCGTAAGCCTTCAATACTCTCTAGCACCCTGCGGCGGCGATGGTACTGCGCTTCCCAGGGGGAAGAGAAGGCTTTCATAGAGGGGATGACCCGCATTGGCCCATGAAATCGAGGCTTTGCGCCCCTGCCTGTCGCGAGGCCGCATCAATCCTGGGTTCTGCGGGCGTAGCGCTCAGCCGATGTCGTCGGCCTGGGGCGCGCGCTTGTCCCCGCTGAACATCGCGCCGACGAGGTTCTCGCGGTGCCGCCAGCTGGTCATCGCGACACCGCCGAGGTGGCCGCTGACGAGCGCGATGAGGCCCCACGCCAGCCACGCGTGCAGCTCCGACAGCCAGTCGTAACCCCACAGCCACTCGGTCGTGTAGAGCCAGCCCGTCAGCGCGAGCGCCGCGGCGGTGGACCACAGCGCCAGCGCCATCCAGCCGCCCAGCGGGTTGTGGCCGAGGTGGCGCGGCTCGCGGCCGGCGCGCAGCGCGCGCGCGTAGGCCAGCACCGCCCGCGGGCCGCGCACGAACTGCGCGAGCCGCGCGTAGCGGCTGCCGGTGAAGCCCCAGACGAGCCGCAGCGCGACGGCGGCGCCGGCCACGTAGCCGGCGGTGTGGTGCCAGTCGTCGAAGTGGCTGGGCGGCCAGTGGCCGCTGATCACGCAGGTGGCGACCGCAGCGGCCAGCGTCCAGTGCAGCACGCGGACGACGCCGTCCCAGACGCGCACGCGCATGGCTTACTTCGCGGCGGCGGGTTGCTCGCCTTCGGGGTAGACGCGCTCGAAGGTCTTGGGGTTGAAGAAGGCCTCGGCCTTCTTGCCGCTGCCGTCGAAGCCGTAGACCTCGTAGCAGCCGTTGTAGTCCTTGACCTTGCGGACCTTCCAGCCTTCGTCCTCGAGCTTCTTCTGCAGCGTCATCTGCGGCTGCTTCTCTTCCTTGGGCATGGCGGGGCAGGAGACGTTGCCGTGGGCGGAGGCCGCACCGGCGGCGAGGGTCAGGGCGAGGGTGGCGAGCAGGTTCTTCATGGGGAGGTCCTTGGTCGTGAGGTGCCGGGCCAGATCAGCGCCGGGCCGGCGTCGGCGAGGGTCTTGCAGCCGGAGAGCGCCATCGCGATCTCCAGTTCGTCGCGCAGCAGGCGCAGCGCATGGGCCACGCCTAAAGCGCCGCTGGCGGCCAGCGCATGGACGTAGGGGCGGCCCAGCAGCACGGCGTTGGCGCCCAGCGCGATGGCCTTGAGCACGTCGGTGCCGCGGCGGATGCCGCCGTCGACGAGCAACGGCACATCGGGGCCGAGGGCCGCGCGCAGCGGCGGCAGCAGCTCGGCCGTGGCGGGCAGCGTGTCCAGCGTGCGGCCGCCGTGGTTGGAGACGATGAGGCCGGCCACGCCACGGGCCAGCGCCTCGCGGGCGTCGTCGCCATGCGTGACGCCCTTGAGCAGCAGCGGCAGCGGGCTTTCGGCGCGCAGCCAGTCGACCTGCGCCCAGGTGGCGGCGCGCGGCATCAGGCCGTCGAACAGCGCGCTCTGGCCGGGCTGCAGGTCCAGCGGTTTCTTCAGGCCGCCGAGGTTCACGGCGCGGATGTGATCGGGCAGCTTGAAGCCGGCACGGCGCTCGCGGTCGCGGGCGCCGTGCACGGGGGCGTCCACCGTGAGCACCAGCGCCTGGTAGCCGGCGGCCTCGACGCGCCGCAGCAGCGCGCGCATGAACGCCGGGTCGTCGCGCCAGTAGAGCTGGAACCACAGCGGGCCGGCGGCCGGGTCGGCGAGCATGGGTGCGGCGACGTCCTCCATCGGCACGCTGGCCTGGGCGCTGAGCACGAGGCCGGCGCCCTGCGCCGCGGCGGCGTGGGCGATGGGGTGCTCGCCCTCGGCCGGGTCGAGGCGGTGGGAGGGGGCGGGTGCGGGCAGCACCGGCACCGGCAGCGCGCGGCCCAGCAGCGTCACGCGCGTGTGGCCGCCGGCGAGGTCGCGCAGCACGCGCGGCTGCAGCCTGATGGCGTCCCACGCGGCGCGGTTGGCGCGCAGCGTGATCTCGTCGCCCGCGCCGCCATTGAGATAGGCCCAGGCGTTGGCGTCCAGCCTGGCCTGCGCGGGGGCCTCGAAGTCGGCCAGGTTGGCGAGGCCGTCCGGCAGCTTCTCGATGAGCGGCGCGCTCATGTATCTGCCCACATGCGCAACAGGTTGTGATACGTCCCGGTCAGTTGCACAAGCTCGTCGGTTTCGCCGAGCTCGGTGCGCAGCGCCATCAGGCTCATGTCCATGTCGTAGAGCAGGCGGCGCTGCTCGTCGCCGCGCACCATGCTCTCGATCCAGAAGAAGGCGGCCAGCCGCGCGCCGCGCGTGACCGGCTCGACGCGGTGCACGCTGGTGCCGGGGTAGACGACCAGGTCGCCGGCCGCCAGCTTCACGCGCTGCTCGCCGAAGCTGGTGTCGATGACGAGCTCGCCGCCGTCGTAGTCGGCCGGGTCGCTGAGGAACAGCGTGCAGGAGATGTCGGTGCGCACGCGCTGCACGCCGCCGGGCAGGTAGCGCACCGCCTGGTCGACATGGCTGCCGTAGGCGTTGGTGGCGCCGGTGTAGCGGTTGAACAGCGGTGGCAGCACGCGCTTGGGCAGCGTGGCGGAGAAGAACACCGGGTGCCGCTCCAGCGCCTGCAGCACCAGGGCCTGCAGCTGGCGGTGCGGCTCGCTGCCGGGCACGAGCTGCTCGTTGTTCTTGACCTGCGCGGCCTGGCGGCCGGCGGTGCTGCGGCCGTCCGCCCAGGGGGCGGCGGCCAGCAGGTCGCGGGCGCGGGCGACGCCGGCGGCATCGAGGATCTGGGAGATCTTCAGCAGCATGGCGTCGCGCGGTCCATCGTGGGCGTCAGAACTTGTAGGTGCCGGTCAGCGTCGTCACGCGGCCGGTGCCGGGCACGTAGAAGCTGGTGTAGAGCTGGTCGGCATAGATCTTGTTGGCCACGTTGCTCACGTACAGCTTGAAGCTGAGCTGCTCGGGCACCACGGTGTACTCGGCCATCGCATCGGCGGTGACGAACTTGGGTGCATAGATGCCTGCCGGGTTGCGGATGGGCGTCTGGCCGCTGCGGGCGTTCAGGCCGGCGCCCAGGCGCAGCTGGGGCAGCACCTGGTAGGCCGTCCACAGGCTGCCGGAGTAGCGCGGCGTCAGCGACGGGCGGGAGCCCTGCACCTCGCCGGAATTGGCGCTGGAGATGTCGATCTTGGCCACCGGCATCCACGTGAAGTTGCCGAACACCTCCCACTCGGGCGTGATCTTGCCGGCGATGTCGAAGTCCAGGCCGGCGGCGTGGCGCTTGCCGGAGAGCGTGACCAGGTTGGTGATCAGAGGGTCGGTGTTGCGCTCGTGCAGCTTGGTGTTGCGGAAGGCGCTGGCGCGCAGGCTGAGCCTGCCGTCGGCGCTGTCCCACTTGGCACCCAGCTCGACGTTGACCGACTTCTCCGGCGGGATGTTCTCGTTGGCCGCGCTCAGCGAGTAGGCATCGCCGGAGGTGTTGAACGACGTGGCCCCCATCAGGTGGAAGGACCATTGCGCGTCGGGCTGGAACAGCACGGCGGCGCGCTTGCTGACCTCCGAGATGTTCATGTGCCAGGGCGACCCGGGCAGGGCCAGCGACGTGCCCGTGGCCGGCGTGGGCGGCGTGTCCACCAGCGGATACACCACCGTGGAGGAGAAGGTGTTGTACGAGTGGTAGGTGCCTTTCAGGCTGTCGTAGCGCAGGCCGGCCAGCACCTTCCACATCGGGGCGATCTGGATCATGTCCTGCAGGTAGGCGCCGTAGGCCTTGGACACGTAGTCGTTGTTGGTGCGGTAGCTGCGCAGGCTCTCGTCGATGCTGGCGCCGTCCCACGGCGTGCCGACCGTCGTGTTGGGGCGCACCGGCACGATGCCGCCCAGCGCCGCCGTGATGGGCGTGTAGACCTGCTTCTTCTCGTGCGCGAAGTCCACGCCCGCCTGCAGCGTGTGCTGGACGCCGGCGGCCTTGAACTTGGTGCTCAGGTCGCTCTGCGCCGTCACGGTCTGCATGTCCTGCTTCTTGGGCTGGAAGCCGCGCGTGATGACGGTGGCGGGGCTCAGGTTGTCCAGCGTGACGGCCAGGCCGCCCGGCTGCTGGTTGGCCGCCGCGAAGTTCCACAGCGTGGCGCGCTGGTCGCGGCTGTAGTTGGCGGCGCGCACGCGGGTCACCAGCTCGGTGTTCTTGTCGAAGCGGTGCGTGTGCGTGAGCATGCCGTAGTAGGCCGTGCCCTTGTTGAAGTCGCTGGCCAGGCCGTAGTAGTTGTCCGGGTCCAGCTTGGTGTTGACGCCGTTCACGTACGGGGACGTGGCGGTCGGGCGGATCCAGCGCACGCCGTAGTTGATGCCGTTGTCGTTCTGCAGTCCGTACAGCGTGATGCCGAACTCGTCGGTCTCGTCGACCCCGATGCGGTAGTTCACGCCGATGCCGCGCTTGTCGATGCTGGAGCCGGCGCCGTTGCTGTCGGCGGTGTTGGTCATCACGCTGACGCGCAGGCCCGAGGTCTCGCCGGTGCGGGTGTCGAAGTCGCCAATGGCGCGCAGCGCGCCGTGGCTGCCCACGCTGACGTCGATCTGGTTCTGGTTGGCCAGCTGCGCCTGCTTGGTGACCTGGTTGACGGCGCCGCCGGTGGAGCCGCGCCCGAACAGCAGCGAGGCCGAGCCGCGCAGCAGCTCGATCTTGTCGAGGAAGAAGGTGTCGCGGTCGTAGAAGGCTGGGTCGCGCATGCCGTCGATGAAGATGTCGCCGGTGCTCTGCAGCGAGATGCCGTGCACCTTGATGTCCTCCTCGCCGCCCTCGGCCGCCTGGAAGGTGATGCCGGCCGTGTTCTTCAGCACTTCCTTGACGTTGTTGAAGCCGCGGTCGTCCATCACCTTCTCGGTGATGACGGTCAGCGACTGCGGGATGTCGCGGATGTCCTGCTTGCCCTTGCCGATGCGGGTCTCGGTGGCCTGGACGCTGTCCTTGCCCTGCGGCTCGGCACTGGCGCGCACGCGCACCGTGGGCAGCACGTTGTCGTCCTTGGCGGGGGCGGGCGCCGTCTGGGCCAGCGCGGCCGAGGCGAGGCCGAAACCGGCGGCCAGCGCGCCGAGCGGCAGGACAGCCCGGGCCTTGGGCGCCTGGGCGGGGGAGGACATCTTCTTCTTGCGGGACATGGAACTCTCCAATGGGTCTTTGGCAGGCATGGCTTTGCCCACGACGGCGCTGGATGCGCCACCCACGGCATGGCTACTCAGGAAAAACAAGGTGCTAGCGGTCGAGCTCGTAGGACATCGGGGCGATGACTTCCCACTCGATGGGCTGGCCGTTCTCGGTCTGCGGCACGAAGCGCGCGGTGCGGATGTCCTGCAGCGCCTGCTCGTCCAGCCGCGCGAAGCCGGATGAACGCGCCAGCGACACCTCGCGCGGCAGGCCGTTCACATCTACGACGACGCGCACCTGCACGACGCCCGCTTCGCGCAGCCGCTTGGACATCAGCGGCATCGTCATGCGCGGCTCCTTCAGCCAGCGCACGGCGCTGGCGGGGATGCGCTTGATCGCCGGCGGCGCGGGCGGTGCCGTGACCTGCACCGGCGGCGCCGGCGTGGGCTGCACCGCCACGGTGGGCGGGGGCGGCGGC
This sequence comes from Roseateles sp., assembly GCA_041914785.1. Classification (GTDB taxonomy): domain Bacteria; phylum Pseudomonadota; class Gammaproteobacteria; order Burkholderiales; family Burkholderiaceae_C; genus Pelomonas. Next base: position 18,191 of record JAYSCT010000078.1, read on the forward strand.
GGCAGCGCGGCGACGACGGGCGACGGCGCGGGCGCCGTGGCAACGGCCACCAGCGGCGGCTCCACCAGCGTCAGCGCGGGGGCCTTCATGTCGGGCAGGGCGACGGGCGCCGGCGGTTGCGGCCGGGGCGGCTCGGCGGGCGCCACCAGGCGCACCACCACCGGCGTGGCGCGCGCCACGGCGCGCTTGACGTCCTGCAGGTGGATCAGCCCCCACAAGCCGAGCAGATGCAGTGCCGCAATGCCCACCAGCAGCAGCCGGCGGCTGCGCGGCGGCCCCGCCAGCGTGGCGCGGGCGTCCGCCTGCTGCGGCTGCAGGCGCGCCGCGGCCACGGGCGATGCCGGCGCGGCGAGCGGCGAGGAGGCGACGAAAGCGAGGGCGGGTTTCAAGGCAGCGTGCGCGGTGTCAGTGCCAAAATATTAACACGAATGCGAACGATTCCTATTTGAATGCGATCGTGTGATCGCTGCCTTCCGCGCCCGATATGCTCGCGGCATGAAGACACTCACCCGTTGGCTGCTGCTGGCCGGCGCGCTGCTGTTGGTGGCGCACCTCTACCCTGGCGTCGTCGTGACGAGCTTCACCTCGGCGCTCATCGCGGCGCTGGTGCTGGGCCTGCTGAACACCGTCGTGCGGCCCGTGCTGGTGCTGCTGACGCTGCCGGTGACGGTGCTGACGCTGGGCCTGTTCCTCTTCATCATCAACGCACTGATGTTCTGGGCCGCCGCGTCCGTGCTGGACGGTCTGGCCGTGACCGGCTTCGGCGCCGCGCTGATCGGCTCGCTGATCTACAGCCTGTGCGGCATGGTCATCGACGTGCTCATCGAGCGCCTGTTCCCGGGCGACTGAGCAGCATCTCGACGCTGGCTGCCGCAAACGCGGCCAGCGCCTCGCGCGCCTCGCCGGCGCGGGCGCGCAGCGCCATCGAATGCAGCACGGCCGAGGCCAGCTGTGCGAGCAGCGCGGCGTCCGCGCCGGCCGGTAGCTCGCCCTCGTCCGCCGCCCGCAGCAGCCGGGCCTCGAACGCCGCGGTGAAGCCGCGCAGCGCGTCGTCCAGCGCCTCGCGGATGGCCTCGTCGCGCGGCGCCTCCGTGGCGGCCGTGCCGATCAGCAGGCAGCCGCGCGCCGCGGCGTCGGCCGGGCAGTAGAGCTGCAGCGCCAGCTCGTACACGCGCAGCAGCCCGTCGCGCAGCGGGCGCCCGGCCAGCGCGCGCGCGATCGCCGCATTGGATTGCTCGGTGTAGAGCCGCAGCGCCTGCAGGTAGAGCGCGTGCTTGTCGCCGAATGCGCCGTACAGGCTGGGGCGGTTCAGCCCCGTGGCGGCGCTGAGGTCGTCCAGCGACGTGGCCGCATAGCCGCGCTGCCAGAACGTCAGCGTCGCCTGGGCCAGCGTGGCCTCGGTGTCGAAGCTGCGCGGGCGGCCGCGTGGGCGCGGTGCCGGCTGATGCTCGTCTTCAGATTTTTGTACCACGACGAATGAAATTCATTGACGACAGTGAATTCTATTCAATACAGTACAAAAACACTGCTGGAGCCCGTGATGGAACTGTTCTTCTCCCCGATGGCCTGCTCGCTGGCCAGCCGCATCGCGCTGTACGAGGTGGATGCCCAGGCGCTGTTCACGCAGGTCGACAAGGCCAAGCGCACGACCGACGGCCGCGACTACCGGCAGATCAACCCCATGGGGCAGGTGCCGGCGCTGCGCACGCCCGGCGGCTGGCTGCTGACCGAGAACGCGGCGGTGCTGCAGTACCTGGCCGAGGCCTTCCCGGCGGCCGGCTTGCTGCCCGAGGATGCCGACGCGCGCGCCCGCGTGCGGCAATGGCTGGGCTTCATCGCCACCGAGCTGCACAAGGCCGTGTTCGTGCCGCTGCTGGACCCGCGCGCACCGGCCGACGTGAAGGCCTACGCGATGGACAAGGCCGCGCTGCGGCTGGACGTGCTGCAGGCCCATCTGCAGACGCGTGAGCACCTGGAGGGCGGCTACGGCATCGCCGACATCTACCTAGCCGTCGTGCTGAACTGGGCGCCGTTCGCCGGCGTGGACCTCACGCCCTGGCCGGCCGTGCGCGCGTTCCATCGGCGCCTCCAGGCGCGCGACGCCGTGGCGCGCGCCACGCGCGAGGAATACGCGCTGTTCCAGGAAGAGCAGCGCCTGCGCGCCGCCTGAGTCGCGGCGCCGGCCGGTCAGTCCGGCAGGCGCGCGTCCGGCGGGATGTAGCGGCCGGGGAACATCTCGCCCAGCATGGATTGGCGCTCGTAGGTCAGCGCGCGCAGGCGGGCCTCGATGACCGAGGCCTCCACCTGGTCGGCATCCGGCCGGCGCGACTGGCGCAGGCCCGAGCTCATGCGGTCGATGGCGCCGTTCAGGTCGCCGGCGGCGGCGTAGACCTCGGCCTGGGCGCGCACGGCGCGCAGCGGCTGGCCCAGCTTCTGCCAGACCAGCGCCAGCTGCGACCACGCGAACGAGTCGCGCGGCTGCAGGCTCACATGCGTCTGCAGCGCATCGGCCGCGTCCCGCAGCGCGGGGGCGCCGGCATCGGCCACCAGCGCCAGGCCCACGCGTTGCATCAGCATCGGGCGCGACTTCTCGCCGGCCAGCGTGTCCAGCGCCGCGGTGCCCTCCATCGCGCGGCCGCGCGCCTGGGCCAGCTCGGCACGCAGATAGGTCAGCTGCCGGCGGGCGGCGACGGTCTCGCTGGGGCTGGGGTTGATGAGCTGCAGCGTCACCTCGGCGCTGCGCAGCGTGGCCTCGGCGCGGTCGAAGTTGCGCAGCTTGATGGACGCCAGCGCCGCGGCGTAGCGCGCGCCCAGCTGCTCGTAGCCGCCGCTCTCGCGGATGTTGCGGGCGCCAGCGTCGTAGTTCTCCAGCACCTTCCAGGCGTCCACGCGCGGGTCCATCAGCGCGCGGGCGCGGGCGGCCATCAGCGCATGCTCGGCAAGACCTCGGGGACGCGCGAACGGTTCGAGCGCCAGCCGCGTGCGCGCGTCGCCGATGCGCTCGCTGGTCAGCGGGTGCGAGCGCAGGTAGGGGAAGGCGCCGTTGTCCATCAGGTGGTAGGCCTGCTCCATGCGCTCGAACATGCTGACCATGCCGCTGCCCGCGAAGCCGGCCTCCACCAGCACGTTGAAGCCCACGCGGTCGGCCTCGCGCTCCATGTCGCGCGAGAAGTTCAGCGACATCTGCGTGGCCGCCGCCTGGCCGCCGACGATGCCGGCATTGGCCAGATCGATGTTGCCGCGCGACGCGGCCAGCACGCCCAGCAGCAGGCCGGCGATGGCGATCATGCTGTTCTTGGAGTCGCCCGCGATGCGGCGCGCGATGTGGCGCTGCGTCACGTGCGAGATCTCGTGCGCCAGCACCGAGGCCAGCTCGTCGCGCGACACGGTCATCGCGATCAGCCCCAGGTGGGTGCCGATGTAGCCGCCCGGCAGTGCGAATGCGTTGACGCTCTTGTCCTCGACGAGGAAGCTCTCCCACGCGAAGCGGGTCTGGATGTCCTCGCCGATGTGGCCCAGCTTGCGCGACGCCGAGATCAGCGGCTCGAAGATGGTGGCCATGTACTCCTGCAGCAGCGGGTCCTGCACGACGGCCGGGTCCAGGCGGATCTGGCGCATGTAGCGCTCGCCCAGCTGGCGCTCGGCGCTGACGTCCAGGTCCTGCGACACCGAGTCGCCGAGGGCCGGCAGGTTGACCTGCGCATTCAGCGGCGCGCCGGGCAGGGCCAGCACGGCGGCGGCGATCAGCGTCAGCAGGGGGCGGGTGGCGAACGAGGTGGTCATCTGGCAGGGGCTCCGGCCGCCGGCGGCTCAGGCCCGGGCGGCTGTCTATGATGCCTGCAACCCGCCGACCCAATGTTTCGTGAAGATGAAGCCCCTCGCATGACTTCCCCGCTGACCCATTTCGACGCGCAGGGCCAGGCCCACATGGTGGACGTGTCCGCCAAGGCCGAGACGCACCGCGTGGCCGTGGCGGCCGGCGAGATCCGCATGCGGCCCGAGACCTTCGTGCTGATCGCCAGCGGCACCGCGAAGAAAGGCGACGTGCTGGGCGTGGCGCGCATTGCGGCCATCCAGGGCGCCAAGCGTTGCAGCGACCTGGTGCCGCTGTGCCACCCGCTGCCCATCACGCGCGTCAAGGTGGAGTTCGAGCTGGACGAGGCCGGCAGCCGCGTGCTGTGCCGCGCGCAGGTAGAGACGCTGGGCCGCACGGGCGTGGAGATGGAAGCGCTGTGCGCCGTGCAGGTGGGCCT
>JAYSCT010000079.1:0-22190 GCA_041914785.1 Roseateles sp.
TCCTCACGATGGCCGTCGGCGCATGAGGCGTCACGAACCAATGCGCAAAGCGCCATGCCGAAAGCAGCGGCTCCTACACCTTCGACGGTTTCGCGACCGACCGCCTGGCGCAGAGCCTGAACGTCGTCTCCAACGGCAGCGGCGGCTTCAACTGCGTCAACACCGCCAACGGCTGCGTGGCCGCACCGGCGCTGACGGCTGACGTCATCGGCGGCAAGCTGCCGTCGGCTTGGCTGGGCTTCGTGTACGGCAACTTCGTCGGCACGACGAAGTACAAGGAAACGGTGGTCACGGCCTCCACGACCGGCTCGCTGTTCAAGCTGCCCTACGGCGATCTGAAGGCCGCGTTCGGCGCCGAATTCCGCAAGGCCTCCATCGACGACACGCCGTCGGAAGCCATGCAGAACGCGAACATCTACAACTTCACGTCCGGCTCGCCGACGCGCGGCAGCGACAACGCCACCGACGTGTTCGCCGAGTTCGAAGTGCCGGTGCTCAAGGGCCTGACGATGGCCAAGGAGCTGACGCTGAACGCCTCCATCCGCCGCGCGGACTACAAGTCCTACGGTTCGGACTCCACCCACAAGATCGGCGCGCTGTGGGCGCCGGCCGGCTGGATCTCCCTGCGTGGCACCAGCGGCACGTCGTACCGCGCTCCGGCGCTGTTCGAGCAGTTCGTCGGCGCGACGACCGGCTTCCTGACCGCTTCCGGCGACCCCTGCAACGACTACACCACCAAGGGTGCCGTCCGCGCCGCCAACTGCGCGAGCGAGAACCTGCCGGCGAACTTCCAGCAGACCAACAGCATCACGTCGATCACCTCCGGTGGTGCGACGTCGGGCCTGGCCGCAGAAACGTCGCGCAACTCGTCGTGGGGCATCATCCTGCAACCGGGTCTGCCGACCGGCTGGGGTGACCTGTCGCTGGCCGTGGACCGCTTCGACATCAAGGTGGACAACGGCGTGTCGCGCGTCGGCACCGGCACCATCCTGAGCAAGTGCTACGACGATCCGCAGTTCCGCGCCGGTGGCAGCTTCTGCCGCCTCGTGACCCGCAACCCGGGCAACAACGCGCTGTCGGTGAACAACAGCTACGTGAACCTGGCCACCGACGTCGTCCGTGGCTATGACTTCAGCGTGCGCTACACCAACGAAGTGGGCCCCGGCAAGCTGCGCGTCAACATGACCGCCACCGAGTTCAAGGAGCAGTCCAACAAGCTGTTCGCCGAGGACGAGCTGGACGACACCAACGGCACGCTGGGCTCGCCGGCCTGGTCGGGCGCGATGGATGTGAACTACACGGTCAAGGGCTGGAACGTCTACTACGGCCTGGAGTGGGTCGGCAAGATGTCGAACTACGGCTACTACGGCATCAACCCCGCCACCGCCGCGTACAAGATCGACACGCCCAACTACTTCCTGCACTCGGTGTCGCTGTCCTACAGCGACTCGGTCAGCAAGTGGAAGGTCACGGCCGGCATTCGCAACATCGCCGACAAGAACCCGCCGCAGATCTCCGCGGTCACGACCTACGGCTCCAACCGTATCGGCAACGCGCCGCTGTACAGCGGCATGGACCTGCAGGGCCGCCGCTTCTTCATGAACGTCCAGAAGACGTTCTGATCGGCTAACGCTCCCACGCCCTGGCAGCCACCCGGTTGCCAGGGCTTTTTTTCAGGTGTGATTTCATGAAAAGCTACTTGAACAACTTGGGCCGGCTGCTGATCGCCGCCGGCGCGGCGTTCGCGGCCTACCCGGCCGCCGTGACGGCACAAACGGCGCCGGCCACGCCCATCCGCGTCCCGACCGTGGAGACGCTGGCGCAGTTCCCCGGCATGACGGGCTTCCAGATCTCGCCGGACGGCAAGCACATGATTGCCCTCCAGAGCCAGGGCGACACGCGCAACATCCTGGTCTGGAAGCTGGCGGACCTCGCCGCCCGGCCCACCGTCATCGGCGCCAAGAACATGCAGATCTCCAGCGTGTCGTTCCTGAAGAACGACATGCTGCAGGTCAGCATGATGCAGCCCTACGACTTGCGCGGCGACGAGTTCGTCAAGGTCTTCATCAACAAGCTGTTCTTCACCGACCTCGAGGGCAAGAACTGGATCGAGCCGATGGCGGCCACCGAGATCCCGCGCTCCGAGATCGCGAAGAAGGCCGCCGCGCTGGCCAACCCGACGGTGCTGAACCGGCTGCTGACCGACCCCGAGAACGTCATCGTCATCAGCGACTCCGGCGCCACGGCCAACCGCGACGTCTACCGCTACAACCTGCGCACGAACAAGGCCGTGCGCATCATGCGGCTGGGCGAGTCGGACACCAACGTGGTTGTCAACGGCAAGGGCGTCGTCTGGGCCAAGTCGCGCCTGAACAGCGACGGCCAGGGGCTGTTCGTCGCGATCGACTTCCGCAACAAGGACGGCGACTGGGAAGAGCACTTCCGCAACTACGTCAAGAACCGCGACGTCGTCGACGTCATCGGCATGGGCACCAAGCCCGGCACGGCCATCATCAGCAGCAACGTGGGCCGCGAGTTCACGGCGCTGTACGAGTACGACATCGCCACCCGCAAGATCGGTGAACCGCTGTTCGAGCACAAGTTCTTCGACGCCACCGGCGTGCGCACCTTCCGCACCGACGACGGCCCGTCCGACGAGGGCTACGACGGCTACACCTACAACGGCTACCTGATGCGCGACCGCGAGACGCACTGGGCCAACCCCAAGCTTGAATCGGTCGTGCGCGGCGTCGGCCTCGCCCTCGGCATCAAGGAAGTCGACCAGGAACTGGTGGGCGTCGGCAGCGGCGTGAAGGCCAAGGTCCGCGCGTTCGACGGCGTGTCCGTCCACCTCGCGGGCTATGTGGGCGGCGAGACGCCCACCTACCTGATCCGCGTCAGCGGCCTGGCCTACCCGACCGAGCACTACCTGCTGCGCGGCGAGAGCATCCAGCTGCTGGCCAAGGAGCGCCCGGACGTCGACAAGCGTGCCCTCGGCACCGCCCGCTTCGTCTACTACAAGGCGCGCGACGGCCTGAACATCCCCGCCTACCTGACCGTGCCCAACTCGCAGCTGTGCGGCGACGGCCCGTACGCGGCGGTCGTGCACCCGCACGGCGGCCCGTGGGCGCGCGACACGATGGAGTACGACGGTTCCGGCTGGGTGCCGCTGCTGGTGTCGCAGTGCCGCGTCGTGCTGCAGCCGCAGTTCCGCGGCTCGCAAGGCTGGGGCCGCACGCTGTGGCTCGCGGGCGACCGCGAGTGGGGCCAGAAGATGCAGGACGACAAGGACGACGGCGCCAAGTGGCTGGTCAGCGAGAAGCTGGCCGACCCCAAGCGCATCGCGATGTTCGGCTTCTCCTACGGCGGCTACTCGGCGTTCACGGCATCGGTGCGGTCCAACGGCCTCTACAAGTGCGCCATCGCCGGCGCTGGCGTGTCGGACATCGAGCGCATCTGGGCCAAGTTCTTCAACAACCCGTACTTCCAGTCGGCCCAGGAACCCACCGTGCGGGGCCTGAGCCCGCTGACCAAGGCGGACAAGATGGAGATCCCGCTGATGGTCTACCACGGCGACCGTGACCAGACCGTGCCCATCATCCAGTCCGAGCTGTTCGTCGACAAGGCCAAGGCCGCCGGCAAGCCCGTGGAGTACCACGCGCTGGCCGACTACGCCCACGGCCCGGCCTGGACGCGCAAGATCATGGCCGACCAGCTGGGCCTGATCAGCACCTACCTCGGCAAGGGTTGCGGCGGCGGCGGTCTCTGACGCCTCCCCACCTACAGCAAGGGCACCGCGAGGTGCCCTTTTTTTCGGGCCGAGCGCCGGGCCGCTCCCAAGCCGGCCCGCCATGGCGACGTGCGAGCGGCTCAATGCCGCGAGCGTCGCCGCCCCCTCGGGGGCTGAGGCCGGACACAGGGCGTCAGGTGGATGGCCTGTGCCTGCCGAAGGGCTGCGGCCTTAGCCGCAGCGCGGTCTGCAAGACCGACTGGGCACGCCCGCGTTCAGCGCGGCGTGACCCGGCGAGGGGCTTCAGTTTCTAGACCTTCAACGTGAACGGGTTGAAGTTCGTGCCGCGGTCATAGAAGTCCACGCCCTCGGCGCGCTTCAGGAACGCCACCAGCCGCGCCGTGACGGGGTACAGCACCGCCTCCCAGACCAGCTTGAAGAAGTACTGCGCGATGAACACGCTGATGAGCTGCTCCTGCGGCCAGATGCCCCAGAACGCGATGCTCAGGAACAGGCCCGTGTCCAGCAGCTGGCCGACGGCCGTGGAGCCGACGATGCGCGCCCACAGGTAGCGGCCGTTGGTGGCCACCTTCATCTTGGCCATCACGAAGCTGTTGGCGAAGCTGCCGGCCGCGAACGCGATCATGGACGCCGCCACGACGCGCCAGGTGTTGCCGAACACGGCCTCCACATGCAGCTGGTAGGCGTCCATGAAGCCGTTGCGTGCCGGCGGCAGGTGCACGATGACGAAGGCCATGAAGGCCGCGAACAGCAGCGCGCCAAAGCCCGCCCAGACGACGCGGCGGTCGCGCCCGTAGCCGTACACCTCCGTGAGCACGTCGCCGAAGATGTAGCTGATCGGGAAGAAGAACAGGTCCGCCCCGAACGTGACCGTGCCGAACAGCGGCAGCTGCACCTGCGCGGCCTTGGCCGGCCCGATGAGGTTGGCACACAGCAGCACGCAGACGCAGGCCGCCATGATCAGGTCGTAGTACTTGAAGCTGCGCGGTGGCGCGGTGACGTTCATCGGCTCCCTCCCGTTGGAGCCCGCATTGTGTCAATGCGCTGGCGTCAGCCGCAGCAGCGTCTGGTGCAACCTCGTCGTGTCGATGGGCTTGGTGAGGAAGTCGTTCATGCCCGCCGCGAACGCGTCGTCGCGCTCCGAGACCAGCGCCGCGGCTGTCAGCGCGACGATGGGCAGCTGCTCCGCCGTGAACTGCTTGCGCAGCTCGCGCGTCGCGTCGTGCCCGCCCATGACGGGCATCTGCACGTCCATCAGCACGATGTCGAAGGGCTTGCCGACGCTGGCGGCGGCGTGCACGGCCTCGATGGCCTGGCGGCCGTCGCTGGCCTGCGCCACCTCCATGCCCCACTGCTCCAGCTGGGCCACGGCGATGAGCATGTTGACCGGATGGTCCTCGGCGATCAGCACGCGGCGGCCGTGCAGCGCGTCGTGGCCGCCGGCGCGTGACTCGCGCGGCTGGTGGGCCAGCGGCGCCGGCGCACCGGGCAGCGGCAGTTCGGCCCAGAACGTGGAGCCCTCGCCCAGCGTGCTGCACACGCCCACCTCGCCGCCCATCAGCTCGGCCAGCTCGCGGCAGATGGACAGGCCCAGCCCCGTGCCGCCGAAGCGGCGCGTGGTGGACTCGTCCGCCTGCGTGAACGGCTGGAACAGCCGCGCCTGCTGCTCGATCGCGATGCCGGCGCCGGTGTCGCTGACCTCCACGCGCACCCACTCGCCGGCGCTTCCCTGGCTGTTGCGAGCCAGGGCCTTCACGCGCACGGTGATGCCGCCATGCAGCGTGAACTTCAGCGCGTTGGTCAGGTAGTTGGACAGGATCTGGCGCGTGCGCAGCGGGTCGCCGAACACCCAGCCCGGCAGCGCCGGGTCGATCTCGACGGCGAAGGTCAGGCCGCGGGCCTGCGCCAGCGTCAGATAGGCCAGGCGGATGGACGCCAGCAGCTCGCGCAGCGAGAACGGCTGCGTCTCCAGCGTCAGGCGGCCGGCCTCGATCTTGGACAGGTCCAGGATGTCGGAAATCAGGCCCGACAGGCTTTCGGCGCTGTCCATCATCTGGTTCAGGTAGTCGCGCCGCTGCTCATCGCCGATGTCAGGCTGCTGCGCGAGGCGCCCCAGGCCCAGCAGGCCGTTGAGCGGCGTGCGGATCTCGTGGCTGGTGTTGGCCAGGAAGGCGCTCTTGGCGCGGCTGGCGGCCTGCGCCTCGTCCTTGGCATGAGCCAGCTGGTCTTCGACGCGGCGGCGCTCGGTGACGTCCTCGATGATCCAGATGGTGCCGCCGCGGCTCGGGTGGGCCGGGTCCACGGCCTTGGCCAGCAGCCGCGCCAGAAAGGTGGAGCCGTCGCGGCGCCGCATCGTGCGCTCGGTCTCCACCTGCTGGCCGGACGACAGCGCCTCGCCCAGCTCGCGGCCCACCGTCTGCCAGTCCTCCACGGTGGGCCAGACCACGCTGCCGTGCTGGCCCAGGAGTGCGCCGCGCTCCCAGCCGAACATCGCCTCCACGCGCGGGTTGGCCAGCACGAACTGCTGGTCGCGCGTGAGGGCGATGCCGATGGACGCGTTCTCCAGGATGGCGCCGTGCACGAGCCGCGTGCGCTCGCTCTCCGACACGTCACGCGCATACAGCACCAGGTAGTTCTGCCCGTCCATCTCGAACGGCGCCACCGACACCAGCATGGACACCGCAGTGCCGTCCTTGCGGCGGAACGCGATGGGCACGTTGCTGGCGATGCCGTCACGGCGGATGGACTCGCGCACGGCCGCGCGGTCGGCCGGGTTGTGCCAGATGCCGATCTCCTCCGACGTGCGGCCCAGCACCTCGGCGCCGCTCCAGCCGGTCAGGTGCTCGAAGGCCTTGTTGACCATCGCGTAGCGGCCGGTCTCGGCCTCGGTCAGCGTGATGAGGTCGGGGCTGGTCGCGACGAGGTGGGACAGCAGGCCCTCGCTGCGGCGCAGTGCGTCCTGCGCGCGGCTCTGCTCGGTCTGGTCGGTGAAGAAGGTCAGCGTGGCCGGGCCCGAGGCCGTCTCCACGCGCACGCTGGTGGCCTGCACAAGGCGGCGGCGGCGCGACAGCGTGCGCAGCCGGTACTCGGCCATGGGCTGCATCGCGCCGGGCGCCAGGCCCTCCAGCCGCGCCGCCTGCTGGCGAGCGGTCTCGTCGTCGCCGGGCTCGTAGTGGCTGAACAGGTCCTGCCCGATCATGCTGGAGCGCTGCGCGTAGCCGAACATCGCCATGGCCGCCGGGTTGGCGTCCACGACGCGGCCCCAGCGGTGCAGCACCAGCGGGCTGGGCGAGCGGCGGAACAGCTCGCGGTAGCGCGTCTCGGTGGCATGCACGTTCTGCTCGGCCGTGACCTCGTGCGTCACGTCGCGGCCCACGCCCCAGTAGCCGCGGAAGTTGCCCTGCGCGTCGAAGCGCGGCTCGCCACTGATGGACACCCAGCGCGGGCTGCCGTCCACGCCCATGCGGCGCGCCACCATGCCGTGGAAGGGCCGGTGCGATTCGAGGTCGGCGCGGTGCGCGTCGAGCTCGTCGTCCGACAGGCCCATGCCGTCGATCTCCCACGGCGTCTTGCCCAGGCGCGCCTGCAGGTCCAGGCCCGAGCTGCCGGCGCGCTCCTCGGCCACGTGGGTGAAGCGGAACTCGCGGTCCATCTCCCAGTACCAGTCCACCGCCATGCCCAGCAGGCCGCGAAAGCGGGCCGTCCGCTCCTCGGCCTCGGCCAGCGAGCGCCGCACCATGCGCATCAGCCCGAAGCCGGCGATCAGCCCCGAGCCCAGCAGGCTGAACTGCACGATGGTGCGCAGCAGCAGGCTGTTCATCGCCATGGGGTGGGTGACCCATCCCAGCGCCTCGGCGCCCGCCATCGCGGCCAGGCCGCCCCCGGCCAGCGCGGTCAGCAGCGCGCCGGCGCGCAAGCCCAGCATGCCGGTGGCAAACGCCACCACCAGTCCCGACAGCGGCAGGCTCAACGCCCACACGCCCAGGTCGCGAGACACCGCCACCACCATCGGCAGCGCGATGACCAGCGCCATCATCAGCAGCGCCACGCCCGGGCGCGACTCGCGGCGCGGGCTGCGCGACAGCACCAGCAGCCGGGCGAAGGCCAGCACCGAGATCAGCGCGGCGATCAGCGGCGGCAGCCAGCCCTCCATCCATTCGCCGGGCTGGCGCGTGTGCCACAGCAGCGCAGCCACCGGCAGGAAAACGGGCCCGCAAGCCAGCAGGAAGACGCGCGCCGCATGCCAGCGCATGCTGGTCGCCAGCTGCTCCCGCTGCTGCTCGGGCGGGGCCGCGTGGCCGACGAGGCTGCTGAGGTCGTCGCCGGCGCGGGCCATGTCAGGCCAGGGCGAGGCGGGTGGCTTCGGCCACGGCGCGGGCTCGCTCGGCGAAGTCGGCGCCCTGGCTCGCGTAGAGGATGGCGCGCGACGAATTGACCACCAGCGGCGCCGTGCGGCCGGCGGCCTGCACGACGGCGCCCGCGTCTCCGCCCTGCGCGCCGACGCCCGGCACCAGCAGCGTCAGCGTGGGCGCCAGCTCGCGCACGCGCGCGATCTCGGCCGGGTAGGTGGCGCCCACCACCAGCCCCAGCTGGCCGTTGCGATTCCACTGGCTCTCGGCGAGGTGGGCCAGGTGCTCGAACAGCCGCGGCTGGCCGGGCACGTCCGCCAGGCGCTGCATCTGCCAGTCGTCGCCGCCCTTGTTGGACGTGCGGCACAGCAGGATGGCGCCCTTGCCCTCGTAGGCGAGGTAGGGCTCCACGCTGTCGAAGCCCATGAAGGGCGACAGCGTCACCGCGTCGGCGCGGTAGCGCACGAAGGCCTCGCGCGCGTACTGCTCGGCCGTGGAGCCGATATCGCCACGCTTGGCGTCGAGGATGACCGGCACGCCGGGCGCCACGTCGTGGATGTGGTCGATGAGGCGCTCCAACTGCGCCTCGGCGCCGTGCGCGGCGAAGTAGGCGATCTGCGGCTTGAACGCGCAGACCAGGTCCTTGGTGGCGTCGACGATGGCAGCGCAGAAGTCGTAGAACCTGCTCGCGTCGCCGGCCCAGGCGCCGGGCAGCTTGGCCGGTTCGGGGTCCAGGCCCACGCAGAGGCGGGATTGCGGGCAGAGGGCGTGGAGCTGGGCGGTGAAGGTCATCAGTAGGCGGAGAGAGGGGCGGTGTGGACGAGGACGAATTCTGCAAAAGCCTCGGCCGTCAGCGGGCGGCTGAACAGGTAGCCCTGCACGGCCTGGCAACCCTGGCGGCGCAGGAAGGACAGCTGGCCATCGGTCTCGACGCCTTCGGCCAGCGTCTGCAGGCCCAAAGCGCCGGCCATGCGGATGACGGCGTCGACGATGGCGCGGTCCTCGGCGTCGTCCGTCAGGTCGCGCACGAAGGACTGGTCGATCTTGAGCTTGCTGACGCGGAACTTCTTCAGGTAGGCCAACGACGAGTAGCCGGTGCCGAAGTCGTCGATGGACAGCCGCACGCCGCGCTCGTGCAGATCGTTCATCACCGCGATGGCGACGCTGGGGTTGTCCATCGCGGCGCCTTCGGTCAGCTCCAGCTCCAGCCGGTCGGCCGTCATGCCCACGTCGGCCAGCACGCGCTCGACGAGCTTCGGCAGGTCGTCGTGGCGGAACTGCACGGCCGACAGGTTCACGGCCATGGACAGCTCGGGCAGGCCGGCGTCGTCCCAGCGGCGCAGCTGCTGCAGCGCTTCCCGCAGCACCCACTCGCCGATAGGCAGGATCAGCCCGGACGCCTCGGCGATGGGGATGAACTCGGCGGGCGACACCCAGCCCAGCTCGGGATGCTGCCAGCGCAGCAGCGCCTCGGCGCCGACGACATGGCTGTCGCCATGGCCGTCCAGCGCGAACTGCGGCTGGTAGTGCAGGCTGAGCTGGCCGCGCTCCTGCGCGCGGCGCAGCGCGTTCTCCAGCTGCAGCGCGCGGGCCGACTGGGCCTGCATCTCGCTCGTGAAGAAGCGGTAGGCGTTGCGGCCGTCCTTCTTGGCGCGGTACATGGCCGCGTCGGCGCACTTGCACAGCGTGTCGAAGTCGTCGCCGTCGGTCGGGAACATCGCGATGCCCATCGATGGCGTGACGGTCAGCTCCTGGCCCTCCACCTGGAACGGCGCGCTGGCCAGCGCCATCAGCTTGGTGGCGAGGTGGGCGGCGCCGGCGATGTCGGTCAGCGGCAGCACCAGCACGAACTCGTCGCCGCCGGTGCGGGCCACCGTGTCCTGCTCGCGCACGGCGCCGCGCAGGCGGCAGGCGAGCTGGGTCAGCAGGCTGTCGCCGACGCGGTGGCCCAGCGAGTCGTTGACGTTCTTGAAGTGGTCCAGGTCCAGGAACAGCACGGCCAGCGGCTCGTCGCCGCGGCGCGCGATGTCGATGGCCTGGCTGGCGCGGTCGGCCAGCAGGTGGCGGTTGGGCAGGCCGGTCAGGCCATCGAACAGCGCCAGCCGCTCGGCGCGCGCCTCGGCCGCCTGCTGTTCGGCCACCTTGAGCTCCAGCGCCGCGACGGTCTGGCTCAGCTGCTCGGTGCGCTGGGCCACCAGCGCCTCCAGCTGCGCCCGGGTGCGGGCCATCTCCTGCTCGGCCTGCTTGCGCAGCGTGATGTCCTGCGTGATCCAGATCGAGCCGCGCGACAGGTCGCTGCGGTCGATGGCCTTGCTGCGCACCTCGCACCAGACGGACGTGCCGTCGCGCCGGCCCAGCAGCATCTCGCCGTGGAAGGACTCGCCCTTGGACAGCGGTTCGTAGCAGAGGTCGCCCGCGGCCTTCCAGGCCTCGTCGCTGAGATACCAGGCGCGCGACAGCTGGCCGTCCAGCTCGCCCGGCCCGTAGCCGAACAGCTGCTCGAACGCGCGGTTGCAGCGCGTCACGCGGCGGCCGCGCAGGAACACGATGCCCACCATCGCATGGTCGAAGATCAGCTGCTGCTCGGCATGCAGGTCGGCCAGCGCGGCGTCGGCCAGCTTGCGCTCGTGGATGTCGTCGACGATCCAGATGGAGCCGGCGGCAGGGTCGGCGGCGTCGATGAGGCGGCCGGTCAGGTGGGCCCAGAACATCTCGCCGTTCTGGCGCCGCATCAGCTGTTCGCTGCGGAAGGTCTCGCCCGCGGCCAGCAGCGGGTAGGCGCGCCGGCCCAGGCTGCGCGCCTCGTCCTCGCTCTCGTACAGCTCGATGCTGCTGCGCCCGGTGGCAGCCTCGGGGCTGGCGAAGCCGTAGATCTCGGCATAGCGCTGGTTGCAGCGCACCAGCGTGCGGGCCTTCACGTACACCACGCCCACGCCGGCATTGGCCAGGATGACGTCCAGCTCCCGCAACGCCTGGCTGAGCGCGGGGTTGTCGCTGGGGTCGGGCGCAAGGCTCATGAAGGCGTCATCAGGCGTCAAACGGGAGGGCGGCGGAGTATCAGGGCGTGAACCATTTATTGTCTGGCCTCATGCATATCCTGGACACCCAACGCCTGTCGCTGCGTGAATTCACACCGCAAGACGCCCCCTTCCTGCTGCGCCTCGTCAACGAGCCCGGCTGGCTGCGCAACATCAACGACCCCGGCGTGCGCACGCTGGACGACGCGCTCGCCTGGGCGGAAGGCCGGCTGTTCAAGGCCTACCGCGAGCTGGGCCACGGCTTCTGGGCACTGCAGCGCCGCGACGACGGCGTGCTGGTGGGCATGTGCGGGCTGTTCAAGCGGCCCATGCTGCCCGAGCCCGACATCGGTTACGCGCTGCTGGCCGAGCACGAGGGCCGCGGCTACGCGCTGGAGGCGGCCCGCGGCTGCGTGGCGCATGCGCGCGACCGCCTGGGCTGGCAGACGCTGATGGCCATCACGGCCCTCGACAACCCGCGCAGCGTGGCGCTGCTCGCCAAGCTGGGCTTCATCGAGCAGGGCCAGGAACAGCTCGAGGGCTACAACGAGCCCTCGAGAGTGTTCAGGCTGGCGCTCTGATCAGTTGGGGACAGAGCCAATCGCTTCGCTCGGGCGGTCTGTCCCGCAAAGCCCTTAGATTCGCTTTGCCAGATCCTGCGCGATGCCGGTGTAAGACCCCGGCGTCATCTTCAGCAGCCGCGCCTTCTCGGCCTTGGGCAGGTCCAGGCCCTCGATGAAGGCGCGGATGGATTCCTGCGTGATGGCCTTGCCGCGCGTCAGCTCCTTGAGCTGCTCGTAGGGGTTGGGCAGGCCGAAGCGGCGCATGACGGTCTGGATGGGCTCGGCCAGCACTTCCCAGGCGGCGTCGAGGTCGTCGGCCAGCGCGGCCTCGTTGACCTCCAGCTTGGAGAGGCCCTTGGCCAGGGAGTCGTAGCCCAGCAGCGCGTAGCCCAGGCCCACGCCCATGTTGCGCAGCACGGTGGAATCGGTCAGGTCACGCTGCCAGCGGCTCACGGGCAGCTTCTGGCTCAGGTGCGTCAGCACGGCGCTGGCCAGGCCGAAGTTGCCTTCGGCGTTCTCGAAGTCGATGGGGTTGACCTTGTGCGGCATCGTCGAGCTGCCGATCTCGCCCGCCTTGGTCTTCTGCTTGAAGTAGCCCAGGCTGATGTAGCCCCACACGTCGCGCGACCAGTCGATGAGGATGGTGTTGGCGCGCGTGAACGCGTCGAACAGCTCGGCCATGTAGTCGTGCGGCTCGATCTGGATGGTGTACGGGTTGAAGGTCAGCTTCAGCTGCTTCTCGATGACGGTCTTCGAGAAGGCCTCCCAGTCGTGGCGGGGCCAGGCCGACAGGTGGGCGTTGAAGTTGCCGACCGCGCCGTTCATCTTGGCCAGCGGCTTGACGGCGGCGATGCGCGTGCGGGCCGTCTGCAGGCGCGCCACGACGTTGGCAATCTCCTTGCCCACGGTCGTCGGGCTGGCCGTCTGGCCGTGCGTGCGGGACAGCATCGGGATGGCCGCGAACTGGTGGGCCATGCCGCGCAGCTTCTCGATGATGCCGTCCAGCGCCGGCAGCATGACCTCGTCGCGCGCGGCCTTCAGCATCAGCGCGTGGCTGGTGTTGTTGATGTCCTCGCTGGTGCAGGCGAAGTGCACGAACTCGCCGGCGGCCTTGAGCTCGGCGTGGCTCTCGAAGCGCGACTTGATCCAGTACTCCACGGCCTTGACGTCGTGGTTGGTGGTCTTCTCGATGTCCTTGATGGCCTGGGCATCGGCCTCGCCGAAGTTCGTCACCAGGGCGCGCAGCAGCTCGCGGGCGCCGGCGGACAGGGGCTTGAACTCATCGAAGCCGGCGTCCGAGAGGGCGATGAACCACTCGACCTCGACCTGCACGCGGCGGTGCATCAGGCCGAACTCGGACAGCAGCGGGCGCAGCGCCGCGACCTTGGCGGCATAGCGGCCGTCCAGCGGCGAGAGGGCGCTGATGGCGGAGGTGTCGGTGGTGGTCATGGCAGGCCGGCGGGTCGTGAAAAACCCGGCATTCTAAAAGTCACGCCGGCCGGCGACCCACCGGCGTTCGCGGGGTCAGGGTTCGCTGAAGAACCTCACGCGCTCCGCGTCCGCCGGGTGCGTCGAGATCGCGATGGCCACGGGGTTGTCGCTCACGCTCGCATGCTTCTTCGCCAGGCGCTCGAAAAACACGCCCATGCGCGACGTGTCGACGCCGCCGGCGCGGGCCAGCGTGCGGCCGTACAGATCGGCCTCGCGCTCGTTGTCGCGCGAGTAGGCGTTGCTCGCCAGCACGGCCGGCGCGGCGGCCAGCAGCGACGAGAAGTCGCCCACGATGACCGACGCGACGATGCCCACCGCGCCCGCGCGCAGCATCAGCCGCAAGCCATGGCGGTGCTGCACATGGCCCAGCTCGTGGGCCAGCACGGTCATGACGGCGTCGGGCTCGTCGGCCAGCAGTTCCAGCAGCGCATCGGTGATGACGATGTCGCCGCCCGGCAGCGCGAACGCGTTGGGCCCCAGCGACTTGCCGCCGTCGCGGATGTGGATCTCGTAGCGCGCCGGCAGCGGCGTGCGGCCGCTGGCGCGGGCGGCGTCCAGCGCAGCGGCCCAGCGCTCGCGCCAGGCGCGCTGCTGCGCGGCCGTCAGCCGGCTGGGCTTGAGCCAGTCGCCCTCCAGCCCCGCCAGCACCTGCTCACCCAGGCGCTGCTCGACCGAGGCCGGCAGCACGTCCACCGCCCGGTCGACGGCCCACGGCAGCCCCCAGCGGTAGCCGGCGGCCAGGCCGGCCACCAGCAGCAGCAGCGACAGCGCCGCCAGCCGCCAGCTCTGCTGCCAGCGCACGACGAGGCTGTCGCCCCGGCCCGAGGCCTGGGCCCACGCGTCGAAGGCCGGCGCGTCGGCAAAGCTCAGCAGGCCGCCACCCGGCAGCAGGATCTGGCGCTGGCCATGGCGCTGCCGCTCGGGCCAGGTGAGGCCGGACAGCGGCGCGCTGTGGTCGCCGAAATGCAGCGTCGCGCCGTCGACCCACACGTCCACCGGCCGCCCGCGGGCGCTGCGGCCGTCGAACCAGTCGGCGGCCAGGCGCGGCGCGTCGCCCATCACAGCCCCATGTCGATGCCGAAGAAATCGCCGGCGATGTCGCCGGTCGCGTCGGCATGGCCGGCGCCGGCGGCGGCCACCCAGTCGGCGGGGTCCTCGGCGCTGTCGATCTGCACGGCCTCCAGCCGCAGCTTGGCCGTGGACACGGCAGCGAACGGCCGGTACAGGCCCAGCGTCAGCGCGGTCAGCAGCCAGTTCTTCAGCGTCAGGCCGAACAGGCTGCGGAACTTCAGCGCGCTGCGAAAGGCCAGCGCCTGGCTGCGGGTACCGTTCCAGGCCAGGTTCTGCATGCGCGCGGCGCCGTAAGGCAGCACGACGGAGAACACCAGCAGGTAGACCAGCATGCCGATGGCAAAGATGCCGACCTGGAACAGCGGCGAGTTCATCGCCGGCCGCCAGCCGCCCAGCACGCCCGTCAGGCCGAGCACCAGGCCGACCACACCCGCGATCAGCGACACGGCCAGCACGCTCAAGATGGCCACGCCCACCAGCTTCAGCGCCAGCAGGTAGACACGACCGTTGCTCAGGTCAATGCGCGCCTGCTGGCCGGCGATGCGGTAGCCGGCGTGCTGGTAGCGCTTGAAAAGCGCGAACGACAGCGGCGTCAGCAGCATGACGATGCCCATGACGAACAGGCTGGTGGCGCCGAAGGCCTGCATGGCGGCCTGGTCCACGGCCTCGTCACCGCTGGCCTGCGGCGCCATCAGGCGCGACCAGGCCGTGAACGCGATCAGCGGCAGGTACAGCGGCGCGCAGGCCAGGTAGGCCTCCTTCAGCGAGCCCTCGAAGCGCATGCGCAGCCCGCGCCAGCTGGTGTTGCCCAGGCGGAACTGCAGCGACGCGCGCCACAGCGCCGGCCACACGGCGCACAGGATCAGGAAGGCGACGAAGGCCGCGCCGGCCGACACCTTGCCGGCGCCGGTGTAGGCGCCCATCAGCACCACCAGCAGCACGAAGCCGCGGAACATCTTCCACGGGTTGCCGTGGAAGCTCAGCGCCTGGCCGTCCACCAGCGTGTTGGCATAGAAGTAGCGGATGCGCCGCGCCTTCGCGAACGGCAGGTACAGCCCCAGCGTCACGAGGATGAGCAGCAGGTTGACCGACCAGATGCGGAAGTACTCGCTGCCCGAACCCGTGAAGCGGATTTCGAGGACACGGGGCCCCTGGATGGGCGATGGCGAAGCGGCCGCGTCGGCGGCGGCCTGAAGGTCTGACATGGGAACTCCCTGACTATGAACGCCACCGTCTACCGCAGTGGGCCGGGCAACACTTTGGCGGCAGCCCCGGATGCCGGCAACCCCTGCTTTCCTGGGGCCTGTCGGGCCGGGCCGACAGGCCTTTTTCACGGGCAGACCGCCCAGGGCCGCTGGCTAGAATCGTTTCGACTTGTGACCCCCGTGTTTGCCCTATGACCGCGATGAAGTTGATCGGTTCGCTCACCAGCCCTTACGTGCGCAAGGTGCGCATCGTGATGGCCGAGAAGAAGCTCGACTACCAGCTGGTGCTCGAAGACGTCTGGGGCAGCGACGCCATCCTGAAGATGAACCCGCTGGGCAAGGTGCCCTGCCTGGTCATGGAAGGCCAGGACTCCATCACCGGCGCGGTGTTCGACTCGCGCGTCATCGTCGAGTACGTGGACACGCTGTCGCCGGTGGGCAAGCTCATCCCCGAGCGCGGCCGCGAGCGCTGCGAGGTGCGCACCTGGGAAGCGCTGGCCGACGGCATCATGGACGCCGGCGTGCTGGCCCGCATGGAGCGCACCTGGGCCCACCGCACCGCCGAGCAGCGCAGCCCGGCCTGGATAGACCGCCAACTGGGCAAGGTCAACGCCGCGCTGGCCGCGATGAGCCAGGGCCTGGGCGACAAGGCCTGGTGCTCCGGCAACCACTTCTCGCTGGCCGACATCTCGGTGGGCTGCGCGCTGGGCTGGCTGGAGTTCCGCTTCCCGGACATCGCCTGGCGCGACGACTACCCCAACCTGGCGCGCCACATGGACAAGCTGTCCCAGCGCCAAAGCTTCATCGACACGGTGCCGGTCGCGGGCTGAGCGGCCGGGCCCGGCGCCCGGTCAGGCGATCAGCAGTTCGCGCGAGCGGACGTGCAGCAGCCGCACCAGGCGCCAGATGCGCCCCTCGATGTCGGCGACCTGCTGCTTCCACAGCGTCGCGATCTCGGCCAGCAACAGCCCTTGCGCCAGCAGCGTCAGCAGGTGGCGGGTGGACTGGTCGATCTGCCGGCCGGCGGGCGTGGCGTCCAGCGCCGCAGCGGCCTGGCGGGCCAGCGCCAGCGGGCTGCGCTCGATGCCGAACGCCGCCAGCGCCTGTCGCGCCAGCTGCGGGCTGAGCATCGCGCGGCGCCCATGCAGGCGCTTGAGCGCCTCCACCAGCCCGGCGCCGCTGCCGTCGTCCACGTGGTACGCGTTGGCACCGGCGCTCAACGCGGCGAACAGCTGCAGGTCGTCGGCCGTGGGCGTCAGCAGCAGCAGCTGCGGCCGCACCGGCAGGCGGCCCAGCTCATGGGCCACGCGCATCGCATGGCTGTCGGTCAGGCGCAGGTCGCAGGCGACGATGTCGGGCGCCAGCGAGACCAGTTCACCCAGCGCGTCGCCCAGCACCGAGTTGCTGCCGGCCAGCGCCACGCCATCCGCGCTCAGCAGCAGCGAGCGCGTGCGCTGCAGGGTGGGCTCGCTGAGGCGGAGGAGATAGACGGAAACCATGTAACTGCCAGGGAATCGCCGCGCATTGTGCGCGTTTTGCCCCTCACCCCCCTAATTTGCAGCCACATTCCCCCTCGTCCGGGCGGCACCCGAATCAGGGTGAGCGCTGGATGTTGCCCTGGGGCGCAAAGCTGTGCGCGCTGGCCAGCGGCCAGTAGAGGCGGAAGGTGTTGTGCGGCAGTTCGCCGCGCAGGATGGCGCCGGGCTCGACGAAGGGCAGCAGGTTGGCCAGCAGCTTGACCTCGTGCTTGTCCAGCCGGTGCACGATGTGCTGGGCCGTGATCTCCTGCGGGTGGCACAGGCCGGCGGCTTCCACCAGCTCCTTCAGCGCCTTCAGCGTGTTCTGGTGGAAATTGGCGACGCGCTGGGCCTTGTCGGGCACGACGATGGCGCGCTGGCGCTGCGGGTCCTGCGTCGTCACGCCGGTGGGGCAGTGCCCGGTGTGGCAGGCCTGGGCCTGGATGCAACCCAGCGCGAACATGAAGCCGCGGCCCGAGTTGCACCAGTCGGCACCCAGCGCCATCAACCGCACGATGTCGAAGGCACTGGTGACCTTGCCGGCGCAGCCGATCTTGATCTTGTCGCGCAGGTTCAGGCCCACCAGCGTGTTGTGGATGAGCAGCAGCCCCTCCTGCAGCGGCGCGCCGACGTAGTTGGTGAACTCCAGCGGCGCCGCGCCGGTGCCGCCCTCGGCGCCGTCGACGACGATGAAGTCGGGCGTGATGCCGGTCTCCAGCATGGCCTTGGCCAGCGCGAACCATTCCCAAGGGTGGCCGATGCACAGCTTGAAGCCGGTGGGCTTGCCACCGGACAGCGTGCGCAGCTGCTCGATGAACCGCATCATCTCCACCGGCGTGGAGAACGCGCTGTGGCGGGCCGGCGAGATGCAGTCCACGCCAATGGGCACGCCGCGCGCGGCGGCGATCTCGGCCGTGACCTTGGGGCCCGGCAGCACGCCGCCATGGCCTGGCTTGGCGCCCTGGCTGAGCTTGAGCTCGATCATCTTGACCTGCGGGTCCACGGCCGCGGCCTGGAACTTCTCGGTGCTGAACGAGCCGTCGTCGTTGCGGCAGCCGAAATAACCCGAGCCGATCTCCCAGATCAGGTCGCCACCGTGCTGGCGGTGGTGCACGCTGATGGAGCCCTCGCCGGTGTCGTGCGCGAAGCCGCCCAGCTTCGCGCCGCGGTTCAGCGCCAGGATGGCGTTGGCCGACAGCGCGCCGAAGCTCATCGCCGAGATGTTGAACACGCTGGCCGAATAGGGCTGCGCGCGGCCCGCCCCGATCGTGATGCGGAAGTCGTGGCTCGTGAGATGCGTCGGTGCCAGCGAGTGGTTGATCCACTCGTAGCCTCGCACGCCGACGTCCAGCTGCGTGCCGAAGGGGCGCTGGTCGGGGTCGCCCTTGGCGCGCTGGTAGACGATGGAGCGCTGCGCGCGCGAGAACGGCGCGGCGTCGGTGTCGCCCTCCAGGAAGTATTGGCGGATCTCGGGCCGGATGAACTCCAGCAGGAAGCGCAGGTGCCCGATGACAGGATAGTTGCGCAGGATGGAGTGGCGCGTCTGGCGCACGTCGCGCAGGCCCAGCAGCGACAGCGCCAGGAACAACAGCATGAGCAGGCCGTCCGTCAGGCCGCCCATCCAGCGGATGGCGAAGAACAACGCCAGCAGGCCGCACAGCACCCAGGTGGCATAGCGCAACGGGAAGTGCTGGTTGAGGCGGCGCGTCCAACCGGGCCAAGCAAGCATGAGGGGTCCTCGCAACCGTGACCGACGGATGCTAAGGCCGCCGGCCTACACAATCGGCGGGCGTCAACCCTCAGGATCGCGTCGATGAAGTCCCTGTTCTCCAAGCTCGGCTGGCTGTTCTCCAAGGCCTGGTGGCTGCTCGACGGCACGCGCCGCGCGCTGATGAACCTGGTCGTGCTGCTGCTGATCGTCATCGTCGTGACGGCACTGCTGACGCGCGGGCCGAAGCCGCTCGCCGAGAAGACGACGCTGGTCGTGAAGCTGGACGGCAACCTCGTCGAGCAGTTCTCCGGCAGCCCGCGCCAGCAGCTGATGGCGCAGGCGCAGGGCCAGAGCGTGCCGCACCAGACGCGGCTGCGCGACGTGCTCGCCGTGCTGGACCAGGCCGCGCGCGACCCGCAGGTGGGCGCCGTGCTGCTGGACGTGGAAGGCCTGCAGGGCGCCGGCCTGGCCGGCCTGCACGAGGTGGCGGCCGCGCTGCAGCGCTTCAAGCGCAGCGGCAAGCCGGTGCTGGCCTATGCCGACAACTACAGCCAGCGTGGCTACTTCCTGGCGGCGCAGGCCAACGAGGTCTACCTGCACCCCATGGGCATGGTGATGCTGGAAGGCTTCGGCCGCTACCGCACCTACTACAAGGACGCGCTGGACCGCGTGGGCGTGACGCCGCACGTCATCAAGGCCGGCACGTACAAGAACTTCGCCGAGACCTACACCGCCACCGGCCCCAGCCCGGCGACGCAGGAGGCGGAAGGCCTGGTCTACGGCGAGCTGTGGAGCGGCTTCACCGGCGCCATCGAGACGGCCCGCAAGCTGGAGGCCGGCAGCATCGCCCAGGGCATCGCCGAGCTGCCGCAGCGCCTGGCCGACGTGCAGGGCGACACGGCCCAGCTGGCGCTCAAGGCCAAGCTGGTGGACGGCCTGAAGACGCGCGACCAGATGCGCGAGCTGCTGATCGCCAAGGGCGCGAAGGACGAGCCGAGCAAGAGCTTCCGCCAGGTGCAGCTGGGCGAGTACCTGGCGCATGTGAAGGACGCCGGCGCGCCGACGACGCTGAAGCCCGGCGTGGGCATCGTCGTGGCCGAGGGCGAGATCGTGGACGGCGACGCCGGCCCGGGCCGCATCGGCGGCGATTCCACGGCGCGCCTGATCCGCAAGGCGCGCGAGGATGACGCGATCAAGGCCGTCGTGCTGCGCGTGAATTCGCCGGGCGGCAGTGCGTTCGCGTCCGAGATCGTGCGCCGCGAGCTGGAGCTGACGCGCGCGGCGGGCAAGCCGGTCGTCGTGTCCATGGGCGACGTGGCGGCCTCGGGCGGCTACTGGATCGCCACCAGCAGCGACGCCGTCATCGCCGACGCCGGCACCATCACCGGCAGCATCGGCGTGTTCGGCATGCTGCCGACGGCCGAGAAGCTGCTGGACAAGCTGTCGCTGCACACCGGCGGCGTGACGACCAGCTGGCTGGCCGGCGGCTACGACGTGCGCCGCCCGCTGGACCCGCGCATGCAGGCCGCCGTGCAGTCGGGCATCGACCACATCTACGCCCGCTTCACCGGCCTGGCCGCCGAGGCCCGCAAGACGACGCCGGAGAAGATCGACGCGGTGGCGCAGGGCCGCATCTGGACCGGCGCGCAGGCCAAGGAGCGCGGCCTCGTCGACCGGCTGGGCAGCCTGGACGATGCCGTGCAGACGGCCGTGAAGCTGGCCAAGCTGGAGGTCAAGGACGGCGACAAGCCGCGCCTGGCCTACGTGGAGCGCGACCTCAGCCGCAGCGAGCGGCTGCTGGCGTCGCTGGGCGACGTGATGGCGCCCCCGCTGGCGCAGGCCGTTGGGCAGGCGCTGGGGCTGGACGCGTTGCCGGCGCCGGTCATCGAGGAGCTGGCCACGCTGCGCGAGCTGGCCAAACTGTCAGCGCAGGGCAAGTGGGAGCGCGCGGCGGTGGTGCACTGCCTGTGCGCGGCGCCCTGAGGCGCCTGCGCCGCAGGCCGGGTCAGTACACCGGGTCGGGCAGCTGCTCCTTGGCCACCACGCGCTGCGTGGCCGGCCGGTCGAACACACGCTTCAGGTAGGCGCCCAGCGCGGGCCGCGTCTTGGCCGGGTGGGCCTGCATGCGCGTCCAGCGGCACAGCATGAAAGCCAGCGGGTCGACAGCCGTGTACTCGCTGCCCAGGAACCAGTCGCCGCCGTGGCGGGCCAGGTGGGCATCCATCTGGTCCAGCATGGGCGCCACCTGCGCCTCGGCACGGGCCTTCACCTCGGCGGCGTCGGTGGCCATGCGGTCGGGGTAGAAGTAGTGGATCAGCATGGCCTGCAGCGTGTTGGTCAGCCACACCATCCACTTGTAGTACTCGGCCCGCTCGGGCGTGCCGGTCGCCGGCGCGAAGCCTGGGTGGCAGTCCGCCAGGTGCATCAGGATGGCGGCGGTCTCGTACAGCACCAGGTCGCCATCCACCAGCGTCGGGATCAGGCCGTTGGGGTTGAGCTTCAGGTAGGCCGGCGACTTGTGCTCGTTGTTGGCGCGGTCCACGACGCGCAGCGTGAACGGGACGCCCATTTCCTCCAGCAGGATGTGCGGGGCGAAGCTGGCGTTGCTGGGGAAGTAGTGCAGTTCGATCATGGCGGGACAGCGGGGCGACAGGTGAAGCGGCGAACTTTACGTGCCGGCAACGCCGCCGCAGTCCACGCCGGGCAGTCTGGCGACGTTGGCGTTTCTCCTTCCCGACTCCCTGACGCGACGATCATGAAGGTTCTCTCCTCCCCCTCCCTCGCGCTGCTGGCGCTGTGCGCCGCGCTGGCCGCCCCGGCGGCTCACGCCGATGTGCGCGTGCGGGCCAACATCGGCATGGTGTTCGACAGCCGCTACCACCACGACCACTACTACCCCGCCCCCGGCTACGTGGCGCCGTACGTGCCGCGCGGCGCCGTCGTCGTGGGCGCGGGCCCGGGGCGCTACTGGTTCCACGGCGGCGTCTGGTACCAGCCCTACGGGCCGCGCTACCGCGTCGTGGCGCCACCGGTGGGCGTCGTCATCCCGCTGCTGCCGCCGTCGTACGTGACCGTGACGCTGGGCGGCCTGCCGTACTACTACGCCAACGGCGTGTACTACCGCACGGTGCCCGAAGGCTACGCCGTCGTCGCGCCGCCGCCGGAGCCGGTCGTCGCCCAGGTGCAGCCCGCGCCTGCCCCACCGCCACCCAAGGCCGATCCCATCATCTACCCGCGCAACGGCCAGTCCAACGAGCAGCTGGAGAACGACCGGCGCGACTGCAACCGCTGGGCGACGACGCAGCCCAACGCGCAGGCGGACGCCAGCGTGTTCAACCGCGCCGTCGAGGCCTGCATGGACGGCCGCGGCTACACGATGAAGTAGTGAGCCCCTCGCCCAGTCACGCCCTGCTGAACGCAGGCGTGCCTGGTCGGCCCCCCAAGGGGGCGGCAATGCTCACGGGGCGTGCCCCGCTCGCACATCGCCAGACGGGCCGGCTTGGGGCGGCCCGGCG
>JAYSCT010000080.1:0-21923 GCA_041914785.1 Roseateles sp.
CGTGAACCTGATCTGGATCTGGGGCCACCCGGAGGTCTACATCCTGATCCTGCCGATCTTCGGCGTGTTCTCGGAAGTGGTGTCCACGTTCAGCCGCAAGAAGCTGTTCGGCTACGCGTCCATGGTCTACGCGACGGTCGTCATCACCATCCTGTCCTACCTCGTCTGGCTGCACCACTTCTTCACGATGGGCTCCGGCGCCAGCGTGAACTCGTTCTTCGGCATCACGACGATGATCATCTCGATCCCGACGGGCGCGAAGATCTTCAACTGGCTGTTCACGATGTACCGTGGCCGCATCCAGTTCGAGGTGCCGATGCTTTGGACGGTGGGCTTCATGGTGACCTTCGTCATCGGCGGCATGACCGGCGTGCTGCTGGCCGTGCCGGCCGCGGACTTCGTGCTGCACAACAGCCTGTTCCTGATCGCCCACTTCCACAACGTCATCATCGGTGGCGTGGTGTTCGGCGTGTTCGCGGCCATCAACTACTGGTTCCCGAAGGCCTTCGGGTTCCGCCTGGATGCCTTCTGGGGCAAGGTCTCGTTCTGGTGCTGGTTCATCGGCTTCTGGGTGGCCTTCACGCCGCTGTACATCCTGGGCCTGATGGGCATCACCCGCCGCGTTAGCCACTTCGATGACATGTCGCTGCAGCCCTACTTCGTCGTGGCGGCCATCGGCGCCGGCATCGTGGCGCTGGGCATAGCCGCGTTCCTGATCCAGATCGCCGTCAGCGTGCTGCGCCGCAACCAACTGCGCGACACGACGGGCGACATCTGGGGCGGCCGCACGCTGGAGTGGTCCACGTCGTCGCCGCCGCCGGACTACAACTTCGCCTTCACGCCCATCGCGCACGAGATGGACGCCTGGTACGACATGAAGCAGCGCGGCGCCGAGCGTCCCACCAGCGGCTTCGTGGCCATCCACATGCCCAAGAACACGGGCGCCGGCTTTGTCATCGCGATGCTGGCCACCGCGATGGGCTTCGCGCTGATCTGGCACATGTGGTGGATCGCGGCGATCAGCTTCGCCGCCACCGTCATCGCCGCCATCGTGCACACCTTCAACTACGACCGTGACTACCACATCTCGGCCGACGTCGTGACCCGCAGCGAAGAGGCCCGCACCCGTGCCCTCGCCGCCGCCCGCAACGCCGTCTGACCGGGAGCCTGCTGACATGTCTGCAACCATTGCCACGCACGTGAACGGCGCACCGGTCTACTACGACCACAGCGGCGAGCACCACCCGCCCAACAGCACGCTGCTGGGCTTCTGGCTCTACCTGATGAGCGACTGCCTCATCTTTGCGGTGCTGTTTGCCGTCTACGCCGTGCTGGGCCGCAACTACGCGGCCGGCCCGTCGGGCGCCGACCTGTTCGACCTGCCGCTGGTGGCCGCCAACACCGCGCTGCTGCTGTTCTCGTCCATCACCTACGGCTTCGCGATGATCGCGATGCAGGCCCGCAAGAAGAGCCACGTGCTCGCGTGGCTGGCGATCACCGGCCTGCTGGGCCTCGGGTTCCTGGGCATCGAGCTGTACGAGTTCCACCACCTCATCCACGAGGGCGCGGGCCCGCAGCGCAGTGCCTTCCTGTCCAGCTTCTTCACGCTGGTGGGCACGCACGGCCTGCACGTCACGTTCGGCTGCATCTGGCTGGTCACGCTGATGTTCCAGGTGAACAAGCGCGGCCTCACGCCGCCCAACCGCCGCCGCCTGATGTGCCTGTCGATGTTCTGGCACTTCCTGGACGTCGTCTGGATCGGCGTCTTCACCTTTGTTTATCTGATGGGAGTGATGTGATGGGCGCCCATGCACATGATTCGCACGGTCACGACGACCACCTCGACGGCGAAGAAGACTTCCACGTCAGCTACAAGGGCTACGCCACCGGCTTCATCCTGTCGGTCATCCTGACGGCCATTCCGTTCTGGCTGGTCATGGGCAACGTGCTGGGCAACCCCAAGACCACCGGCCTGGTCATCCTCGGCTTCGCGGCCGTGCAGATGGTCGTGCACATGGTGTACTTCCTGCACATGAACGCCAAGGTCGAGGGCGGCTGGTCGCTGCTGGCGCTGCTGTTCACCGTGGCGCTGGTGGTCATCATGCTGGCCGGCTCGGTGTGGGTCATGTATCACATGAACGCGAACATGATGCCGACGCCCGACCCGGCGGCGATGCGGACGATGTGACGCCGGCCATGGCCCGCACCGCGCGCGTCGCACTCATCGTCGCCGCGGCGCTGGCCAGCATGGGCTTCATGGCGCTGGCCACCTGGCAGGTGCAGCGCCTGTCCTGGAAGCAGGACCTCATTGCCCGCGTCGAGCAGCGCCTGCAGGCCGCGCCTGTCGAGCCTCCGACGCGGGATGCGTCGGTCGGCAAGGACGACGAATACCGTCGCGTGCGGCTGCAAGGCCGCTTCGAGCCCCGCGAGGCGCTGGTGCAGGCCACCACCGATTTCGGCGGCGGCCACTGGGTCATCGCGCCGCTGCGGCTGGACGATGGCCGCATCGTTCTCGTCAACCGCGGCTTCGTGCCGCCGGACCGCCGTGCGCCCGAGACGCACGCCGCGCCCGACGGCCCGGTCGAGCTGACCGGCCTGCTGCGCCTCACCGAGACCGGCGGCGGCCCGCTGCGCAGGAACGAGCCCGCCGAGGGCCGCTGGTATTCGCGCGACGTGGCGGGCCTGGCGGCCCAACTGGGTGTGGCCGACCGGGCCGCGCCGTACTTCGTCGACGAGGCCGCCGACCCCGCCCGGCCGCAGCGCTGGCCGCGCCCCGGCCTGACGGTCGTGCGTTTCGCCAACAATCACGCCGTCTACGCCGCCACCTGGCTGGCGCTCGCGGCCATGGCGGCCGCCGCGGTCTTCTACCTGGTCCGCGAGGAGCGCCGGCGCGCCCCGCCTTGAACACCACGCCGCCGCCCCTCACCGCCGTACCTGTCGAACCGGTCATCGTCGCGCCCGAGCGCCGCGCGGGCCGTGCCAACCTGCGCCAGCTCATCGAGCTGCGCTGGCTGGCCGTCGGCGGCCAGCTGGCCACCGTGCTCGTCGTGCACGCGGGTCTGGGCATCGAGCTGCCCTGGGCCGAGATGCTCAGCCTGCTGGGCATCCTGGCGGCCTTCAACCTGTTCAGCCTGTGGCGCAACCGGCTGACGCAGCCGGTGTCGCAACTGGAGCTGTGCATCGCGCTGCTGGTGGACGTCGGCGTGCTGACCGGCCAGCTCTACCTCGCCGGCGGCAGCGACAACCCCTTCATCTACCTCTACCTGCTGCAGGTGGCGGTGGCCTCGGTGCTGCTGCGGCCGGGCTACCTGGGGGCCATCGTGTTGAGCACGCTGACCGGCTTCGTCGCGCTGACGCAGTGGCACCGCCCGCTGGCGCTGGACCCGTCGTCGCCGACGACGCTGTCGCCCAACTACCTGGGCGGGCTGCTGCTGTGCTTCCTGCTGAACGTCGCGCTGCTCAGCGTGTTCATCGTGCGCATCAACCGCAACCTGCGCCAGCGCGACAACGAGCTCGCCGAGCTCAAGCAGCGCGCCGCCGAGGAGATGCACATCGTGCGCATGGGCCTGCTGGCCAGCGGCGCCGCGCACGAGCTGGGCACGCCGCTGGCGACGCTCAGCGTCATCCTCGGCGACTGGGCGCACATGGCGCCGTTCGCCGGCGAGCCGGAGCTGCGCGAGGAGATCGAGGAGATGCAGCGCCAGATCCTGCGCTGCAAGGCCATCGTCACCGGCATCCTGATGTCGGCCGGCGAGATGCGCGGCGAGGCGCCGCAGCTCACGCCGCTGCAGGCCTTCGTCGACGGCCTGGCCATCCGCTGGCGGGCGGCGCACCCCGGCGCCGAGCTGGCGCTGCGCAGCGAGGCGCTGCCCGACATGGACATCATCTCGGACAGCGCGCTGCAGCAGGTCGTCGCCAACCTGCTGGACAACGCCGCCGAGGCCGCGCCCGGCCGGCCGCTGGTGCTGCAGGCCGGCTGCCCGGACGAGGACACGCTGAGCCTGAGCGTGTTGGACGAAGGCCCCGGCTTCGACGACGAGCGGCTCAAGCATTTCGGCGAGCCCTACCAGAGCAGCAAGGGCCAGCCCGGCCGCGGCATGGGGCTGTTCCTGTCCGTCAACGTCGCGCGCACGCTGGGCGGCCGGCTGGAGGCCGCCAACCGCGAGGAAGGCGGCGCCGCCGTGACCCTGACGCTGCCGCTGGCATCCCTGCTGCCGCGACAATCCCCCACCGATGCCCGCCCCTGAAGAAGACCGCCTGCTGCTCATCGTCGAAGACGACGACAGCTTCGCCCGCACCCTGATCCGTTCCTTCGAGCGCCGCGGCTGGCGCGTGCTGCGCGCCACCGGGCTGGACGACATGAAGGCGCTGCTGGACGGCCTGCCCGACGACGAGGAACTGGGCCATGCCGTCGTGGACCTGAAGCTCGCCGGTGGCGCCTCGGGGCTGGCCTGCGTGCAGCAGCTGCACGGCTGGGACCCGGAGGTCCTCATCGTCGTGCTGACCGGCTACGCCAGCATCGCCACCGCCGTGGAGGCCATCAAGCTGGGTGCCTGCCACTACCTCGCCAAGCCGGCCAACACCGACGACATCGAGGCTGCGTTCGCGCGCCGCCAGGGCGATGCCGACGTCGAGGTCACCGAGCGCCAGACCGTCAACATCAAGACGCTGGAGTGGGAGCGTATCCACGAGGTGCTGGCCGAGACCGACTTCAACATCAGCGAGACCGCGCGCCGCCTTGGCATGCACCGCCGCACGCTGGCGCGCAAGCTGGAGAAGCAACGCATCAAGTGAGCCGCTCGCGCAGCGCGTCCCGCAGCTCCGCCCAGCTGTACGACGCCTGCGCGGCCAGCAGCCCGGCCTGGCCGAACACCGGCGTGAGGCCGTAGCGCTGCAGTGCGGCCGGCAGGTCGGCGCGGCCGCTGATCGCGTCCGCCAGCCACTCGCCGGCCAGCGTCGTGGGCGCCACGCCGTGGCCGCCGAACGCCTGCGCAAACCACAGACCCGGCGCCAGCTGGCCGATCTGCGGCATCTTGTGGCGGGCATAGCTCATCAGCCCGCCCCAGGCGTGCTCGATGCGCACCGCGGCCAGCTGCGGATACACCTTCAGCAGGTCCGCCTGCAGCATCTGCGCGATGCGGGCCGGGTCACGCTCCTGGATGGAGATGCGGCCGCCCCACAGCAGCCGGTGGTCGGCCAGCAGGCGGTAGTAGTCGAAGGCGAAGCGGTTGTCGTACAGCGCCGCCGCGGTGCGGATGGGGCGCAACTCCTGCGGCAGCGGTGCCGTCGCGATGACGTAGGTGGCGATGGGCAGCCGCGCACCGGTCAGCGCCGGCAGCACGCCCTGCAGGTAGGCGCCGCCCGCGACGACCACCTGCGCCGCGCGCACCGACGCGCCACCCGCCGTGTGCAGCAAGAAGCCACCCGCCGGCCGCCGGTCGACGGCCATCACGGCGCTGTGCTCGTGCACGCGGCCACCGGCCTGCTCGATGGCGCGGGCCAGCCCGAGCGCGTACTTCAGCGGGTGAAAATGGAAGGCGTCGCGCTCCAGCAGCGCGCCGCCGTAGCGTTCGGTGTCCAGCCATTGCCGCACCTGTGCGGGGGCCACCTCGTCCCAGACGACGCCGAACTGCTCGCGCAGCCAGCGCGCCTGCCCGCGCAGGCCGTGCTCGGCGCGGGCGCTGTGGCGGAACCAGTTCAGCAGCAGCGCGCCGCCTTCCACCTTGTCGCAGGCGATGGCCAGCGCGGTGATGCGCGAACGGATCAGCGCGACGGCGTCGCGGCTGCGGGCATACAGCTCGCGGGCCGGCGCCAGGCCCAGGTCGTTGACGAGATCGACGGCGTCGCGGCTGAAGCCGCCGAACACGAAGCCGCCATTGCGGCCCGACGCGCCGTGGCCGACGGTCTGCGCCTCCAGCACCGCCACGCTGGCGATGCCACGCTCCTGCAGCCCGCGCGCGGTCGCCAGCCCCGCAAACCCGCCGCCGAGCACGGCGACGTCAAAGTCCGCCGTCCCGGCCAGCGTGGGGAAGCCCAGTTGGGGGGCGGTGGCGGTGTAGTAGGTGTCCGTGCGCATGGGCGCGTGTGGCACTCGGGAGGGACCGTCAATGTAGCCGGGGGCAATGCGGGAGGGGTGCGCACTGCCGCGTCGCGCATGCGTGGTGTTGAGGGCTTCAAGGCCCACTGTTGGCGACGGATTCAATCGGTCGCCGGATCAGCCGCAGCCCCGGCGGCGCGCGCGGCGACGCCTGCCCGCCCGCTCAGAGCCCCGCCAGCAACTCGTAGGACCGCCGCCTCAGCCCATGCTGATGCACCGCGCAGGCGACGATGAACTCGTCGGCGCCGGTGCGTTCGGCCGTGGCGGCCAGGCCGGCGCGCACGGTGTCGGGCGAGCCGACGATGGACTCGCTGAGCATGCGCTCCACCTGCATGCGCTCCGCGGGTGACCACAGCGCCTCCATGCTCGCCACCGGCGGCGGCAGCTTGCCGCGCCGGCCGCGCACCATGCCGAGGAAGCGCTGCTGCGCCGACGTGAACAGGAACTGCGCCTCCTCGTCGGTCGGCGCGACGACGATGTTCAGCCCCACCATCGCATGCGGCTTCGGGTGCCGCGCGCTGGGGCGGTAGGTGGCGCGGTAGATCTGCAGCGCCTGCATCAGCATCTCCGGCGCGAAGTGCGACGCGAACGCGAACGGCAAGCCCAGGTAGGCTGCCAGCTGCGCGGAGTAGAGGCTGGAGCCCAGCAGCCAGATCGGCACCTCGGTGCCCTGGCCCGGCACGGCGCGCACCGGCGCTTGCGGCGACTCGGCCGCCAGGTAGCCCTGCAGCTCCAGCACGTCGTTGGGGAAGCCGTCCTCGGCGCCGCTGCTGTCCAGGCTGCGGCGCAGCGCGCGCATCGTGGCGCGGTCGGTGCCCGGCGCGCGGCCCAGGCCCAGGTCGATGCGGCCGGGGAACAGCTCGGCCAGCGTGCCGAATTGCTCGGCAATGGTCAGCGGCGCATGGTTGGGCAGCATGATGCCGCCCGCGCCGACGCGGATGCGCCGCGACGCGGCCGCGAGTTGCCCGATCAGCACGGCCGTGGCCGAGCTGGCCACGCCCTCCATGTTGTGATGCTCGGCCACCCAGTAGCGCGTGTAGCCCAGCTCGTCGGCCAGCTTGACGAGGTCCAGGCTGTTCAGCAGCGCGTCGCGGGTGGTGGCGCCTTCGACGACGGGCGCGAGGTCCAGGATGGAGAGCGGGGGCAGGGCGGTCATGCCAGCATCTTGCCGACGCTGGCTTGGCCCCGTCAGCCCGGGGATTTGCGCAGGTGTGATTGCAGCCAGGGGCCGATGCGCGCCTCGTAGGCGGCCGCGTCGAAGGCGTGCAGGTCCACGTGCGGGGCGCCCGGCACGGCCCACAGCGTCTTGGGCTCGGGAGCGGCGGCGAACAGCGCCGCGGTCTCGGCCCAGCGGGTGTGCAGGTCGTCAACGCCCGAGGCCACCAGCAGCGGCGCGCGCACCGAGGTGATCGCGTCGACCGGGCGCAACTGGTCCGTGCCAAGGCCCAGCCGCAGCGGGATCTGCACGAGCAGCAGCGGCGCCAGCAACTGGCTGGCCGTCGTGCCCAGGCGCATCGCGAGGCGGTCCTGCAGCGCGTCGACGATGGTGGGGTAGACCGACTCCAGCACCAGCGCGTCCAGCTCGGGCTCGCGCCTCGCGAACAGCGGCGTCGCACCGCCCAGCGACGTGCCGATGGCGCCGACCTTCTCGCCCGGCAACCGTGCCCGCAGCCACGCCAGCGCGGCATCGGCGCCGGGCGCTTCCAGGCGGCCGAAGCCGATGCGCTCGCCACTGCTTTCCCCGTGCGACGCCGCATCCACCAGCAGGCTGGCGATGCCTTCGCGCTGCAGCCAGCGGGCGCGCGCCAGCATCTGCAGCCGGCTGCCGCGCACGCCGTGCATCAGCAGCACGGCGCCTTCGCCGGGGCGGCCGGGCACGAACCAGCCGGCCAGGTGCTGGCCGTCGCCGTAGGGCAGCGTGACCGCCTCGGCGTGCAGGTCGGCCGGTGGCGCGCCGATGGCGGCGGGCACGGGCCGCGTCAGCCATTCGCCGGCGGCCAGGCTGAGGCCGGCCAGCACCAGCAGCGTGAGTGACAGCGCCAGCGCCAGCAGCGCAGCGGCGAGCCGTTTCATGCCAGGGCCATGGCGTGCGCCAGCCTGCCGGCGTTGTCGGCGCACAGGGCTCGAAAGGCCGGGCTGATGCGCGCGTCGCCTGCTGCGGCGTGCCAGAAGCCGAGCGCGCGCGGCGCCACGCGCAGCCAGCGTTCGCGCTCGGCCGGCATGGGCAGGGCGGGCTGCAGCGCGGGCGACGTGACTTCGCCGCCGGCCTGCGGCGCGTAGCGCATGGGCAGCTGGTCGTAGCTGGGCGCGAGGCGCAGGCCCGTGGCGTCGTGGAAGAAGCCCAGGTTGCCGCCGTGCATGTCGCTGTTGCCGATGAGCTGGCCGAACAGCTGGCGCTGCGCCGCGCGTTCGGCGTCGGCCGCACTCAGCAGGCCGCGGGCGGCCAGCGCCGCGGTCACGCGGGTCCAGTCGTCCGTCGCCTCGCCGACGAGGCCGGCGTTGGCCTGCGCCAGGCTCACCACGCCGCGCCGCCCGTGCAGGCCCACGCGGTCGAAGCGCTCGCTCTCCAGGAAATGCCGCCCTTCGTGCGCCAGCAGCCGCGTGCGCGCCGCGTCGTCACCCAGCGCATCGGCGGCCAGCTGCTCGCAGACGAGCAGGTCGCGCCAGCGCTGCACGGTGGCCGAGTCGTCGGCGCCGCTGAACTTGACGACGCAGTGCGGCGTGGCCATGCCCGGTAGCGCGCGCGCGACGGTGAACTTCGGGAATTCGCCACCGGCCGACGAGCCGGGCAGCGCGCCGTCCAGCGCCTGTGCGGCGAGCTGCGCGCAGGCGGCGGGCAGGTCGTCCTCGGCCAGCGGCGCCGCGGCGGCGAGCCGGTGGTCGAGGAAGCGGCGCAGCGCGGCGTCGCCCACCAGCAGTTCGCCCGGCAGGTCGTCGCCGAAGACGCCCAGCGACAGCAGCAGCGCGTCGTCTTCCCAGTCGCGCGGGTCGGGCGGCAGCGCCAGGCCGGGCGCGTGCCGGCGCGCGAAGGCGCGGCCCAGGAAGCCCTGCGGCCGCAGGTCGTAGAGCGGGTAGGGCAGGCCGTCGTGCCAGCCGTCGCGCGCCTCTTCGGGCACGGGCCAGGCCGGTGTGGCGGCCTCCAGGTGGCAGCCCCGCGGCCAGATCGGCCGTAGCAGGCCCACGGGCTGCGGGCGGCCTTCGGCGTCGATGCGGTACAGAGGCGCTTCCATGCGCTGGCCGCGGATCTCGCGCCGCCAGGCGCTGCGCCGCCGCCGTGTCTGCCCGGCCGCCACGACGGCGTCACCGGCCGCGGCGATCAGCCGCTGCGCCGTCTTCGTGGAGCAGCCCAGCGCCGCGGCGATGTCCGCCAGCCCCAGCGGGCCGCGTGGGCGGAGCAGGCGTTCGAGGCTGGGCAGGTCGGCGGGCATGGATTCAGGCGGTGTGTCCTGAATTTTGTCCTGAATTGAAAATAAAAATCAATTGTAAAACAATGGCTTGCGATGTCTGAGCGCGGTTTTGTGTCCTGAATTTGAGGGTCAGTTCATGCGCCCGGCATCAGCGTGCCGCGCACCAGTTGCGCTCCGTCCGGGTGGGGCCGCAGCCGGGCGTCCGATTCGCGCATCAGTGCCAGCATGCGGCGGTTGTCGGCCAGCACGTCGCCGAACAGCTGCTGCACGCCCTGCCGCCGCGCCTCGGCGGCCAGGTGGGCCATCAGCCGCCGGCCCAGGCCGAGGCCCTGCCAGTCGTCGGCCACGGCCAGCGCGAATTCGGCGACCGACGGCTGCGCCGGGTCGCAGACGAAGCGGGCGTCGGCAATGACCGGCCGGCCGGGCGCCTCGGCCTCGACGACCCAGGCGCGGTGCAGCCGCTGGTCCACGTCGGTCAGCAGCGTCAGCAGCGCGGGGCTGAGCTCGCGCAGGCCGAAGTGGAAGCGCTGGTGGCGTGAGTCCAGCGACAGGCTGTTGAAGAAGGTCTGCTCGGCGCACTTGTCGCCCGGGCGCAGCAGCCGCAGCAGCGCCTCACGGCCGCCGGGCAGCACCCAGCGGTGGCCGGCCTCGACGGCGGCGGGCGCCAGTGCGGTGTTCACGGCCGGGCCTCGGCGGGGCGCAGGTCCAGCACGGCGCGGGTGCTCAGCGCGCTGATGGTGACGCCGCGGTCGTCGGGCACGACGAAGCACTGGCCCGGCTCCAGCACGATGTCGCGCGCGTCATGGTCCAGCGTCACCCACAGCGTGCCCTCGGCGCTGCACAGGTGGGTGTCGCGTGCCTCGGGCAGGCGCGAGGTCTGGCCGCGTTGCAGCAGCAGCCGGGTGTGCGGGACGTCGATCAGCATGTCGGGCTCCTTGCATGCCTTGCGGGCATGGCATGTGGCCTGAATGGTGATTGCCAGCTGCCTGGTCGACAAACGATGATTCGGAAGACTTCGCATTCCTGCAGATCATGTCAACCAAGCCGTTGGACCGCCTGCCGCCGCTGCGGCTGCTGGCCGCCTTCGAGGCGGCGGCCCGCCACCTGAGCTTCACGCAGGCGGCGGCGGAGCGCTTCGTCACGCAGTCGGCGATGAGCCGGCAGATGCGCTCGCTGGAGGAGGAGCTGGGTGTGGCGCTGTTCGAGCGCCGCCACCGCGCGCTGGCGCTCACCGAGGACGGCCAGCGCCTGTACGCCGCCTGTGCCAGCGCGCTGAACACGCTGCGCGTGGCGGTGCGCACCGTGCGCGAGCCGCACCAGCGCCAGCTGCTGGCGCTGACGACGACGCCGGGTTTCGCGTCGCTGTGGCTGATCCCGCGGCTCACCGCGTTCACGCGGGCCCACCCGGGAATCGATGTGCGGCTGGACGCGGGCCTGGGCAACCGCAACCTGGCCAGCGAGGGATTCGATCTGGCCATCCGCTACAGCCCGGTGGGCGTGGCCCAGGGGCGGCAGCTGTTTGCCGAATCGATGGTGCCGGTCTGCAGCCCGCGGCTGGTGGGCGAGCTGGGCCTGCCACTGCGCGAGCCGGCCGACCTGGCCCGCCACACGCTGCTGCACCTGGCGATGGACGGCGACAGCGCCGGCATGCCGGCCGAGTGGGAGGCCTGGCTCAGCGCCTGGGGCCTGGCCGACCTGCGGCCGGCGGCGCGGCTGAGTTTTTCGAGCTATTCGGAGGCCATCGCCGCCGCCGTGGCGGGGCAGGGCGTGGCGCTGGGCCGGCGGCCGCTGGTGGACGCCTTGCTGGCGTCCGGCCAGCTCGTCACGCCGTTCGACGCCGGCATCGCGTCGGCACGGGCCTACCGCCTCATCGTCGACCCGGCGGCCAAGGCTCGGTCGGCGGTGAAAGCCTTCGAGCGGTGGCTTCTGGCTGCCTGCGGTCAGGCGGAGGCCTGACCAGGCAGCATCAGTAGGGTTTGGTGACCACCAGGTTGACCGGCACCTGGACCGCGCCGAGATCCTGGTACACCGACACCTCCAGCTTGCCCGCCGAGACGGGCGCCGCAAATTGCCACTGCACGGCAACGGTGCTGCCGTCGGTGCCGCCGCGCCTGGAATAGGCGCCGCGCTCGCCGGCGACGGCCGAGCCGTCCGGCTTGACGAGCCTGACGGCGGCGATGGCGCTGACCCGGTCATCGCCGCTGAGCGTCACGGAGCCGGCATCGACGTTGGCCACCACCACGTTGCTCAGGCCCAGCTCCAGCTTCTGCCCCACCTTGGGCTGGAACGGCACACTGGTCTTCTTGACCGCGCTCGCCACCATGACCCTGACCTGGCCGCTGAAGACGACACCCGCGACACCGCCATCCGGCAGCCGGGTCACGGAGAACGAATAGGTCGTCTTCCGGCCGTCGGCGCTGAGTTTGCGAAAGCCCGCCACGCTGGCCGCACCGAGCGGTGCCTGGGTCTTGTTGGCCAGGATGGCCGTGGCGGTGACCTTGGCGTCGTCGCCGAAGCTGGGCAGGTCGACGATGAGCCGGTTGTCGAAGGCGACGACCGCATGCGTCTCGACCTTCTCCTGCGCGCCGAGGCTGCCCATGGGCAGCAGGTTGTTGTCCCGCCCCGGTGGCGCCTCGATGAACTGGGCGCCGAACTGCTTGACGGAAAACGACGGCGTGTCGGCGACGGCGGCGCCGCTCAGCAGCAGGGCCGCGGCCAGGGCAAGGCAGGCTTTCATGTGTGCTCCCATGGGGTCAGGATCTGTCGGTGGACGCGCCTGCGCGCGGCCCGGGGGTGACCCGGGGCCTGCCGCGGCGACGCAGGCTCAGCCGGCCAGCCCGGCGTAGACGTGCTGCACGTCGTCGTTGTCGTCCATCGCGGCCAGGAAGCTCTCCACCTCCTCCAGCTGCTCGGCCGTGAGGCTGCCGGCGGCGATGGGGTTCTTGGGCCGGTAGCCCAGCTTGGCGCTGAGCACCGTGAAGCCCTGGGCCGGCAGCGCGCGGCTGACGAGGTCCAGGTCGGTCGGGTCGGTCAGGAAGACGGTGACGCCGTCCTCGTCGGCCGGCAGCAGGTCCTGCGCGCCGGCCTCGATGGCGGCCGTGTCGGCATCCGCGCCCGGAGTGCTGGCTTCCGCCTCGATGAGGCCGACGTGGTCGAAGTCCCAGCTCACGGAGCCCGGCGTGCCCTGCTGGCCCTTGCGGAACAGCACGCGCATGTCCGACGCGGCGCGGTTGGTGTTGTCGGTCAGCACCTCCACCATCACCGGCACGCGGTGCGGCGCGAAGCCTTCGTAGATGACCTGCTCGAAGTGCACCGTCTCACCGGTCAGCCCGGCGCCCTTCTTGATGGCGCGGTCCAGCGTGTCCTTGGGCATGGAGACCTTGCGCGCCGCCTCGACGGCCATGCGCAGCTTGGCGTTGTCCTTGGGGTCGGCGCCGCCGCGCGCGGCAATCATGATGTCCTTGGCCAGCTTGCCGAACAGCTTGCCCTTCGCGTTGGCGGCGATGTCCTTGTGCTTGGCTTTCCATTGCGCGCCCATGGCGAATCCTGTCTGTGCGTGATGAGGCCCGAGGCAACCGGCCTCGGGCGGGGCGCTACTGTACGGGCTCGGGCGCGGGCCTACAGCGGCGTGCGCCGGGCCAGCATCTCGCGCTCCAGCTGCAGCGCGTCGGCGTCGGCGCTCAGGCCGATGTGGCTGCGCCCGGTCGGCGACACGCGACCCTGCGCCTGCTGCACCACGTGCCAGGCTTCATGGGGCAGGTGGTGCTGCTGGCCCGGCGCCAGGTGGATGTCGGCGCCCTGCGCATAGGCATGGGCGTTCAACTGCGCCGGCTTCGCGGAGTTGTAGTGGACGCGCACATGGTCCAGGTTCATGCCCGACAGCGCCTCGATGCCCGCCTTGAGTTTGTCCGGAAGTCCGTTGCCTGAATTGCCCATGAACTGGTCTCCTTGTGAAGTTGATGCGCCTTGAAGCGCGCGTTGATTCTGGCGCGACGCCCGGGCCGCCTCAATCGGAACTTCCCAGCGTCGCCGCCACCTTCCTCGTCTGCCCGCTGCGCCACACGGTCAGCGTCACTTTCTCGCCGATCTGCCGTGTCTCCAGCAGCGACAGCATGTCGTCCAGGTCCGCCACCGCCTGGCCGTCGACGGCGGTGATGACGTCGCCCGGCACGATGCGGCCGGCACGGTCGCGCCCGAACGGCTTCAGGCCGGCCGCGGCCGCCGGGCTGCCGTCGGCCACGTTGACCAGCAGCACGCCCTTGGGCGCGCCCAGCGCCTTGGTCAGGTTTTCGGGCCCGGCGGTCACGCCCAGCGCCGGGCGGATGAAGCGGCCGTCGCGGATCAGCCGCGGCACGATGCGGTTGACCTCGTCCACGGGGATCGCGAAGCCGATGCCCGCGCTGGCGCCGCTCGGGCTGTAGATGGCGGTGTTGACGCCGATCAGCCGGCCGGCGGAGTCCAGCAGCGGGCCGCCGGAGTTGCCGGGGTTGATGGCCGCGTCGGTCTGGATGGCGCCCTTGATCGTGCGGCGCGTGACGGACTCGATCTCGCGGTTCAGCGCCGACACGATGCCGGTCGTCAGCGTCTGGTCCAGCCCGAAAGGGTTGCCGATGGCGTAGACCTTCTGCCCCACCTGCAGCTCGCGGCTGGTGCCGATCTGGATGGCGGGCAGCTTGGTCGCCGGCGCCTCGATGCGCAGCACGGCGATGTCGCGGTCGGGGAAGGCGCCCACCAGCCGGGCCGGGTGGCTGCTCTGGTCGGCCAGCGTCACGGTGGCGCGGTCGCCGTCCTGGATGACGTGGAAATTGGTGACGATGTGGCCGTCGGCGTCCCACACGAAGCCGGTGCCGGTGCCGCGCGGCTGCTCGCTGGTGCGCAGCGAGAAGAAATCTCTTTGCACCGACAGCGTCGTGATGTGCACCACCGACGGGCTCACGCGTTTGAAGACGCTGATGTTGTTCATCTCCTCGGCGTCCAGCGCGCCGCGGGCGGCGACCGGCCGCGGCTGGGCGGCCTTGTTCTGGGCCTCGGCGGGGCCGGTGGCGAGCAATACGATGAGCGGGAGCGCGAGCAGACGCAGGAACATGGCGCGGGCCGTGGCGATGTCGATGGCGCGCATTGTGGTTGCAGACGAAGGGGGAAGCATGAAGCGAGCGTTATGGGGCCTGGGGCTGGGGTTGGCACTGTCGGGCGCCTGGGCGCAGCAGGTGTGGAAGTGCGAGGCGGACGGCAAGGTCGTCTTCAGCGACAAGCCCTGCCCGCAGGCCGGCAAGCCGGTGTCCGAGCGCAGCCTGCGGCCCAACGTGGTGGATGCGATCAAGCCCGAGGTGGTGGATGCGGCGATGGGCCGGACCGCCGCGTCCGCGCCGGCGGCCCCGGCGTCGCCCGGCAATGCCTGCCCTGGCGACGGCGAGATCCGCGGCATGCAGACCCGCGCCAACTCCACGACGCTGGGCGACGCCGAGCGCCAGTTCCTGCAGGACGAGGTGCGCCGCGCGCGCCAGTGCCGCAGCGGCCAGGGCCGCTACCGCGAGGCCGACTGGGACATCAGCCGCGAGGCCCAGGCCGCGCAGACCCAGCTCAGCGACCGCGCCCGTCAGGACGCCCGGCTGCGCGCCGAGGCCATGCACAGCGCGGCCGACCCGGACGAGGGCGACCGCATCGCGCGCCGCCGCATCGCCGAGGAGCGGCTGGCGCGGCGCCAGCAGCAGGCGGTGCTGCGGGGCCAGAATCCGGCCTCCACCCCCTTGCCCTGACGCTTGCCCTCAACCTTGCACGCTCGCTCCGACCGCCTCGATGCCCTGCGCGGCGCCGCCATCGTCTGGATGGCGGCCTACCACTTCTGCTTCGACCTGAACCACTTCGGCTGGGTACGGCAGGACTTCTACCGCGATCCGG
The DNA here is from genome assembly GCA_041914785.1 of Roseateles sp. Lineage (GTDB taxonomy): Bacteria > Pseudomonadota > Gammaproteobacteria > Burkholderiales > Burkholderiaceae_C > Pelomonas. Next base: position 15,403 of record JAYSCT010000080.1, read on the forward strand.
TCTGGACCTGGCAGCGCACCTGCATCGTCAGCCTGTTCCTGTTCTGCGCCGGCGGCGGCCAGGCGCTGGCCGTGGCGGCGGGGCAGCGGGCCGGGCGCTTCTGGCGGCGCTGGGCGCAGGTGGTGGGCTGCGCGCTGCTGGTGACGCTGAGTTCGCGCGTCATGTTCCCGGACAGCTGGATCAGCTTCGGCGTGCTGCACGGCATCGCTGTGATGCTGGTGCTGCTGCGGCTGGGCTTGGCGCGACTGCCGGACGCGGCGCTGCTGGTGCTGGCCGCCGCCGCCATCGCGTTGCCGCGCTTCGTGCAGCACCCGTGGTTCGACTCGCGCTGGACGGATTGGGTGGGGCTGGTCACGCACAAGCCCGTCACCGAGGACTACGTGCCGCTGCTGCCGTGGATGGGGCTGATGCTGCTGGGCTTCGTCGTGACGCGCCGCTGGCCGCGGCTGTGGCAGGGCCCGGCGCCGGCGCCGCTGGCGGTGCTGGGGCGGTGGTCGCTGAGTTTCTACATGGTCCACCAGCCCGTGCTGATCGGGGCGCTGATGGCCGTCCAGTTCGTTCGTTGAGGAGACATGCCGATGAAGAACACGATGCTCGCGGCCGCGCTGGGCCTGCTGCTGTCGACGGCCGCTGGCGCCGCACCGTTCGCCTGGCCCGGTGGCGCGAAGGCAGCCGTCAGCCTGGGCTACGACGACGCGCTGGACAGCCAGCTGGACCACGTCGTGCCCGCCCTGAACAAGCGCGGCCTGCGCGCCAGCTTCTACATCCCGATCAACGGGCCCACGCTGCCCGCACGGCAGAACGAGTGGAAGGCCGCCGCAGCGGCCGGCCACGAACTGGGTAACCACAGCCTGTTCCACGGCTGCTCGGCCAAGGGGCCCGGCCGCGAATGGGTGCAGCCCCAGCGCGACCTGGACCGCCAGATGGCCGCACAGGTGCAGGAGCAGGTCATCGCGGCCAACACCTGGCTGCAGTCGCTGGACGGCAAGACGCGCCGCACGTTCACGCCGCCGTGCTTCGACCTGACGGCTGGCGGGCAGGACTTCGTGAAGGCGCTGCAGCCGCACTTCGTCGCTTTCCGCGCGGCGCCGCCGGCGCTGACGACCGACACCGCGCAGCTGGACCCTTATGCAATGCCCGCCTACTTCGTCGAAGGCTGGACGGGCGAGCAGCTGATCGCGTTGGTCGAGAAGGCGGCGGCGCAGGGCGCGATCGTGTCGCTGCTGTTCCACGGCGTCGGCGCCGAGCACTTGAGCGTGACGCGCGAGGCGCATGACCAGCTGCTGGATCACCTGGCCAAGAACAAGGTCCGCTTCTGGACCGACTCGATGGTCAACATCATGGAAAACGTGCGCAAGCAAGCCGGTCGCTGACAATCCGTGCGATGAGCAGCCCCAAGTCCGTCCTGTTCGGCTTCCACGCCGTCACCGTCCGCCTCAAGACCCAGCCGGGGTCCGTCGCCGAGGTCCATTTCGACCCCGCGCGGCGCGACCAGCGCATGCGCGCCTTCATCGAGCGCGCCAAGGAGGCGGGCGCCAAGCTTGTGGAGAGCAGCGACGAGCGGCTCAGCCAGCTGGCCGGCAGCCCGCGCCACCAGGGCGTCGTCGCCCGCGTGGCGGCCATTGCGCAGCCGCATTCGCTGGACGACGTGCTGGACGCCGTCGAAGGCCCGCCGCTGGTGCTGGTGCTCGATGGCGTGACCGACCCGCACAACCTCGGTGCCTGCCTGCGCGTGGCCGATGGCGCCGGGGCGCATGCCGTCGTCGCGCCCAAGGACCGCGCCGTGGGCCTGAACGCCACGGTGGCCAAGGTGGCCAGCGGTGCGGCCGAGACGGTGCCCTACCTGATGGTCACCAACCTGGCACGCACCTTGAATGAGCTGAAGGAACGCGACATCTGGGTCGTTGGCACGTCGGACCAGGCCGAACGCTCGATCTATGACCTCGACCTGAAGCGCCCGATTGCCTTCGTGCTGGGCGCCGAGGGCGAGGGCATGCGGCAGCTGACGGCCAAGACCTGCGACGAGCTGGTGCGCATCCCGATGGCCGGCGCCGTCGAGAGCCTGAACGTGTCGGTGGCGTCGGGCGTGTGCCTGTACGAGGTGCTGCGCCAGCGGACCGCATCGGGCAGTCGATAATTCTGACTGTTTAGAAAAACTGGGAGTTCCCGCCATGGCCGTCATCGAAGTCAAGCACCCGCTCGTCAAGCACAAGATCGGCTTGATGCGCGAGGCGGACATCTCGACGAAGAAGTTCCGCGAGCTGACGGGCGAGATCGCGCGGCTGCTGGCCTACGAGGCGACGGCGGACTTCCCGACCGAGAAGGTCACGATCAACTGCTGGAGCGGCCCGGCCGAGTGCGACCAGATCGCCGGCAAGAAGGTCACCGTGGTGCCCATCCTGCGCGCGGGCCTGGGGATGCTGGACGGCGTGCTGGACATCCTGCCCAACGCCAAGGTGTCCGTCGTCGGCCTGGCGCGCGACCACGAGACGCTGAAGCCGGTGAACTACTTCGACAAGTTCGTCGGCAGCCTGGAAGCCCGCACGGCGCTCATCATCGACCCCATGCTGGCCACGGCCGGCAGCATGATCGCGACGGTCGACCTGCTGAAGGCGCGCGGCTGCAAGGACGTGCGCGCGCTGGTGCTGGTGGCCGCGCCCGAGGGCGTGAAGGCGCTGCAGGAAGCCCACCCCGACGTGCGCTGCTGGACAGCGGCCATCGACAGCCACCTGAACGAGGTGGGCTACATCATTCCCGGCTTGGGCGACGCCGGCGACAAGATCTTTGGAACCACGTGATCGTCCTCAAAGGACTTCGCGCAGCGCCCGCCGCAGCAGCGCCAGGCCTTGTCCCAGCTCGGCTTCGCTGACATTCAGCGCCGGCATCAACCGGATCAGGTGAGGGCGCGGCGCGTTCAGCAGCAGGCCGACGGGTTCCAGCGCCTGGGCCGCGGCGACCACCGCGGGCGCCACGTCCACGGGCAGCACCAGCGCCCGCAGCAGGCCCAGGCCGCGTTCACCGGCCAGGCTGAACTCCCGCGCGAGGGCCTGCAGGCCGGCTGACAGCTGCTCGGCGCGCGCCCGCACGCCGGCCAGGAAGTCCGGCCGGCACACCTCGTTGACGACGGCCAGCCCCACGGCGGCCATCAACGGGTTGCCGGCGAAGGTGCCGCCCTGGTCGCCCGGCTCGAAGCAGTTGAATTCCTCCTTGCACAGCAGCGCCGCCAGCGGCACGCCGCCGCCCAGGCCCTTGGCCAGCGTCATCACGTCGGGCTCGATGCCGTAGTGCTCGTACGCAAATGCGCGGCCGCAACGGCCGATGCCGGTCTGCACCTCGTCGGCGATCAGCAGCACGCCGCGCTCGGCGGTCAGCGCGCGCAGCTCGCGCACGAAGCCCGGGTCGGCGACGACGACGCCGGCCTCGCCCTGCACCAGCTCGATCATCACGGCCGCCGTGTGCGGCGTCATCGCGCGCTCCACCGACGCGATGTCGTTCAGCCGCGCCTTCGTGAAGCCCGCCGGCATCGGCGCGTAGATGTCACCCCAGCCCGGCTTGCCCGACGCGCTCATCATCGCCAGCGTGCGGCCATGGAAGGCCTGCTCGAAGCCGAGGATCTCGTGCGCGCCGCCGCGCCGGCGGCTGCCCCAGCGGCGTGCCAGCTTCACCGCACCTTCGTTGGCCTCGGCGCCCGAACTGGCCAGGAACACGCGGTCGAAGCAGCTGAGCTCCACCAGCCGCCCGGCCAAGTCCAGCAACGGGCGGTTGTAGTAGGCGGGGCTCGGGTTCAGCAGCCGCTGCGACTGCGCCAGCAGCGCCTGCGTGATCAGCGCCGGGCTGTGGCCCAGGCTGTTGACGGCCCAGCCCTGGATGAGGTCGAGGTGGCGCTTGCCGCCCTCGTCGATCAGCCAGGCGCCGTGGCCTTCGGCGAAGACCGTCGCGGGCCGCTGGGTGATGGTGATGAGCGCGTGTCCGGGGTCCGTCATGGCGTGTCCTGGGTGATCGATGGCCGCGAGTTTGGGTTCATCGACCGATGGCCGCCATGACGCTGTTCCCACCTTTTCTGCCATGATCCCGCTGTGACCTGCCGCATCGCCTTCGTCGTCTTCCCCGGCTTCCAGCAGTTCGACCTCGCCGGGCCCATGGCGGTGTTCGAGGTTGCGCGGCTGGCGTTGCCGGGCAGCTACGACTGGCGGCTGGTGGCCAGCGCGCCACCGGTCGTGCGCAGTTCGGCCGGCGTGGCGTGGCCGGTGCAGGGGCTGCCGCGGGCCTTGGGCGACCTGGACCTGGTCATGGTGATCGGCGGCGATGGCGTGGACGCGGCCTGCAGCGACGCCACGCTGATGCGCTGGCTGCAGCGCGCCAGCCGCTCGGGTGCGCGCATCGCCAGCATCTGCAGCGGCAGCCTGGTGCTGGCGGCGGCGGGGCTGCTGGACGGCCGCACGGCGACGACGCACTGGTCGCGCAGCCGGCAGTTCGCCACCGACTACCCCGCCGTGCGGCTGCAGCCCGACCGCATCTACGTGCGCGAGCCGGCCCAGCGCGCACAACAGCGGCCCGAGGTGTGGACCAGCGCCGGCATGACGGCCGGCATCGACCTGTGCCTGGCGCTGCTGGCCCACGACCACGGCGAGGACATCGCCCGCGAGGCCGCGCGCCAGCTGGTGGTGGAGCGGCGCCGGCCGGGCGGCCAGTCGCAGTTCTCGCCGCTGCTGGAGCTGCAGCGGCCGGACGGCCGCTTCGGCGTGCTGCTGGACGAGGTGCGCCGCGACCTGCGCCAGGCCCACCGCGTGGAAGACCTGGCGGCGCGCGCCTGCATGAGCCCGCGGCACTTCGCGCGCTGCTTCCGCGCCGAGACGGGCGCGACGCCAGCCGAGGCGGTCGAGCGGCTGCGCGTGGAGGCGGCGCGCGCGGCGCTGGAGGGCGGGGCGGCGTCGGTGCTGCGGGTGTCGCTGGACTGCGGCTTCGGCAACACCGAGCGCATGCGCCGCGCCTTCCTGCGGCTGCTGGGGCGGCCGCCCGCGGCCTTCCGCCCTGCCTAGACGAGGCCCAGCGCCCCCAGCACGCCGCCGCCGAGCACCATCCAGACGAGGCCCAGCTTGGTCCTCAGCGTGAGCACGACGGTGGCAGCGATCAGCGCCAGCGTGCCCCAGCGGTGCTCGCTGGTGCGCAGGAAGGGCAGGGCCAGCAGCCAGCCGGTGGCGATGATCAGGCCCAGCGTCAGCGGCATCATGCCGGCCGAGAAGGCGCGCAGGCCCACATGGCCGCGGTGGGTGCGCATCCAGCGCGTGGCCGTCAGCGTCAGCACGGTGGACGGCAGCAGGATGCCCGCCATGGAGGCCGCCGCACCCGCCAGCCCGGCGACGTTGTAGCCCAGCACGGCGACGAACAGCACGTTGGGCCCCGGCGCGGCCTGGGCCAGCGCGATGGAGGACGTGAAGCCGGCGTCCGACAGCCAGCCGGTGCGGTCGACGAGGAAGCGGTGCATCTCCGGCACCGTCGAGATCGCGCCGCCGATGGACAGCAGCGACAGCGTCAGGAAGTGCAGGAACAGGCCGAAGAGGTCGACCGGTGTCGTCATGATCTCAGCCGCCACCATGCCAGCGCCATGCCGCCGCCGCCCAGCAGCGCCAGCACCGTGATCAGCGGCCAGCGCAGCAGCGCGATCAGCACGAAGGCCCCCAGCGCCAGCGTGGCGGCCAGCGGCCGGCCCAGCGGGCTGGTCTTGAGCGCCGGCAGCAGCTTGATGCCGGTGGCCAGGATGAGCCCGGCCGACACTGCGCCCATGCCGCGCAGCGCATCCCGCGCCACCGGGTGGCCGGCCAGCTGGTCGAACACCGCGGCCAGCACCAGCACGACGGCGGCCGGCACCGCCAGCATGCCGGCCAGCGCCGCGACGGCACCGCGCAGGCCGAAGAAGCGGTCGCCGATCATCATGGACAGGTTGACGACGTTGGGCCCGGGCAGCACCTGCGCGATGGCCAGCGTCTCGACGAACTCTTCCCGGCTCATCCAGCCCAGCCGCTCCACCAGCTCGCGCTGCGCCACCGCCAGCACGCCGCCGAAGCCCTGCAGCGCCAGCCGCGTGAAGGCGACGAACAGCTCGGCCGGCGATGTGGGGTGGGTCATTCGGGCCGCGCGCCGGGCCGTTCCCAAGCCGGCCCGTTCCGGCGATGTGCTGGCCGGTCAATCCGGCAAGCATCGCCATCCCCGCGGGGGCTGAGGCCGGACATGGGGCGCCCGGTGGGCGACCCGTGCCTGCCAAAGGGCCGCAGCACCTGCTGCGGCGCGGCCTGCAAGGCCGGCCAGCGTACCCGTTGGACGAGGGGTGTCATCTCAGGACCTTGAGCGCGTCCGGGTTGACGATGTTGGTCGGCTGCGACCTGATGAAGTTCAGCACGTTGTCGAACGCCGCGTCGAAGTAGAGCTCGTAGCTGTCCTGCTCCACGTAGCCGATGTGCGGTGTGCAGACCGCGTTCTCCAGCCGCAGCAGCGGGTGGCCCTGCAGGATGGGCTCGCTCTCG
>JAYSCT010000081.1:0-20980 GCA_041914785.1 Roseateles sp.
GCCGTGGCCGTCCCGTCACCGAATCTCGTGGAATTTGATTTTGCAGGTCTGACTAGATGGCGGTGTAGATCGTCTCGTGCGAGACGTGCATGTCGGGTTCGTCGGGCCACATGCGGCGCAGTGTCCGTGCGATCTGCTGTGGCGACCAACGCCAGCTCAGGCAGGTCTGAACCACGCGCCAGAGTTTGAGCTCGGGGTGCAGCTTGGGCCACGGGCGCCCCGTCTGACGTCGCTGATCCCGGGCCTGCAGCGCTTCTCGCGCCACGTAATCCCCCGATTCCACGCTCGTGTTGCGCCCCACCTCACGGCTGAGCGTGCTGGCGCTACGGTTCAACGTCTTGGCGATGTCTCTGAGGCTGTATCCCTGCTGCTGCAGGCTCGCCAGCGTGACTCGCTCTTCAGGCTGAAGTTGCCGGTATCTAGTCTTCTTCACTCGCGTACCTTACCGGTTGGCAAGGTGTTGCACTTCGGATTTGAGACCGCCGTCGATGCGAGGTTGCCCTAAACGATTATGGATGTAAAAATCCCAGCAGAGAAATTTCCGAGCTCAGCAGGCAGATAATTCGCACTCGTGGCGCTGAAACTCGGCCTGGGTGATCCGGATGTAAAACGGTATAAAGCCTTGCTGGATATGGCTGACATCGAGGCAGGAAATGCCGCCAGGTGTTGTGAACCAAGCGGTGGCATATTTGGCAAAAAATCCTCGAATAGCTCGTGATTTGATGAGTCTCGGCAGTTATCAACATCTGGTAAATAAGACAAACTTGGCCGGCGCGAGTTATGGGAAGGCTGTTGAACGACTGTCGGCGCGAATCGTTTGTGAGGACACCAACCTTTCCAAGGTCCTGCAATATCAATCAAAACCATTTGCATCCACGCCCAACTTCTTCGGATATGTTGGGTATAACCTCCATCCGCTTGATATTACGACTGCTGCACAGATACCCAGCCACGCGGCTAGAAAATACGGCTCGTTCACAAAATATGCAACTCATCCTGGGCTGCCTAATAGATTGGCCTTCCCGAAATGATTGAATATCACGAGAAATTTATTGACTCTATTTTTGATAGGGGTGGGGCGCATATAATTGAAAATATTCGCTTTGAAGATTGCACGTTCGTCAATAGCGCCATTTCCCTGACCAGGGAGCTAGACAAGCGTTCAACTGTGAGGAATGTCGAAATCATTCGATGCAAGTCAAATGGATGTGACATAGGTCCAGCTGTAGTGGAGAATGTCATGATCGACGGACTTCTTACAAATGACCTGTTAATAATTTGGGGCGCCACTTTCAAGCATGTAACTCTTCGCGGCAACATTGGCAAGCTGAAGATAAATAGATGGGTGCATCACAGCGACAGGACGGAGGCCACTCAGGGGCCGTTCGATGCGGATAGGCAGGAGCTGTATCGGCAAATCGATTGGGCTTTAGATATTAGTCAAGCGCGCTTTAAGGAATTCGATGTAGCAGGTATACCAGCAAGGCTTTTTCGGCGCGATCCGGAGAGTCAGGTGGTGGTGACGCGACAGAGGGCGTTGCAAGAAGGATGGAGAGAGCAATTGAGTTCGTCCAACACCTTGTGGCCCTTCGTGATTGATCTTTTTCTATCGGATGGCGTGGACGATGTTGTGCTCGTGGCCCCCTTGGGAGCGCCCAAGCCGAAGCGTGATCGGCTGCTTCAGGGGTTAAAGGAGTTGCGAGATTTAGGAGTCGCCAATCCGGATTAAACACAAGACCAATATGAATCTGGTTTCCACGACAGAATCGCTCTTTAAAAATCCGCGCCACCGCCCAGCATTCCTGCGCTTGATTTGCAAACCCTCTGGGCGACTCAGGAAGCGTCAACAGCGGCCAAGCACTGGACGTCAATGGACGGCGGCGTGCCTGCGCCACCTTAGGAACCGCGTCTCTACGATGCGGTTTAGAGCAACCGCCTGACCGAGCGCGTCAACCGCGCCCACGCGGCCAACGGCGCGCAGCTGACCAGCTACCGGCTACGACGGCGCCGACCGGCTTGAAGGCGGCACCCTCAAGCGCGGTGCCGACAGCATCGACAGTGCCGGGATCTACGACCGTGCCGACAACCGCCTGAGCGAGCGCATCGTCAGCCGCGGTTCGGTCAACAGCATTCACCTGGAACGCGCGCGACCTGCTCGCCAGCGTCAGCCGCAATCGCACGCTGCTGGGCACCTACGGCTGTGACTACGACGGCCTGCGCGTCAGCAAGGAAGCGCTGAACCCGCTGCAGCCCGGGGCACCCCCGCGGCTCGTGCGCACGCAGTGGGATGGCGAGAATGCCGTGCTGGACCGTGACGCCAGTGGTGCGGTGCTGGCCCGTTATGACTTCGCCCACGGCCAGCCCATTGGGCTTTGGAGCAGTGAGGACGGCAGCCAGCTGCTGCATGCCGACGCCCTGGGCTCCGTTCCCAGCCGAACCCACAGCTTGCCCTGATGCCTCGTTAGATGCAGACTCGCATCAACTCTGAGGCACTCATCATGCGCACCACCGTCACCATCGACGACGCCCTGTACCAGCAGGCCCTGGAGCTCGCTGAGCCCGACATGGACAAGGCCGACCTGTTTCGCGAGGCCATCAAGACCTTTGTGCGCGTACAGGCTGCCAAGCGGCTGGCCGCGCTGGGCGGCCAGGCGCCGGCGATGGCCGACATACCCCGTCGCCGCGAGGCAGCGCCGAAGTGAAGCCGGTCCTGGTGGACACCTCCGTCTGGGTGGACCACTTCCGGCAGCACAACGCCGCGCTGGCCGAACTGCTGGCGCTGGACCTGGTGCTCTGCCACCCGCTGGTGATCGGCGAACTGGCCTGCGGCACGCCGCCGTCGCGCAGCCGCACGCTGGCCGACCTGTCACGGCTGCCCTCGGTGCAGCAGGCCACCCTGCAGGAGGTGCTGGCCTTCCTGGAGCGCGAACAGCTGTTCGGCCAGGGCTGCGGCTATGTCGACATCGCGCTGCTGGCGTCCACACGGCTGACGCCTGGTGCGGCCTTGTGGACGCTGGACCGGCGCCTCGCCGCGCTGGCGCAGCGCGCCGGCGTGCTGCATCTTCCCGGCCACTGACCAACGGGATCGGGGTCAGGTCTCGAATTCAAACCCCTCGGCGACAAGCCGCCCAGATTCACTCATGGACGTTTCCAGCGCTTCGAAATACCCGATGCGGGCTGGTTGGCATCACAGACTCAGCCCAACTTTTTAAGCCGCCCCGACTCGTGCAACCCCTGCCCATGCCCCGCCACCTCAGCGTCGCCACCCAACTCCTGTCCCTGAAAGAGCGCTTCAAGATCCGCGAGGAGCGCGGCGACGGCAGCGAGCCCGTGGAGCTGTATGACTGCACCTGGCGCTTCGCCTGGTTCCGCGAGGTGTGGGTGCTGACGGCCGCGGGCGGGGCCGAGACGGTGATGCGGCGGCGCATCCTGAGCTGGGTGCCGCGGTGGGACATCAGCTCGCCGCTGGGCGCCTTCACGCTGTGCCAGCGCGTGTTCACGCTGCGGCGCACGCTGGTGGTGGAAGGCGGGCCGTTTGACGGCGCCACGTTCACCGGCAACTTCATCGACATGTCGTTCCGCGTGGAGCACCGCGGCCAGCTGCTGGCCACGGCGCAGGGCAAGTGGCTGACGCTGCGCAACCGCCACCTCGTGGAGCTGCTGAGCGACGACCCCGCCGTGGAGACGCTGGTGGCCCTGCTGATGGCGCGGCTGATGATCGACCAGGCGGCAGAGTCGAACAGCGCGGCCGCCAACGCGGGCGGCTGAGGCAGCGCGCGGGCGGCGGCTGCCACCCCGTGGGGCGGACCGCTGCACGACCCTCGGTGACGGCGGCGGCCGCTGACGCGAGGCCGCGCGTCGCACGCCGCCACGGCGCCCCCGCTGACAGCCGCGGCGCCGGCGCCTGCCTAGAGTGGCCGGCAACGATTCACCCGCCGAGGACCTCGCCATGCATGCCCTGTTCGTCACCACCAGTGCCAGCCAGCTGGTGCCCGACCACCCCACCGGCCTGTGGCTGGAGGAGTTCGCCGTGCCCTACATGGCCGTGACGGCGGCGGGCATTGCGGTCACGGTGGCGTCGCCCCGCGGCGGCGCCGTGCCGCTGGACCCCAAGACCGCGCCGGACGACGAGCAGCGCCAGCGCTGGCAGCCCGCGCTGCAGGCGTTGCAGCACAGCGTGCCGCTGGCCGACGTGGCGGCGCAGACCTTCGACGCGCTGTTCCTGCCCGGCGGCCACGGCCCGATGGTGGACCTGGCGCATGACGCCACGCTGCACGCGCTGATCGCCCGCCACGACGCGGCCGGCAAGCTCATCGCCGCGGTGTGCCACGGCCCCGCGGGGCTGATCCACGCGCGGCGCGCCGACGGCCAGCCCTTCCTGCAGGGCCGGCGCGTGACGGGCTTCACCAACGCGGAGGAGTTCCTGGCGCGGCTGAAGGACGTGGTGCCCTTCCTGCTGGAGGACGAGATGAAGGCGCGCGGCGCCGACTTCCATTCCGCGTTGCTGCCGCTGCTCAGCCATGTGGAGGAGGACGGCAACCTCATCACCGGGCAGAACCCGCGCTCCAGCGAGGACGTGGCGGCGCTGCTGGTGAAGCGGCTGACGGCGCGTTGACGCGCACGGCCCCCCATGGCGCGCCGCAAGATGGCTAGCGGGCTGCTGGTGCTGGCCACGGCGGCGGTCACGCTGCTGGCGGTGCTGCTGTTCCAGAACCTGTCGTCGGCCGAGAAGAAGATCGACGAGAAGCTGCCGCGCCTGTACGAGACGGACGACGCCGAGTTCCGCCGCTCGCTGAGCGCGCTGCTGGGGCCCCCGCTGGTGGAGGGCAACCAGGTGGACACGCTGCTGAACGGCGACCAGATCTTCCCGGCGATGCTGGCGGCCATCCGCTCGGCGCAGAAGACGGTCAACTTCGAGACCTACATCTACTGGTCGGGCAGCATCGGGCGCGAGTTCGTGGACGCGCTGACCGAGCGCGCACGCGCCGGCGTGAAGGTGAACGTGCTGCTGGACTGGGTGGGCAGCCTGAAGATGGACACCGCGCTGCTGGACGAGATGAAGGCCGCCGGCGTGGCCTGCGAGCGTTTCCACGAGCCGCGCTTCGCTCACTGGGGCCGCCTGAACAACCGCACGCACCGCAAGCTGCTGGTGGTGGACGGCCGCACCGGCTTCACCGGCGGCGTGGGCATTGCCGACCACTGGCGCGGCCAGGCGCGCGACCCGGGCGAGTGGCGCGACACGCATTACCGCGTGACCGGCCCCGTGGTGGCGCAGATGCAGTCGGTGTTCCTCGACAACTGGATGCGCGCCACCGGCGAGGTGCTGCACGGCGAGGCGTATTTCCCGGCGCTGGCGCCGGTGGGCCCGCACACGGCGCAGATGTTCAGCAGCTCGCCCAGCGGCGGCAGCGAGAGCATGCACCTGATGTATCTGCTGGCCATCACGGCGGCGCGCGAGCGCATCGACCTGGCCAACTCCTACTTCGTGCCGGACGAGCTGACCATCCGCACGCTGATCGACGCCGCGCGGCGCGGCGTGAAGGTGCGCATCCTGACGCCCAGCGGCCACATTGACTCCGAGACGGTGCGCAAGGCCTCGCGCAGCAGCTGGGGCCCGATGCTGGAGGCCGGCATCGAGTTCGCCGAATACCAGCCGACGATGTTCCATGTGAAGGGGCTGGTGGTGGACGGGCTGTTCGCGTCGGTCGGCTCCACGAACTTCGACAACCGCTCCTTCCGCCTGAACGACGAGGCCAACCTGAACGTGATGAGCACCGCGTTCGGCCGCGAGCAGCAGGCGGTGTTCGAGGCGGACTGGGCCCGCGCCCGGCCCATCACGCTGCAGCAGTGGCGCGACCGCCCGCTCACCGAGCGGGCGTGGGAGGCCGCCGCCCGCCTGCTGCGCACCCAGCTCTGACCACCCCTCCCCCGCACCATGCCCGCCCGCTCCCGCCCCACCCTTGCGCTGCTGCTGGCCCTCGGCCTGCTGGCCGGCCTGGCCGGCTGCTCGCCGACGACGGCGCTGAATGCACTCGCGCCCGGCGACACCTACACGCGCACCGCCGGCGTGGCCTACGGGCCGCACCCGCGGCAGCGGCTGGACGTCTACCGCCCCACCAGCACCGCGCCGGCCGGCGGCTGGCCGGTGGTGGTGTTCTTCTACGGTGGCTCGTGGAACAACGGCGAGCGCGGCAGCTATGCCTTCGTCGGCGAGGCGCTCGCGGCGCGCGGCATCCTGACGCTGGTGGCCGACTACCGGCTGTACCCCGAGGTGCGCTACCCCGCCTTCCTGCAGGACAGCGCCGCCGCGCTGGCCTGGGCGCTCGGGCATGCGCAGGGCCTGGGCGGCAACCCGCAGCGCGTCTTCGTCATGGGGCACAGCGCCGGCGGCTACAACGCGGCGATGCTGGCGCTGGACGCGCGCTGGCTGGCGCCCACGGGGCATGCGCCGCGCGAGCTGGCGGGGTGGGTGGGGCTGGCCGGGCCGTACGACTTCCTGCCCATCGAGAACCCGGACGTGAAGCCGGTGTTCTTCCACCCCGACGTGCCGCCCGGCACGCAGCCGCTGTCGCACGCCGGCGCCGGCGCGCCGCCCAGCTTCCTCGGCGCGGCGGCCAGCGACAGGCTGGTGGACCCGCAACGCAACTCGGCGGCGCTGGCCGCACGGCTGCAGGCGGCGGGCGTGCCGGTGGTGTTCAGGCGCTATGACCGCGTCGGCCACATGACGCTGATCGGCGCCTTCGGACGGCCGCTGCGCTGGCTGGCGCCGGTGCTGGACGACGTGGCCGGCTTCGTCACCGCGCCGCCGGCACGCTGACGCGGCAGCGCCACGCCCGCGCCGGCCGCGGTCAGCGCGCGGCCTTGGCGCGGTACATGGCCTGGTCGGCGCGCGCCAGCACGGCGTCGGGCTGGTCGTCCTGCGGCCCGAACAGGGCCACACCGATGCTGGCCGAGCCGTCGTGCAGCACGCGCTGCTCGCCGCCGTGCGGGCCGGGCAGCCGCAGCTCGTAGGGCCGGGCCAGGCACTCGCGCAGCTTGGCCGCGACGCGCTCGGCCTGGTGCGCGGCGTCGCCGGGGTCGGCCGGCAGCGGCGTCAGCATGACGACGAACTCGTCGCCACCCAGCCGCATCACCGAGTCGGACGCCCGCACCGCGGCCTGCAGCCGCTGCGCCACGGCCAGCAGCAGCGCGTCGCCGGCCGCGTGGCCGTGGGTGTCGTTCAGCGGCTTGAAGCGGTCCAGGTCGATGAACAGCACGGCGCCGTGCAGGCCCGTGCGCGGGCCCTGGTTCACGGCCATGCGCAGGCGGTCGTCCAGCAGCCGGCGGTTGGGCAGGCCGGTGAGCGCGTCCACGAAGGCCAGCTGCCGCACCTGGGCCTCCAGCTCCTTGCGCACGGTCACGTCGTTGATGGTGTTGATGGTGGCGGGGCGCCCCTGCCAGTCGATCAGCGAGCCGCCCATCTCCAGCCAGCGCACGCCGCGGGTGCGCGTCTTCACGCGGTACTCGTAGCGCGTGGGCAGCGGCACGCCCGTCAGGCGCTTGCGGTGGTTGCTCATCACGAGCTCGTGGTCGTCCTCGAAGATGAAATCGAGGAAGGGCCGGCCCAGCAACTGCTCCTCGGGGAAGCCGACGAACTCGCAAAGGTGCCGGTTGACGAAGCAGAAGCGCCCATCCTGCACGACGGCCACGCCTTCGCTGGCGGTTTCGCCCAGCTCCAGGTAGCGGCGCTCGCTGTGCTGCAGGCGCTCCTGCAGCAGCAGCTGCTCGGAGATGTCGCGGGCCAGCACCCAGCGCCCGCCGGCCCCGGGTAGCGGCTGGGCGGCCAGCACCACGTGGCGCGGCGGCTGCCCCTGGCGCTGCAGCAGCGCCTGGCAGCCCGGCCGCCCGTCGGCCAGCGCCTGCGCCAGCGCTTCGCGTGCCTCGGCGTCCAGCAGGCGGCTGACGGGCTGGCCCAGCAGCGCGTCGGGCCGCCAGCCGGTCAGCGCGGCGGCCGTGGCCGAGACCTCGCGCAGCACGCCGGCCTCGTCTTCCTGCCACCAGAGTTCGTGGCTGTGGGCCAGCAGTGCCGCCGGCGGTGCGACGGCTCGTGCGGCCGCGTCGTGTTGGCTCATTCCCCCTCCTTCACGGCTGCCCCAGGCCTCGTCGGGCCGCGGTGGCGGCATGCCGTGCGGCAGTGTGCCGCAAGACCTGGCACCGGCGCCGGACGGATTGCACGCGATGCGCTACAACGCAGGCTTCGCTGCTGCCGCCCCGACACCATGCCCAAGGCCTACTGGATCGCCCGCGTCGACGTCTCGGATGCCGAGACCTACAAGCTCTACGTCCAGCGCAACGACGCCATCTTTGCCCGCTTCGGCGGCCGCTTCCTGGTGCGCGCCGGGCGGTTCGAGAACCCCGAGGGCACGAGCCGCGGCCGCAACGTGGTCGTCGAGTTCCCGAGCTACGACGCGGCGCTGGCCTGCTACCGCTCGCCCGAGTACGCGGCGCAGATCGCGCTGCGCCAGTCGGCCGCGGAGGCGGATGTCGTCATCGTCGAGGGCTACGACGGGCCGCAGCCGGGTGATGCGCCGGCATGACGCGCCGGCATGACGTCCGGCACGGCCACAATGTCAAAAATACCAATCAAACCAATCACTTAGCAAACTCTTAAGGTTCCGCTAGCAAGCATTTAGCGGCGCGCCGCCGCCCCGATTCCTACAGTGGATTGCACGTTTCGACACCGATGTTCGGGCCGTTCAACTCACTTTCCAGGGAATCGACATGCACACCTCTTTGCAGGAACTCCTCGCCGTCCGCAGCACCGCCTCGGCGCCGCGTTTCGACATCTACGCCAGCATCCACAAGGGCCTGCGCCTGCTGCTGGCCGACCTCGTCACCAGCGCCGGGCGCGTGGACCCGCACGACGCGGGCTCGGTGCAGCAGCTGGCCGACAAGGTCGACGCGGCGGCGGTGTTCTGCCTGGCGCATCTGGCGCACGAGAACGCCTTCCTGCACCCGGCGCTGGAGCAGGCCCGGCCGGGCACCAGCCAGCGCATTGCCACCGAGCATGTGGAGCACGAGCGCGACATCGACACGCTGCGCGCCCATGCCCGCGCGCTGCCGGGCTGCGCGGCCGAGGACCGGCCGGCGGCCTGCCACGCGCTGTACCACGCGGTGTGCCTGTTCGCGGCGCACAACCTGGCGCACATGCACCTGGAGGAGACGGAGCACAACGCGGTGCTGTGGGCGCATTTCGACGACGCGGGCATCGTGGCCATCCACGACCGGCTGCTGGCCGCGCTGACGCCGGCCGAGATGACGATGTCGATGCGCTGGATGCTGCCCGCGCTGGCGCCGGCCGAGCGGCTGGGCCTGCTGGGCGGCCTGCGCCACGCGCCCGCGCCGGTGTTCGGCGCCGCGCTGGCCCTGGCCCGCGAGCGACTGGACGACGCGGCCTGGGGCGCGCTGGCGCGCGGCCTGGGCATCCCGGTGCAGTCGGGCCTGACGGCCTGAACGGGGGCGCGCGATGAACCACGACTTCGACCGCAACCGGCGCTACGGCGCCTGGTGGCTGCGCATGGCGGCGCTGTACCTCGTCGCCGGCGTCGCACTCGGCAACTACATGGGGGCGACGCACGACTTCGTGCTGCGCTCGGTGCATGCCCACGTCAACCTGCTGGGCTGGGCCAGCATGCTGGGCTTCGGCCTGGTGACGCAGCAGCACGCCGCGACGCTGAACGTGCGGCTGGTGGCGCTGCAGTTCTGGCTGCACCAGCTGGCGCTGCCGGTGATGCTGGGCGCGCTGGCGGCACTGATGCGCGGCGCCGCGGCGGCCGAGCCGCTGGTGGGGCTGGGCTCGGTGGCGGTGGGGCTGGCGGTGCTGGCCTTTGCCGTGAACCTGTGGCGCGGCGTGGGCGCGGCGGCTACAGCGGCATGAGCTGCAGCCGGCGGCACACCTGCAGCTTCAGCCGGCCGCGGCCGCACTTGAGCAGCGCGATGCCGGGGCGCTGCTCGTCCAGCCGGCGGCGCAGCAGGATGAGGCGCGCCTCCAGGTTGTCGACGACGTCGGGCAGCTTGATGGCGGGGTCCAGCCGGATCTCGCGGTTGGTGAACTCGGTGCGGCCGGTGGCGACATGCTCGTTCAGCAGCCGCCACAGGATGGCACCGGCCACGCCCTTGATGACGTAGTCCTGGTTGCAGAACACGCTGTGCGAGGCCGCGTGGTAGCGCACCTGCAGCGGCTCGGGCGGCAGCGCGCCGAAGACGGACTCGGGCTCCACGCGCGGCTCGGGCATGGCCTCGGCAGCGTCGCCCAGCGTGCGCATCGTGGCGGCCACGAGGTGGGCGAAGGCGACAAGGGCGTCCTCGTGGTCGTACGTGAAATGCAGGTCCTGCTCGCTCTCCACCAGCAGCACACCCAGCACACGCCCGCCGTGCAGCAGCGGCACGCCGAGCTGGCTGTGCGGGTCGGCCAGGCCCGGGTAGGGGATCTCGATGGACAGCTCGGCCGGCGCGCCCGCCAGCCGCACCACCTCGCGCATCGCGCGGCTGTAGCGGTAGGCCTGCGTCAGCCAGCTGATGCGGATGGGCGTGCGCGCCTGCGCGCAGACGCCGATGACACCGTCGCCCAGCGCCACCTCCGAGCCGATGCCCGAGCGCGCGTAGCCGCGGCTGCCCACGGTGTAGAGGCGCCGGCCCGGCTCGTCCATGACGAGGAAGATCGCGTGGCGCACCTGCAGGTCGGCCACCAGCGCGTCCAGCGCGGCGTCCACCAGCGCGCCGAGGTCGCCCGCCGGGCTGGCGGCGGCCAGCTTCTCGCACATGCGGCGCAGCGCGGCCAGCGGCTGCAGCGCCGGCGCGGCCGGCACCAGCGTGTTGCCGGGCAGCGCCTCCAGTTCCTCGACGCGGTAGATGTCCGAGCCCAGCAGCTTGAACACGCCGGCCATGCCGGTGTGCGACGCGATGCCTTCGAGGTGGGCCTTCATGCGCTCGAACAGCGCGCCCTCGCTCTCGGTGCGCAGGTAGCGCAGCCGCATGCGGTACAGGCGCCCGGTGTGCGGGTCCACGACGCTGAGCTGGCCCTGCGGGTTGGCGAGGATGTTGCGGCGTGTCTTGTTGAAGAACTGGTAGGACAGCGCGACATGCTCGCCGTCCACGTAATGCACCTGCGACAGGAAGGCCACGTTGGGCTCGCCGTCGGGCGCGCAGGTGGCCATGGTGGCGGGGATGGCGCCCTCCAGCGCGGCGCGGATCTGGTCAAGCCGCATGGCCGCGCTCACCCAGGGGCTGGCCGGCGCGCGGGCCCGGCGTCTGCACGAAGACCTCGGCGGCCTCGAAGCGCACGACGGCCAGCGCCGTCCACGGATGCTCGAAGAAGTTGCGGGCGAAGGCCTCGCCGAAGTTGACCCGCGCCAGCTCGGCCACCATGTGCGCCACATGCTCGCGCAGGAAGGCCGCGTCGTCGTGCGTGGCGGGGCGCACCTGGCCGCCCCGGCCCTTGAGCTGCACGGCGACGTTGGTGAAGGGCTCGCTGAACACGGCCGCCAGCCGGCCGGTGGCGCGCACGTCGGCGAGGAACTGCCGCGCCTGGTCTTCCCGCACCCAGGCCTCGACGGTGCGGCGGTCGGCCAGCACGCGGCCGGCCATGCCCCAGCACAGGCTGGGCACCGCGGCCGCGCTGCTGGAGGACAGCACCACGTCGCAGCGCTGGTTGAGGGTGGCCAGGAGGGCGTCGTCGATCACGGCCGCAGGGACGGTGGGGTCGGGAGGCCGGCAGTGTAGGGAAGCGGCACGCGCCGCGCGACCCCGGCGCGCCACGCGGCTGCGGCGCCGGGCCGGCCGCCCCTCGCGTAACCCTGCATAAGCCACGGGCGGTTACGCGCCTAGCATGTCGCCACGCGCACCGCGCCCGCCTCCGGGCGGCGCGGTGAAGCCGCTCCCCGGGCGCTCTTGCGATCCAAAATGACAACGCTGTCCGCGCGCTTGGAGACAACGCCGCGCTGTCCACCCGGGGCCCAGAACTATTTCAGCCAGTTTCATCCGCATGAGCACCGCATCACCCCGCATCCGCAACCCCTGGGCCTGGGTCCCATCGTCCTATCTCGCCGAGGGCATCCCGTTCGCGATGGTCATCTGGGTGGCCGGCACGATGTTCAAGGACCTGGGCCACAGCGACGGCGAGATCACGCTAGCCACGGCCAGCATCGGCATCGCCTGGTCGCTCAAGCCGCTGTGGGCCGCCTTCCTGGACATGTTCAAGACGAAGAAGTTCTTCGTGCTGTGGATGGAAGTGCTGATGGCGCTGCTGCTGTGCGGCATCGCCGTGGCGCTGCCGCTGCCCAACTACTTCCAGATCACCATCGCCGTGCTGTGGGTGATGGCGTTCGCGTCGGCGACGCAGGACATCTGCGTGGACGGCATCTACATCACGTCGCTGGACGAGAAGGGCCAGGCGAAATACATCGGCGTGCAGGGCGTGTTCTGGAACGTCGGCCGGCTGTTCGGCACCGCGCTGGTGGTGTGGCTGGCCGGCTCGCTGAAGGAGGACCACCACCTCAGCACGACGGCCGCGTGG
The DNA here is from genome assembly GCA_041914785.1 of Roseateles sp. Lineage (GTDB taxonomy): Bacteria > Pseudomonadota > Gammaproteobacteria > Burkholderiales > Burkholderiaceae_C > Pelomonas. The sequence goes on from JAYSCT010000081.1 coordinate 12,554, forward strand.
AGCTGGGCGCTGGGCATGTCCGGCGCGACGCTGGCGCTGCTGGCCGTGTACCACTGGTTCTTCCTGCCCACCGGCAGCCTGGGCGAGCGGCCCGAGAGCGTCAAGGCGGCGCTGCGCACCTTCGGCGAGGCCATCGTCGACTTCTTCAAGAAGGACAGCATCTGGGGCATGCTGCTGTTCGTCTTCCTGTACCGCAGCTCCGAGGGGCTGCTGCTGATCGAGGGCCCGCTGTTCCTGCAGGCCTCGCCCGATGCCGGCGGCGTGGGCCTGTCGCTGAAGGACAAGGGCCTCATCGACGGCACCATCGCCACCGTCGTCAGCCTGGGCGCCGGCCTGCTGGGCGGCGCCTTCATGGCCAAGTACGGCCTGAACCGCCGCACGCTGGTGTTCATGGCACTGTGCCTGAACATCCCGCACGTCTGCTTCGTCGTGCTGTCGCAGCTGGCCGGGCCGGGGCATTCGCTGAGCTTCTGGACCGTCGCCAGCCTCGTCACGCTGGAGAAGTTCGGCTACAGCTTCGGCTTCGTCGCCAACATGCTGTACATGATGCAGCAGATCTCGCCGGGCAAGTTCCACATGACGCACTACGCGTTCGCGAACTCCATCATGAACCTGACGCTGGTGCCCACGCAGATGGTGTCGGGGCCGCTGGCCGATCACTTCGGCTACAAGACCTACTTCATCATCGTCATGGTGGCGGCCATCCCGTCGGTGCTGGGCGCGATGTTCGCGCCGTTCCCGCGCAAGCCCGACAACGGCCAGCCGCAGGGCGGCCCGGCGCGGCACTGAGCCGATTTCCATGTCCGTTCCCGGCCAGCGCGCCGGGCGCGGCGCTGCTGCAATGCGGGCCAATCCCACACGGAGCCCGCCCCATGCAGACCGCACAGAAACTCCTCGTCCGAGGCATTCCCACCGCCCACGCGCACGCGTTGCGCCAGGGCGGCCTCGACGCCCACGGCCAGCCGCCGCTGGCCGAGCCGTCCGCCGGCCCGGGCAACCCCTGCCGGCACTGCCTACAGCTGATCGCCAAGGGCGACACCAAGCTCGTGCTGGCCTACCGCCCGTTCGACGCCGCCCAGCCCTATGCCGAGACCGGCCCCATCTTCCTGCACCAGGCCGGCTGCGAGCGCTACGAGGCCGACACGCTGCCCGCCTGGTTCGCCCACCTGGCGCCGGCGCTGGTGCGCGGCTACGACGCGCGCGACTGGATCGTCTACGAGACCGGCCACGTCGTGCCCGGCACCGACCTGGCTCAGGCCTGCCGCGACATCCTGGCCCGCCCGGACGTGGCCTATGTGCACATCCGCTCGAAGTTCAACTGCTTCCAGTGCCGCGTCGAGCGCGGCTGACGATCAGCCCGCCGCCACCACGCGGTTGCGCCCCGCCCGCTTGGCCGCATAGAGCGCCTCGTCGGCGCGACGCATCAGGCCCTCATGGCTGCGGTCCCCGGCCGCCAGTTCGGCCACGCCGATGGCCAGCGTCAGCCGCAGCGGCGGCCGGCTCGGCATCGAGGCGGGGCGGGCAGGACGGCATGCGGGGCGCTGCTCGGCAGGGGTGGACGGCCATTCTGCGGCCACGCGGCCGGCCCTCCGCGTGAGGGCATCACGGTCGGCCGCGGGGCAACAGCCCCAGGCGGGCGAGGTGATTGGGCCCCAAGCGGCTACAATCCAGGCATAGATTCGCGCAAGACCGTTTTCTCAAGGTCTTCTTGCAGCCCCGCTGGCCACCCTCTGGCCCGTTCTCGCGAGCGGCTCGCTTCAACAACTCCCGGTGAGTGTTCTTGAGTGTCTCTGTCTCCGCATGGCAATGTCGCCGGCGGAGTTGTCTTCCATTCCAGAAATTAAAGGAAACACCATGAACATCGAAACCGGCACCGTGAAGTGGTTCGACGACGGCAAGGGCTTTGGCTTCATCACACCTGATGGCGGCGGCAAGGACCTGTTCGCCCACCACAGCGAAATCAAGAACGGCGGCGGCTTCCGCTCGCTGGCCGAAGGCGCCAAGGTGGAGTTCGAGACCAAGCAAGGTCCCAAGGGCCTGCAGGCATCGAACATCCGTTCGGTCTGAGGCGCCTGACGGCGTCTCCCCCGCGCGGCCCCTTGCCGGGCCCCGCGGTCAACAACAGAAGAAGAAAATGAACAACAACAAGAACATCGAAGTGGGACGCTATGTCGTCTCTCCCATGACCCAGGCCCGGAACGGCGGCGGCTTCTACGCCCTCGTGTCCATCCGCTCGGGCCAGGGCATGTCCAGCGTGGACCGCGTCATGCAGTTCACGCCCTGTTTCAGCAGCCGTCAGGCCGCGCTGCGCTACGCCAGGACGCAAGGCCTGGCCTGGGCACACGGCCACTGACGACAACCGTGCGCGGCCCCTGGCCGCGCCGATTCGTACAACCTATCGCACTAGGAGCTCACACTTGGCCAAGGAAGAACTGATCGAAATGCACGGCGTCGTTGACGAAATCCTGCCGGACTCGCGCTTTCGCGTGACGCTGACGAACGGCCACAAGGTCATCGCCTACACCGGCGGCAAGATGCGCAAACACCACATCCGCATCCTGGCCGGTGACAACGTGTCGCTGGAGATGTCGCCCTACGACCTGAGCAAGGGTCGCATCACGTTCCGCCACCTGGCCAACCGCGGCCCCGCGCCGACGTCGCGCTGATCGCCACCGGCTGACCGCAGCGGCCGCCACGCCCCACCCCGGGGCCTGGCGGCCGTTGTCTTTTCAGGCCAGCGCCGCGCGCAGCGCCTGCAGCGCGTCGGCGTCGGCCCAGCCGTCGGCCGCGTCGCCGATGACGATCTCCATCATCGCGCCGCCCGCCACCCGCTGGGACGCGACGGCGCGCGCGCCCAGCCAGAAGCCGTCCCGCACGGCCACGGCCAGCAGGCCGTCGCGCAGCGCATCGGGCGTGGCGGGCAGGTGCAGCTGGAAGGCGTTGACCTGCGGCACGTCCGGCGCGACGCACCAGCCGGGCTCGGCGGACAGCAGCGCCGCCAGCGCCTGCGCCCGCGCGCGGTAGGCCGGCATGCGCGGCAGCTGGGTGCGCAGGCCCTGCAGCGCGCCCAGCACGAACGGCGCCTGCGTGTAGACATTGCCGGCCAGCCGCGTCTGCCACGGCGCCGTGGCGGCGATGAAGTCGGCGCTGCCCGCCAGCACACAGCCGGCCAGGCCGCCCAGCCCCTTGTAGAACGACACGTAGACCGAGTCCGCCAGCGCGGCGATGTCGGCCAGCGGGCGGCCGTAGTGCGCGGCGGCCTCCCACAGCCGGGCGCCGTCGACATGCAGGGGCACGCTGCGCTCGCGGCACCAGGCGCTGAGGGCGCACAGCTCGCTCCACTCGGGCAGCCGGTAGCCGCCGCGGCGCAGCGGCAGCTCCACGGTGACGACGGCCGGCAGCCCGGCGTCGGCCGCGTCGGCGTCGGCGTCGGCGTCGGCGTCGGCGTCGATGAGCGTCGCCGTCAGTGGCGTATCCGGGTAGCCCACGCGCCGCCCGCGCAGCCCCATCAGCTGCTCGAACGCGTCGGCCTCGTCGATGGCGATGTGGCTTTGCGGATGCAGCGCCACCGGTCCGTCCCCGTCGCCGCAGTGCACGCGCAGCGCCGCCAGCTGCGCCGCCACGCCCTTGTGGAAGTAGCGCGCCGCTGGCTTGCCCAGCAGCGCGGCCACCTGCGCCTCCAGTGCCTGCACGGCCTCGCCCTGGCCGTAGACGTCCAGCGACAGCGCCGCCTCGGGCACGTCGGCCAGCGCCAGCAGCGCCTCGCGCATGGACCGCGCCGGCCGGTGGCCGCTCAGCCAGCGGGTGCAGCGGTTGCGCAGCTCGATGTCGGCGTCGGGCGAGGTGGCGGCGGGCATGGCGGTCAGCAGCGGTGGATCTCGATGGTGGCGTGCGCGATCTCCTCGTGCACGGCCAGCCACTCTCGCACCTGCGTGGGCGTGAGCTGCTCGTCGTGCGTGACCAGCGTCAGCGCGCAGGCATAGGCGCCCCGGCCCACGCGCCACACGTGCAGGTCGGCGATGGCCGCCTCGCCGGCCGCGCCGCGCTCGGCGACGACCTCGCGGATCTCGTCGACGACGGGGTGGTCCATCTCGCGGTCCAGCAGCACGACGGCGGTGTCGCGGATCAGCCCCTTGGCCCACAGCGCGACGACGAGGGCGCCGGCGATGCCCATCGCCGGGTCCAGCCAGCCCCAGCCCAGCCACCAGCCACCCGCCAGCGCTGCGATGGCGGCGACCGACGTGGCCGCGTCGGCAACGACGTGCAGGTAGGCGGACTTCAGGTTGAGGTCGTGGTGATGGTGGTCGCCGTGGTCGTGGTCATGGCCGTGCCCATGGTCGTGCCCGTGGTGGTGGGCGTCGCCCAGGATGAAGGCGCAGACGAGGTTCACGACGAGACCCAGGACGGCGACCGCCATCGCCTCCGGGTAGTGAATGGGCTCGGGCCTGAGCAGCCGCTCCACCGAGCCCCACACCATCAGTGCGACGACGCCCAGCAGCACGATGGCGCTGGCGAAGCCGCCGAGGATCTCGATCTTCCAGGTGCCGAAGGCGTAGCGAGAGTCGCTGGCATGGCGGCGCGCGGCGGCGTAGGCGGCCACGCTCAAGCCGATGGCGATCGCGTGGCTGCTCATGTGGAAGCCGTCGGCCAGCAGCGCCATCGAGTTGTAGAACCAGCCCGCGGCGATCTCGACGACCATCATCGCGGCGGTGATCCACAGCACGCGCCGCGTGCCGCGCTCGCCGGCCGCGTTGCCGGTGTCGAAGACATGGTCGTGCCGCCAGGCGGCGAGGTCGTGGGTGTGCATGCGAGGGGGTCCGTACTGCGGGAGTCGGGGCATTCTCCGCCCCGCCCGTGACGGCCCCCGTGCCCTGTCCACCGGGGCTCACTAAAATCTCGCCCTTTTTGCTCGCGCGCCCGCGTGAGCGGCACACCCCATGCAAGCCCCCACGACGCAGCCCCCCGCGCCCGAGCCCCTGGCCCGGCTGCTGCTGCAATGGGGCGTCGCCCCGGTGGCGGCCGCCCCGGTGCCCGAGCGGCTGGGCGGCTGGCTGGGCTGGGCCGATGCCATCGGGCTGTCGCAGCTGCTGGCCACGCCGCCCGCGGCCGGCAGCCACCCGGCCGCGCTGCGCGAGGCGCGCGACTGGGCCGCCGCCGCGCTGGACCGCCTGCACAGCGACCTGGCCAACGCCTTCGACGACGCGCTGCTGGCGCTGGACGCGGCCGAACCCGCGCCTGACGGCATGCCGCTGGCCGACCTGCTCGCGCCGTTCCGGCTGCATCACGCGCAGCAGCAGCGCAACATGGCCGCCCGCGTCGCCTCGCTGCGCGAGAAGCTGAGGCCGCGGCTGGCCGAGGCGTCCGGCGCGCTGGCGCGGCTGGCGCAGCTGGACGCCGTGTTCGACCACACCGTCGCCGCGCAGGAGAAACAGGCGCTGGCCGGCCTGCCCGCGCTGCTGACGCGCCGCGCCGAACTCCACCACGCCGCCGACCCGCGCCGCTGGCGCCTGCGCGTCTGGGCCGACCTGCAGCGCGCGCTGCGGGCCGAGCTGGACCTCCGACTTCAACCGGTGCACGGGCTCAACGAGGCCCTGCACGCCGCCGACACCCGATGAACCGCTTCCTGCACGCCCTCTACCCCCTCGCGCTGGCCGCCGGCCTGGCCGGCATCGCCGGCGCCGCGCTGGCGGCCGCCCGCCACCACCCGGTGGCGCTGGCGATGACGCTGCTGATCGCGGCCTTCTTCGCCGTCGGCGTGTGGGAGCTGACCGCCTTCCGCCGCGCCAGCCGCGGGCTGGGCGCCGCGCTGGACGGCGACGACGTCCTGGCCGCGCTGCCCGAGTCGCTGCGCGCCGCCGTGCAGCAGCGGCTGGACGGCCTGCCCGCCGCCCGGACTGCGCTGCCGGGGCTGTCGCTGGCGCCCGCGCTGGCCGGCCTGCTGGTGCTGCTGGGCATGCTGGGCACGTTCATCGGCCTCGTCATCACGCTGGGCAGCACGGCGAGCGCTCTGGGCGCGTCGGCCGACCTGGCCGCGCTGCGCACCGCCCTGGGCGCGCCCGTGCAGGGCCTGGGCCTGGCCTTCAGCGCCAGCGTGGCCGGCGTGACGGGCTCGGCCATGCTGGGCTTGATGGTGGCGCTGGCACGCCGCGAGCGCGCGGCCGTCGTCGCGCGGCTGGACACGGCGCTGCTGGGCAAGCTGCGCCCGCTGACGGCCGCGCACCGCCGCGCGCTGGAACAGGCCGCCGCCGAGGCGGCCGCCGCTGAAGACGCCAAGAGGAACCAGCGCGAACTCGTCGCCCAGCTGCAGCAGTTCGCGCAAGCGATGGCCGACCGCCTCGTCGCGCAGAACGACCGCTTCCACGCCGAAACCAGCCAGTCCTACGAGAAGCTGGCCGCCAGCGTGGACGCGACGCTGCGCACCAGCCTGACCGACGCCGCCCGCCTGGCCGGCGCCGCCATCCAGCCCGCGGCCGAAGCCGCGATGGCCGGCATCGCCCGCGAGGCGGCCGCGCTGCACGAGCGCGTCGGCACGCAGGTGGGCGAGCAGCTGTCGGCGCTGGGCGCCCGCTTCGAGGCGGGCGTCGCGCAGATCGCGCAGCACGGCGAAGCCGCCGCGCAGGCGCAGGCCGACGGCCTGGCGGCCCAGCGCGCGACCGCGCTGCAACTGCTGGCCGACACCGGCGCCGCGACGCAGCAGGCCGTCGACCGCCTGAGCCAGCGCTGGGCCGCCGAGGCCCAGGCCCTGCTGGCCGCCCAGGCCGAGGCCGACGCTGCCCGCGCCGCCGCGCTGCACGCGCAGGCCGAGGCGCTGGCCGCCGAGCGCGCGGCCGCCCAGCAGGCCCTGGCGGACGCCGCCGAGCGCTTTGCCGCGCAGACGCAGACGCTGCTGGACCGCGTGGCCGACGCCCACGCGCAGCAGCAGGCCGCGCAGGCCGAGCTGGCGGCCCAGCGCCGCGCCGAGGCCCGGGCCGAGGCCGATGCCCTCCACGCGCAGCGCATCGCCAACGAGCAATTGCTGGCCGCCCAGCGCGAGGCCGCGCAGCAGCTGCTGGCCGACAGCGGCGCCCGCGCCCAGCAGGCGCTGGCCGCGCTGACCACCGGCTTCGCGGCGCAGACGCAGGACCTGCTGGACCGCATCGCCGACACGCAGACCCGCCACGCCGCGCTGCAGGCCGAGCTGGACGCCCAGCGCCGCGCCGAGGCCCGCGCCGACGCCGAGGCGCTCAGCGCACAGCGCGCCGCCAACGAACAGCTGCTGCTCGCCCAGCGCGAGGCCGCGCAACAGCTGCTGGCCGCCAGCGGCCAGCGCGCGCAGGACGCGCTGACCGAGCTGACCGCCGGCTTCGCCGCGCAGACACAGGCCGCCGTCGCGGCGCTGGCCGAGGCGCACACGCAGCTGCAGTCCGCCCACGTCGCCAACGACGCCGAACGGCTGGCCGCCTGGCGCGCCGAGCTGCAGGCAGCCGGTGCCGCGCAGCTGGCCCAGCAGCAGCAGCTCGCCGACGGCCTGCTGCAGCACACACGCGAACTGGTGGCCCAGACCGAGGCCCAGGCGAAGACGACGCTCAGCGAGGCCGGCGCGCTGCTGCAGGCCGCCGGCGAGGCGCCGCGCGCGGCCGTGGAGGTCGTCGCCGCGCTGCGCGAGCAGCTGGCGCAGAGCCAGGCGCAGGACCGCGCCGCGCTGGCCGAGCGCGCCGAGCTGATGCAGACGGTGTCGACGCTGCTGGCCTCGCTGCAGCAGGCCGCGGGCGAGCAGCGCGCGGCACTGGACGCGCTGCTGCAGGGCGCGTCGGGCCGCGTGGATGCGCTGATCGCCGGCACGTCGGCGCAGATGGAGGCGCTGCTGGGCGGCGCATCGGCCAAGGTGGACGAGCTGCTGCAGGGCGCGTCCGCGCAGGTCGGCACGCTGCTGGGCGGCACCGCCACGCAGGTGGAGACGCTGCTGGCCGGCACGGCCACGCAGGTGAGCACGCTGATGGACGGCTCGGCAACGCAACTGGCCTCGCTGGGCGAGCGCTTCACCGAGCAGGCCGGCGCGACGGGCCAGACGCTGGCAGAGGCTGCCACTACCATCGCCGCCAGCGCCGCCGAGATGGGCAGCCTGGGCGAGGGTTTTGGCGCGGCCGTCGAGCAGTACCAGGGCGCCAACGCGCAGCTGGTGCAGCACCTGGCCGCGCTGGAGGAGCGCTTGGGCAGCGCGATGAACCGCAGCGACGAGCAACTGGGCTATTACGTCGCCCAGGCGCGCGAGGTCATCGACCTGTGCCTGGGGTCGCAGAAGGCCGTGCTGGACGCGCTGCAGAACACGGCGGCCGCGCATGGATGAGCCGCTGGAGATCGAGCAGGAAGGCGTCGGCACGCCGGCGTGGGCAGCCTTCGGCGACCTGATGGCCGGCGTGCTGGGCGCCTTCGTGCTGGTGCTGGCCG
>JAYSCT010000082.1:0-20747 GCA_041914785.1 Roseateles sp.
TTTTGGTCGCTCAAAAAGAAGGTCGCCCGCCGGGGCGACGTCCCGGCATGGGCCTACCGCGTCAAGCCGCCCTGGCCGCAGCCCGCCAAGCGTCCCGATAGGCCTGCCATCCCGCCGGCCTCCAGGCCTCAACGGGAGACGCACCCGCTTCCGGCGCCCGCCCCCACGCCTCCAGCAGCCACGCCCCGCAGGTCGTGCCACTGCTGTCATCCGACACCACCACCTCTCGCCCGTCGGCCAGCCCCGCCAGCAGCGGGCCGAACCACGGGTTGGCCGTGAACGCGCCTTCGACGACGACGCGGCCGCTGGCGCCCAGCGCGTCCAGGCAGTGGTCGGTCATCAGCGCCACGTACAGCGTGGCCAGCGCGGCGCGCTCGGCGTCGGTCTGCGGCATGGCACCTTCGATGCGGCCTGCCTGGCCCGCGAAGGGTCCACCCGTTTCGGCGAAGCAGGGCAGCGCCATCGTCTGCCGCGCGATCAGCCGCTCGATGTCCTCGGCCGTGAACGGCGCCGGGCGCTCGCCGGCGATGGCGCCGAACTCGCGACCGCCCATGAAGCGCATGCAGGGCACGGCGTCGCCGAAGACGTCGCAGTTGGCCAGCATGTCCTGCGCCTCGACCAGCGGCCGGGTCGCCGAGCCCAGCGCCGCGGCGATGACCCAGGTGCCAGTGGACAGCACCGTGCAGGGCCCGCTCTTTTGCAGCGTCAGCAGATGGCGCAGCAGCGACGCGTTGCTGTCGTGGATGCCGCAGACGATCTCGCAGTCCGTGGGCAGCCCGGTGTCGGCCACCAGCTCGGGCCGCAGCGTGCCCAGCCGCGCCCAGGCGTCACGCCGCTCGGGGAACAGGCGCTCCCAGCCTGCACGTTCTACCAGGCTGGAGAAGCCGCCGCCGGCGGGACGCCACAGGTCGGTGTGGCAGCCCAGCGAGGTGACCTCGCTGGCCGCGACGCCGCACAGGCGCCAGGCCCAGTACTGCGGGTACATCAGCACCTGCTTCGCCCGCGCGAACTCGGCGGGAAAGCGCGTGGCCAGCCAGTCCAGCTGGCGGCCGAGGTTGAGGCCCGCCGGCAGCTGCGGCGAGCCGCTCTCGTCGAACGCCGGACGCAGCGCGGCGTAACGCGCCGCGTCGGTGGCATCGCCCGGCACATGCTCGTAGTCCAGCACCGGCAGCACGAGGCCGGCGTCGTCCACCAGCGCGGCCGTCGCGCCGTGTGTCACCGGCACGATGGCGCGGATGCGCGCCAGTGCCGACAGCTCGCGCAGCTGGCCCAGCATCCAGGACCACAGCCGCTCGGTGTCGTGATGCGGGTAAGGCGCCATGCTGCGCACGGTGTTGGGCGTGCGCGCCTCGGCCAGCGTCTTGCCGTCGCCGTCGATGAGGGTCAGCTTGGCATTGGTCTTGCCGATGTCGAGGACAACCGTGCCAGGGATCAAAGCGCTCAAGAGTTCAGCCCTGCGTGACGGTGGTAAGCGCCCGACTCCAGCACGGCCGCATAGTCATGCGAACTCATGGCCGAAGCCTCCACCACGCGAGGGTCCACCGCTTCCGGTTCCACGGTGATGACGCGCACGCCGTAGTGCTCCAGCAGCTGCACCGCGCTGTCTGACGCGCCGGTGTCGGTGATGACGGTGGACACGCGGTTCAACCCGCACAGCACCAGGCCGGCCTTGCGCTGGAACTTGGAGCTGTCCACCAGCACGACGAGTTCCTCGGCCTGGCCGATCAGGCGCTTCTCGGCCTGGATCAGCAGCGGGTCGGCCTCCATCAAGCCCAGGATGGAGAGGCCGTAGACGCCCATGAACATCTTGGCCGCGTAATGGTGCTGGGCCACGTCGTTTTCGAACGGGCTCAGGATGACGTTCTGCTCGCGGTAGACCTTGCCGCCCGGCAGGATGATCTCGTTGTCGCTGGTGACGAGCAGGCGCTCGGCCATCAGGAACGAGTTTGTGAGAATCTTCAGCTGTTTCTCGACGAGAAACTCCGCCATCATGAACGTGGTGGTGCCGCCGTTGATGATGATGGTTTCGCCGTTATTGCACATCGACGTCGCGTAACGGGCAATGGCGCGTTTGGCGTTGGTGTTCTGCTGCGCGTTGTTTTGAAAAGTCTCGCTGCTCAGCGTGTATGACTTTTTCTTTTGCTCCAGGCGCTGCGCACCGCCGCGCGTGCGCGTCAGCTGGTTTTTCGCGGCCAGCCAGGAAATATCCCGGCGCACCGTTGCGGCCGAAGCCGACAACCATTCCATCAATTGCTGGACGCTGGCGTGTTCACGCTCGTCCAGCAGTTTGAGCAGACGTTTGTGCCTTTTGTGATTGATCATGGGAGCCACCTTGTTCTCGGGCGCCCTCCTGCAGCGGCGGCGACCGTTGTCTCTCGGAAGTGGCCCGACCTCTTGGGGTGGGCCTCGGTTTGCCGAAGGACGCCGTCTGTGGCGCCCTCGCGGGTCGCGCCCCGGCCGCTGGCCTGCAGGCGCCGTCGCCATGTTGCAGTGCGATCAAGATCGCTCAGATCGCAGGTGAAACACAGTTCCGAAAGCAGATTACGTCAATCCCATGACAGGGTCAATCAACAAACGCTCACGGCCGTGAGCGTTTCGTGAGCAGCGGCCGGGCGCTGCGCGCTTTCGCTCATCCTTTTGATTTCCTGTGGACACGCCGCGCCGCCGACGAGGTTTCGGCTCACACTGCGGCCCGTTTCCACCATGGGCGCAACCCGCTGACCGCGGGTGCCGGGCCGCCGCAAGAGCCCGAGCAACGAATACGACTGAAACCAGGCAAGCTGATGACCGCAAATTCTCAAACTCCCGCGCAAACCCCGATCGTTTCAAAGTGGGACGACGCCGTGGCAGCCTCCTTGAGCGAGCCCGAACTGCTGCTGTATCGCTCCAATCTGCTGGGGTCCGACCTGCGCGTGACGAATTTCGGCGGCGGCAATACCTCGGCCAAGGTCACGATGCGCGACCACCTGACCGGTGAAGACGTGCAGGTGCTGTGGGTCAAGGGCTCCGGCGGCGACCTCGGCTCCATCAAGCTCGATGGTTTCTCCACGCTCTACATGGACAAGCTGAATGCGCTGAAGAAGCGTTATCGCGGCCTGGAACATGAAGACGAGATGGTGGATTACCTGCCGCACTGCACGTTCAACCTGAACCCGCGTGCCGCGAGTATCGATACCCCCCTGCACGCCTACATCCCGAAGGCGCATGTGGACCACATGCACCCGGACGCGATCATCGCCATCGCCGCCTGCGCCGACAGCAAGCGCCTGACCGAAGTCATCTTCGGCGGCCAGCTGGGCTGGCTGCCCTGGCAGCGCCCGGGCTACGACCTCGGCCTGAAGCTCGAAGCGCTGGCCACGTCGCAGCCGAACCTGAAGGGCATCATCCTGGAAGGCCACGGCCTGTTCACCTGGGGCGACACCGCCAAGAGCTGCTACGAGATCACGCTGGAGATGATCCGCCTGGCCGAGCAGTGGCTGAACGAGAACATCAAGCAGCCGGTGTTCGGCGGCGTCAAGACCATCACGCTGCCCGCCGAGCAGCGCGCCGCCATCGCCGCCCAGCTGATGCCCGCGCTGCGCGGCCGCATCAGCGCCGGCGAGCGCAAGCTGGGTGACTTCAACGACAGCGCCGCCGTGCTGGAGTTTGTCGGCAGCAACGACCTGGCCGCGCTCGCGGCGCTGGGCACGTCCTGCCCCGACCATTTCCTGCGCACCAAGATCCGCCCGCTGGTGCTGGACTTCGACCCTGCCAAGCCCGACGTCGACGCGCTGCTGGCCGGCCTGGACAAGGCGCTGGAAGACTACCGCGCCGACTACACGGCCTACTACGAGCGCTGCAAGCGCGCCAACAGCCCGGCCATCCGTGACGCCAACCCCGTCATCTACCTGATCCCCGGCGTCGGCATGCTGTCCTTCGCCAAAGACAAGGCCACCGCCCGCATCGCCGGCGAGTTCTACATCAACGCGATCAACGTGATGCGTGGCGCGAACGGCGTCGACAAATACGTCGGCCTGCCCGAGCAGGAAGCCTTCGACATCGAGTACTGGCTGCTCGAAGAAGCCAAGCTGCAGCGCATGCCCAAGCCCAAGAGCCTGGCCGGCCGCGTGGCCCTGGTCACCGGCGGCGCCGGCGGCATCGGCCAGGCCGTCGCCCGCCAGCTGCTGCAGGAAGGCGCCTGCGTCATGCTGACCGACATCGACGCCGGCGCGCTGGAAGAAGCCAAGGCCAACCTGCTGAAGGTCGGCGGCAAGGATGCCATCGCCACCGTGCAGGGCAACATCACGTCGGAAGCCGACGTCGAGGCGGTGCTGTCGGCCACCGCGTTGCGCTTCGGCGGCCTGGACATCCTCGTGTCCAACGCCGGCATCGCCTCGGCCGCGCCGCTGGAAGACACGACGCTGGAAATCTGGCAACGCAACCAGGACATCCTGGTCACCGGCTACTTCCTGGTCGGCCGCGGTGCCTTCCGCCTGATGAAGCAGCAGAAGATCGGCGGCTCCATGGTGTTCGTCGCCAGCAAGAACGGCCTGGTTGCCTCCGCCGGCGCCTCCGCCTACTGCACGGCCAAGGCCGCTGAAATCCACCTAGCCCGCTGCATCGCGCTGGAAGGCGCGGCCATCGGCGTGCGCGTCAACGTCGTCAACCCCGACGCCGTCATCCGCGGCTCGCGCATCTGGGACGGCAAGTGGAAGGAAGAGCGTGCCGCATCGAACAAGATCGACAGCGACAACATCGAAGAGTTCTACCGCCAGCGCAGCATGCTCAAGCTCAGCGTGCTGCCGGAAGACATCGCCGAGGCGGTGTACTTCATGGCCAGCGACAAGTCCGGCAAGAGCACGGGCAATGTGCTGAACGTTGACGCGGGCAACGCCGCAGCGTTTACTCGTTGATCGGGTCCCAGGAGACTCTCATGACCAAGTACATCATCGACGCCGCCCAGGTCGAGCAACATAACGCCAAGCTCAACGCCGAGCTGCAGGCCGACTACGACGCGCTGGGCGGCATGCTGTCCCGCCGCGGCGTGGACATCGAGGCGCTGACCGCCAAGGCCCAGACCTTCGCGGTGGCCGTGCCCTCCTGGGGCGCCGGCACCGGCGGCACGCGCTTCGCGCGCTTCCCCGGCAAGGGCGAGCCGCGTGACGTGACCGAGAAGCTGGAAGACTGCGCCGTCATCAACCAGCTGACGCGCGCCACCCCGGCCGTGTCGCTGCACTTCCCGTGGGACAAGCCGAGTGACCCGAAGGCCCTGCGCCAGCAGGCCGACGAGCTGGGCCTGGGCTTCGACGCCGTCAACAGCAACACCTTCCAGGACCAGGCCGGCCAGGCCCACACCTACAAGTTCGGCAGCCTGACCTCCACGAGCCAGGCCTCCCGCGAGCAGGCCGTGCAGCACAACATCGACTGCATCGAGCTGGGCAAGACGCTGGGTTCCAAGGGCCTGACGGTGTGGGTGGGCGACGGCGCCAACTTCCCCGGCCAGAGCAACCTGCGCGGTGCGCTGGAGCGCTACATCGACTCTGCCCGCGGCATCTACGCGGCCCTGCCGGACGATTGGCTGATGTACATCGAGCACAAGCTGTTCGAGCCGGCGTTCTACTGCAGCGTCATCGCCGACTGGGGCACCAGCTTCGCCGTGGCGCAGACGCTTGGCGACAAGGCCAAGTGCCTGGTGGACCTGGGCCACCACGCGCCCAACACCAACATCGAGATGATCGTGGCCCGCCTGGCGCAGTTCGGCAAGCTCGGCGGCTTCCACTTCAACGACAGCAAGTACGGCGACGACGACCTGGACTCGGGCTCCATCGACCCGTTCCAGCTGTTCCTCGTCTTCAACGAGCTGGCCGATGCCACGCTGCGTGACGGCACGTTCAGCCCGGCCTACATGCTGGACCAGTCGCACAACGTGACCGACCCCATCGAGAGCCTGATGAGCAGCGCCGTCGAAGTGCAGCGCGCCTTCGTGCAGGCCGCGCTGGTGGACCGCGCCGCGCTGGCCGGCTTCCAGGAAGGCAACGACGTGCTGCAGGCGGCGCAGACGCTGAAGAAGGCCTTCCGCACCGACGTGAGCCCCATCCTCGCGATGGCCCGGCTGCGCTCCGGCGGCGCGATCGACCCGGTCGCGGCCTACCGCGCCAGCGGCTACCGCGAGCAGGTCGCCGTCAAGCGTCCGCCCAAGGCTGGCGCGTCGGGTTCCGGCATCGTCTGAGGAAGAAGACACCACAGGGCCACAGGCGCACAGAGTCACAGAGAGACCGGTTTTCTCTGTGACTCCGTGTCTCTGTGGCTTGTCCCTTTCTTGAGCTGGCAATCAGGCGCAACGGATGAACGCTCATGACTTCGGTGCTCGCGGTGACGGCATCACGCTCGACACGCGCGCCCTGCAGGCGGCCATCGATGCCGCGGCGCTGCGGCGTGCAGAGTTGCGCCTGCGCCCCGGCGTCTACGTGACAGGTGCCCTCTTCCTGAAGAGCGGCTTGACGTTGCGGCTGGAGCGCGGTGCCACGCTGCTGGGCTCACGCAACCTGTCTGATTACCCGCTGCTGCCCACCCGCGTGGCCGGCATCGAGATGCGCTGGCCGGCGGCCCTCGTCAACATCTACGGCGAGCACGACGTGGCCCTCGTCGGCGAAGGCTGCATCGACGGCGACGGGCAGGTCTTCTGGGACAGCTACTGGGCGCTGCGCGCGATCTACGAGCCGCGCGGCCTGCGCTGGGCGTCGGACTATGACTGCCAGCGCCCACGCCTCATCCAGGTCTATGAATCGTCGCGCATCACCCTCGGCGACGGGTTGCTGCTGCGCCGCTCCGGCTTCTGGACGCTGCACCTCTGCTACAGCGAGGACATCAGCGTCGACGGCATCACCATCCGCAACAACGACGAGTCGCGCGGACCGTCCACCGATGGCATCGACATCGATTCCTCGCGCCGCGTGGCCATCCGCCATGCCGACATCGCCGTCAACGACGATGCGCTGTGCCTGAAGGCCGGCCGCGACGCCGACGGCCTGCGCGTGGCGCGGCCCTGCGAGGACATCACCCTCAGCGACTGCGTCGTGCGCGACGGCGCCGCCGGCCTCACGTTCGGCAGCGAGACCTCCGGCGGCTTTCGCCGCGTCACGGCCGAGCGCATCACCGTGCACGCACCGGTACCGGTGGGCCTGCTGTTCAAGAGCGCGCCCACACGCGGTGGCTTCATCGACGGCGTGCACATCAGCGGCCTGAGCCTGCACGACGTGCCGGTCGCCATGCGCGCCACGATGAACTGGAACCCCGCCTACAGCCGCGCCCATATTCCCGAGGCCGAGCAAGCCCACGCACCGGCGCACTGGCGGGCGCTGGCCGCGCCGGTGCCGCCCGCACAGGGCCGCACGCAGGTGCGCGGCGTGACCATCGACGGCCTGCGCGCGCGCGGTGCCGAGGTGGCCTTCGAGGTGGATGCCGACAGCCACGCGCCGCTGCGCGACTTCCGCTTCACCGACCTGGACCTGCAGGCACGCCGCGGCGGCCATGTGCTGGACGTGCTGGGCTGGCGCTTCGCCAACTGCCGGCTGCAACTGGGCACGCCCATCGCGCTGGGCCCGGGCGCGGCGCTGGCCGGCCTGAGCACGGAACACTGGGCCGTCGACCCCGCGCTGCAGCGGCGCGACGTGTCCAGCCGTCCCATGGCCGAACAAGACGTTCTCTAGGAGACAACGCAACATGAGCAACCACGAGATCCGCGCTTTCAAGATGCAACTCAAGCCAGGCGTGGTGGCTGAGTACAAGAAGCGCCATGACGAGCTGTGGCCCGACCTGGCCGAGGCGCTGCGCGGCGCCGGCATCTTTGACTACTCCATCTTCCTGGACGAGGGCACGCTGAGCCTGTTCGCGGTGCTCAAGCTCAAGCCGGGCCATCCGATCGACGAGCTGCCCACGTTGCCCGTCATGCGCCGCTGGTGGGACTACATGGCCCCGCTGATGGAGGTCGAACCCGACAACAAGCCGCGCCAATGGGACCTGCCCTCCGTCTTCCACTTTGCGGGCTGATCGCCGCGCTGCCGTTCACTGCGGCCGCGTGGTGCGAGGCACCCAAGAAGCTCGAACAGGTCGCCGCTGACGACTTCCGCGCCGGCATCCAACGCTGGCGGCTGGAAGCCGAGGACGACCGCGCCGTCGTCACCGCCGCGGGCGGTGTGCTCGACATCGCCACGCCCGCCGGCCTGTCGCTTTGGTGGCGCGAGCCACTGAGCGGCGACTACGCCGTCCGCTTCACCGCCGTGGCCCTGCCCGCGCCCGCCACGGCAGGCGCGCTCGCGGGCCGCCTCTCCGACCTCAACATGTTCTGGAACGCGCTCGAGGCCGATGGCAGCGAGCCCTACCCGCGCAGCGGCAAGTTCGCCGGCTTCGACACGCTGCCGGCCTACTACGCCGGCTTCGGCGCCAACGGCAACACGACGACACGGCTGCGCCACTACACGGGCAGTGCGCGCCAGCTGCTGGCCGGCTTTGCCGACGGTGCCATCGCCGAGGCGGGCGAAGCCCCGATGACGCCGCAAACCCGATTGCAGGCGGGCAAACCGCTCAGCATCGAGATTGTTTCGCGTCAACCGACGCCGACCGATCCCGTTCACCTGCGCTGGGCCGTCGACAGCAACGAAGTCTTTACGCGCGCCGATCCCAATCCCCGCCTGCACGGCTACTTCGCGTTCCGCACGACCGCGAGTCGATTGCAGATCAGAGACTTCCAGATCCTTCGCTGCCAATGACGATCCCGCCCCAGCTCGCCGACCTTGCCCCCCTCCCCGCGCTCGATGCGCCGGCGCAAGCGTCGGCAGCATCGGGCCAGCCGGTGCTGACGCGCGCGGTGCGGCCATGATGCGCCACCTGCTCCTGCTGCTGTTGACGCTCATGGCCGGCGCAGCCTCGGGCGCCGACAACCTGCGCCCGCCGCTGCTGCTGACGGCCCGCACCGCCACGCAGGACCTGGGTGGCACCTGGACCTACTCCAAGGACTACTACCGCACCAGCCTGACCGACATCAACGGCTGGGTCGCCAAGTCGCGCATGCAGCGCTTCCGCGACGTGGAGGTGGCGGCCGAGGAGAAGAAGACCGGCCCGACCTTCTTCGAGTTCGACCTCGACCGCGGCCCGACGATGACGCTGCCCGGCGCGTGGAACTCGGCCGTGCCCGAGCTGCGCTGGTACGACGGGCTGATCTGGTTCCAGCGCCGCTTCGACGCGAAGGTGCTCCCTGGCCGGCGCAGCTTCCTGCGCTTCGAGGCGGTGAACTACCGCGCCTCGGTCTACCTGAACGGCAAGCCCATCGCCCAGCACGAGGGCGGCTTCACGCCCTTCGTCGTCGAGGTGACCGACGCACTGCGCGCACAGGGCAACCGCCTCGTCGTCGGCGTGGACTCGAAGCACGACGCGCAGAGCATCCCCGGCGAGATCACCGACTGGGACCTCTACGGCGGCATCACGCGGCCGGTCACCCTGATCCAGACGCAGGGCACCTTCATCGACGACGCGACGCTGCGCCTCAACGAGGCCGGCCGGCTGGTCGGCAGCGCCCAGCTGAACGGCCCGCAGTCGGCCAACCAGTCGATGACCCTGCGCATCGCGGCGCTGGGCGTCACGCTGCAGGCCCGCACCGATGCCAGCGGTGAAGCCCGCTTCGACACACCCGCGCCCGCGTCGCTGAAGCGCTGGTCGCCCGAGGCGCCGACGCTGTACGACGTCGACTTCGAGGCCGGCGGGGACAAGGTCCGCGACCGCATCGGCTTCCGCACGATCGCCGTGCGCGGCCGCGACATCCTGCTGAACGGCCAACCGGTGTTCCTGAAGGGCATCTCCCTCCACGAGGAAGAAATCGGCGCCAACCCCGCCCGCCGCCTCGACGAGGCCGCCGCGCGCCGGCTGCTCGGCGAGGTGAAGCACGGCCTGCACGGCAACTACGTGCGCCTCTCGCACTACCCGCACAACGAGACCCTGCTGCGCATGGCCGACGAGCTGGGCCTGCTGGTGTGGAGCGAGATCCCCGTCTACTGGACCGTGGACTGGGACAACCCCGCCGTGCTGGACAAGGCCCGCCGCATGCAGGCCGAGACGATCTACCGCGACCGCAACCGCGCCGCGCTGGTGCTGTGGAGCATCGGCAACGAGACGCCGGTGGCCGACAACCGCACGCGCTTCCACGCCGCACTGGCGCAGACGGTGCGCGCGCTGGACGACAGCCGCCTCGTCTCCGCGGCGCTGCTGGTGGAGCGCCAGGGCGACGTCATCCAGCTCGCCGACCCGCTGCTCGCGGCCCTCGACGTCATCGCCGTCAACACCTATGCCGGCTGGTACGGCGACGACACGCTGGACCGCGTGGCCCTGCTGCGCTGGGAGCTGCCGGCGGACAAGCCGCTGCTGTTCTCCGAGTTCGGCGCCGACGCGCAGGCGGGCTTTCGCGACCCGACGCTGCGCCGCAAATTCAGCGAGGACTACCAGGCCGACTACTACCGCGCCACGCTCGCGATGGCCGCCCAGGTGCCCACGCTGCGCGGCCTGTCGCCCTGGGTGCTGAAGGACTTCCGCTCACCACGCCGCGAGCACCCGGTGTTCCAGAACGGCTGGAACCGCAAGGGCCTGATCTCCGAGACGGGGCAGCGCAAGCTGGCCTTCGATGTCCTCGCCAATCACTACAAGAACCTCTCGTCGCCACTGCCATGACAAGCGCTCCTTTTTCCCGCCGCGGCTTCCTGCAGACGACGGCCGCCGCGTCGCTCGCCTCGTCCCTGCCGACCGCCCACGCCGCCACGGCCAACCTGCCGACGACGACCGCGCCAGTCGGCGACACGACGCTGCGCTGGCTGGACGGCGTGCCGCCGTCGCGCTTCGAGGGCGCCACGTTCGGGGTGCCGTGGCCGCGGGGCCAGGTCCGCTCCACGGCCAAGGCGCTGGACTTCAAGCTCGGCAGCCACCCGCTGCAGTCCTGGCCGCTGGCCTACTGGCCCGACGGCTCGCTGAAGTGGACGGCCCACGCCATCGCCGGCGGCACGCCGCCAGGCCCGCTGAAGCTGGAGAGCGGCAAGCCCGCGTCCGGCGGGCTGAGCGTGAAGCAGAGCGCCACGCAGATCGTCGTGACCCACGGCGACCTCGCGTGGACCGTGCCCACCAGCGGCGGCATGCTCATCGAGCAGGCCACGCGCGCCGGCCGCGTCACGCTGAAGAACCTCAAGCTCGTCGCGCTGCGCCAGGACGGCGCCGATCCCGAGCTGGACGGCAAGGTGGCCCGCCAGGCGTTCGCCAGCAAGGTCACGGCCGTCACCGTGGAGCAGCAAGGCCCGGTGCGCGCCGTGCTGAAGCTCGACGGCACGCACAGCAGCAACGGCCGCGACTGGCTGCCCTTCTCCGTGCGCCTGTACTTCTACGCCGGCGCCGAGAGCGTGCGCATCGTCCACACCTTCGTGTGGGACGGCGACGCCGCCAAGGACTTCATCGCCGGCCTCGGCGTGACGGCGCAGGTGCCCATGAGCAACGCGACGCACGACCGCCACATCCGCTTCTCCGGCGAAGGCGTGGGCGTGTGGGGCGAGGCCGTGCGGCCCATCACCGGGCTGCGCCGCGACCCCGGCCAGGCCTACAAGGACGCCCAGGTCGCCGGCCAGGCACTGCCCCCGCTGAGCGGCATGGCCAAGCCGGTGCAGAACGGCCTGAAGTGGATTCCCGAGTGGAACGACTTCTCGCTGGCCCAGGCCAATGCCGACGGCTTCACGCTGAAGAAGCGCACGCAGGGCGGCCAGGCCTGGATCGACTCGAACGGCGGCTCGCGCGCCAAGGGGCTTGTCTACGCCGGCGGCGCGTCAGGCGGCGTGGCACTGGGCTTGAAGGACTTCTGGCAGCGCGCGCCCGTGCGGCTGGACGTGCGTGGCGCCGCCACCGACCTGGCCGACGTGACGGCCTGGCTGTACTCGCCGTCCGCCCCGGCGATGGACATGCGCTCCTACCGCTCGCCCGGCGACATGGACACGCACGAGAAGCAGATCGAAGGCCTCAACATCACCTACGAGGACTACGAGCCGGGCTGGGACAACGCCTTCGGTGTCGCGCGCACGTCGGAGCTGCAGCTGTGGGTGCTGGGCGCCACGCCGTCGCACCAGGCCTTCTCCGACATGGCCGACCAGGTGGCCACGCCGGCCCGCCCCATCCTCACGCCGCAGCGCCTGCACGCCGCCGGCGTGTTCGGCGACTGGGACCCGGTGGACACCGGCTCGCCGGCCCGCAAGCTCATCGAGGAGCGCCTGGCGCTGCAGTTGGGCCAGTACGTGAAGGAGGTCGAGCAGCACCGCTGGTACGGCTTCTGGAACTACGGCGACGTGATGCACAGCTACGACGCCGACCGCCACATGTGGCGCTACGACATCGGCGGCTACGCGTGGGACAACTCGGAGCTGTCGACCGACCTGTGGCTCTGGTACAGCTACCTGCGCACCGGCCGTGCCGATGTGTTCCGCATGGCCGAGGCGATGACCCGCCACACCGGCGAGGTGGACGTCTACCACCTCGGCGAGCTCAAGGGCTTCGGCACGCGCCACGGCGTGCAGCACTGGTCGGACTCGTCCAAGCAGCCGCGCATCTCCAACGCCGCCTACCGCCGCATCTATTTCTACCTGACGGCCGACGAGCGCTGCGGCGACCTGATCCGCGAGCTGCTGGCGTCGGATGCCGACATCGGCAAGGTCGACATCTCGCGCAAGCTGCCGCCCGGCGCCGGGCCGCGCGCGTCCGACCTGCCCGGCGTGGGCTTCGGCACCACGTGGGGCTCGTGGATCGCGGCCTGGCTGACCGAGTGGGAGCGCACCGGCGACAAGCGCTGGCGCGACAAGCTCGTCAACGGCATGCAGACCATCGGCGACCTGAAGCGCCGCTGGTTCGCTGGCGGCGCACCATACGACGCGAAGAACGGCAAGTTCATGGGCCCGGGCGAAGACATCTCCATCTCGCACCTGAACGGCGTGTTCGGCGTCATCGAGATGAGCTCGGAGCTGCTGACGCTGGTGGACGTGCCGGCCTACCGCCATGCCTGGCTGGAGTACTGCCGCTACTACAACGCGCCGAAGAACGAGATCGCCGCGCTGCTGGGCCGCGACCCCGGCGGCCGCAGCCTGACCGACACCTGCTCGCGCATGACGGCCTACGCGGCCTTCCACGAGAAAGACCGCGCGCTGGCACTGCGGGCATGGCGCGAGTTCTTTGCGTCGCGCGCGCTGCGCGGCGGCGGCACCGTGAAGCGCATCGGCGGCGTCGACGTGATCCGCCCGCTGGACGAGCAGGCCGGCATCAGCACCAACGACTCGGCGCAGTGGGGCCTGGCGGGCATACAGAACCTGGCGCTGATCGGCGACACGTTGGACGAAGCGGCCAAGGCGGCGGGGTTGGTGTCCTGACGAAAGCTCGTGTGCACGAATGTGCTGTCCGTTGCAGCGTCTTTCGGGCCAGGCCCATGCCGGGAGTTCGCCCCGGCAGGCGACCTACTTTCTTGTGCGGACAGAAAAGTAGGCAAAGAAACCGACCATGTTCCGTCGCCCCTCGCTGCGCTTCTCGGCTCCTCCAAAGGGGAGCCCCGAAACAGCCCAACAGCCAAGCCCGAAAGCCGTTCGCACCGAGGTATTTCTCTTCCCCCCCTTCAGCACCGCCGAGCAGCGCAAGGCCTTGAGGGCGCGCGCGCAGCGCGCTTCGACAACTGACTCCGTGCGGCTGTCTGAGCGCAGCGTAGCGAAGCGAGTTCCGCACGGGCCCTCAAGGCCTGAGCAGCGCAGGGAACCCGCAGCGCAGCGGAGGGCGGTGCGGTCGGGGGTCGTTTCTTTGCCTACTTTCTTGTCGACACAAGAAAGTAGGTCGCCCGCCCGGGCGAAATCCGGGCACCACACTCGCCACAAACCAACCGGCTCCAAGGCACGCCAGCTCACGATGCACGATGCGTCCGTCATCGAGAATCGCCAGCCTTGCCGGCCAGACCGCAAGATCCAAACGCCGCGACAGACGGCTTCAACACCCGGAGACCCGACCCTTGACTCACCCGATCTCGCGCCGCACGGCCCTGGCCGCTGCGCTGCTCGCCACGACCGCGCCCGCCTTCGCGCAAGCCCCCGCAGCGCCCGCCCCGGCTACCCTGCCCTGGCCCAACCCGCTCGCCGCCCAGCGCGCCGACCCGCAAATCACGCGGCATGGCGACTGGTACTACCTGATGGCCACCGTGCCGGCCTACGACGTGCTGGAACTGCGCCGCGCGCGCAGCATCGCCGGCCTGGCGACCGCCGAGCCCCGCGTCGTCTGGCGCAAGCACGCCAGCGGCACCATGAGCCACCACATCTGGGCGCCGGAACTGCACGTCATCGACGGCCGCTGGTTCATCTACTTCAGCGCCGGCGAAGCGAAGGAGCCCTGGAAGATCCGCCTCTGGGTGCTGGAGAACGCGTCCGCCGACCCGATGCAGGGCGAATGGGCCGAACGCGGGCAGATCCGGACGGCGTGGGACACGTTCACGCTGGACGCCACCGTCTTCGAGCACCGCGGCCAGCGCTACATGGCCTGGGCGCAGACTGACCCGGCCAAGAAGAACCACAGCACCGACATCTTCCTGTCGCGCATGAAGAGCCCCACCGAGCTGGAAGGCCCGCAGGTGCGCCTCACGCAGCCCGAGTACGCGTGGGAGAAGGTGCGCCACGTCGTCAACGAGGCGCCGGCGGTGCTGATCCGCGGCGGCCGCGTGTTCATGACCTATTCCGCGGCCGGCACCGGCGCCGAATACTGCCTGGGCCTGCTGTGGGCCGACGCGGACGCCGACCTGCTGGACGCGAAGAGCTGGCGCAAGTCGCCCGGCCCGGTGTTCAGCAGCAGCCCCGAGAACCACCAGTACGGCCCCGGCCACAACAGCTTCCTCGTGGAGCCGGACGGCACCGTGCTGAACGTCTTCCACGCCCGCAACTACCGCGACGTGAAGGGCGACCCGTTGCGCGACACCGGCCGCGCCACGCGCGTGCAGCCGCTGGCCTTCACCGCCGACGGCATGCCGGACTTCGGCCTGCCGCTGCCCGAGAAGCCATGAACGTCATTCCCCTGTCCCCCGGCCAGCCCAACGTCTTCGACGGCGACGCGCCCGACCGCATCTGCCGCCGCCCCACGCGCGCCGAGCTTCATGCCCATCTGTCGCCCACGCCGGCCCGGGGCCGCGCGCTCGTCTACGCCGGCGGCGGCTACCTGCAGCTGATGCACGACAAGGAGGGCGTCGAGGTCGCGCAGTGGCTGAACACGCTGGGGCTGGACGCCTACGTGCTGGTGCACCGCCTGCCCGGCCAGGACGGCCACCCGGCCGATATCGCGCTGCAGGACGGCCTGCGCGCGCTGGACCACCTCGCCACGCTGCCGCCGCTGCCGCTGCTGCACGTGGGCCTGTCCTCCGGCGGCCACCTGGCCGGCGTGATGGCCTGCCAGCGCCACAAGCTGGTGAGCGCCGGCGCCGTCATCGCCTACGCGCCGCTGAACGCCAACCACCGCGACCACAAGTTCCCCGCGGGCAAGCCCGACTTCCCGCCGCCGGAGAAGCAGGCCTTCTACGACGCCTGGCCCATCGGCATCGCCACCGAGCCGCACGCCCTGCCGCCCTGCCCCGTGTTCCTGGCCTACGCGCTGCACGACCCCATCGTGCCCATCCAGCACGCACTGAACCTCGTCGTCGCCGCGCAGCAGCACCGGCTGGACGTGGAAGCGCACGTGTTCCCGCAGGCCGAACACGGCTTTGCCTTGCGCGGGCTGGGCGGCACGCACGGCCAGTGGCCCGCGCTGGCGGCCCGCTGGATGGCCGACCGGCTGGCGAGCTGAAACATCGCCTACGCTAGCGCGCTTGTCTGGGCAACGAATAGAGCATGCTGGAAGCGATCAACACATGGGGCGACTACCGGTCCAAGGTACGCGAATTTGACGCCGTGCTGGAGCACGGCAGGGCCGTGGCAGCGGGGCTGGCGACCTACGAGCCGCAGGCCATGCATGCCGCGGCGGGGCTGAAGATCTTCCTCAAGCTCGTGGCCCACTGCACCGCGCTGCGCAGCCTCGCGCCCGACGGCAGCCAGGCCGCCACCGCAGCGCTGGCGGACGTGTCGTCCATGAGCGCCCTGGCCCGCTGCGCCGTGGAGGCACACGATGCCTTCGAGTACATCGCCGGCCATGACGTGGCGCCGGCCGAGCGAGAGTTCCGCCTGCTGCTGTGGGAGCTTCACGACGACACCCGCCGGCTGAAGATGTTTGCCGACGCCGACGATGCCGGCCCGCAGGTGGCCGCGCTGCGCGCCCATGCTCAGCAGAGGCAGGCCAGGCTGGAGGGGCACGAGTTCCTCACCTCGCTCCCCGCCGGGCTGCAGGACGCCCTGCGCCAGCGCATGGCGCAGGGCGACCCACCCGCATTCCATCTGGGCCAGCGCCAGCGCTGCGCGCTCAGCGGCGTGAATGCACAGTGGCACCAGGCGGTCACGCTGCAGCTGTCGCAGTACGCGTACACGCTGCCCACGTCCGTACTGCTGCCTGACACGGCGCCGGGAACGCGCGAAGCGCTGCGCCTGACGGCCCTGCCGCTGCTGCTGACGCTGCCCTTCCTCGTGCGCACCACGCAGACGGTGTCCGCGCTGGTGCCCGAACGCGCCCCTGAGCCGCCCAGCCGCACGGCCCGCACCATGGCGCTGTGGCGAGGGTTCGCGGAACGGGCGACACCGCCCCGCGGCTGAACACGCGTCGCGTCAGCGGGGCTCGAACTGCGTCTCGGGCCACTCGGGCCGCGGCGCGTCAACCGGTGGCGGGTTGCGGCGCAGCCACCACTCCAGCCACAGCGCCTGCGGCAGCCAGGACGTCCAGGCCAGCGCGAAGTAGTAGGTCTCCAGCGGCACGGCCAGCAGGTTGCCCAGCACGATCTGCAGCCGCAGCGTGATGCCGCCGGCCGTCAGCACGAAGCTGCGCAGCATCCAGCGCCGGTGCTCGGCCACGCGCCGCGCGCGGATGTGCACCAGCGCGACGGCCGTGCAGCCCAGCCACAGCAGGCCCAGCAGCCCGAAGCCCAGGTGGGCCACCCAGCCACCCTCGGACGCCGCCGCCAGCGGCAGCGCGGCCAGCCCGCCCAGCAGCAGGCTGGCGGCATAGCCCCAGCCCATCGCGCGGTGCAGCGCCGGGCGGCGCGCGCGCAGCCGCGCGGAGAACTGCCACGGCCCCAGCATCAGCGCCAGCCCGCCGCACACCGCATGCAGCACCAGCAGCTCGCGCTGCATCAGCAGGTTGGGCAGCGGCGGCGCGAACGGCTGGCCGGGCAGCGCGTAGCGCAGCGCCATCGCGCCGGTCAACGTGGCGAGCACCAGCAGCAGGCCATGGGCCGCGAGGCGCGCGATGCGGGAGGGGTGGCTTGAGTTCATGCCGCCCAATCTAGGCGGCATGAATGAATCTGGACTTAAGGCAGATGCACTCGCGCCACCAGCCCCGGCAGCCCGTCGTCCCGCGCCCGCAGCTCGATGCGCAGCCCGTGGCGCAAGCCCGCCTGTCGCGCGATGGCCAGCCCCAGGCCGCTGCCGCCGGGCGGTGCGTCGGGCATGCGGAAGAAGCGGTCGAACACGCGCTCGCGCATCGCCTCGGGCAGGCCCGGGCCGCTGTCCACCACGTCCACGACATCGCGCGTGAGGCGCAGCTCCACCTCGCCGCCCGCGGGCGTGTGGCGCAGCGCGTTGCTGATGAGGTTGTCGAACAGGCTGCGCAGGTCGCCCTCCACGGCCTGCAGCACGACGGGGCCGTCGGCGCCGTCCACGAAGCCCATCTCCACGCCGCGCCGGTCGGCCTCGGCCAGGCCCAGCGCGATGCTGGCCCGCAGCAGCTCGC
Organism: Roseateles sp.; assembly: GCA_041914785.1. Classification (GTDB taxonomy): domain Bacteria; phylum Pseudomonadota; class Gammaproteobacteria; order Burkholderiales; family Burkholderiaceae_C; genus Pelomonas. Next base: position 17,875 of record JAYSCT010000082.1, read on the forward strand.
GCAGGTCCAGCGGCTGGGCGGCCAGCGGGCCGGGTGCCAGGTCCTGCCGCGACAGGCTGAGCATCTGGTCCACCAGGTGGCTGGCGCGGCGCATGCCCTGCTGCAGCTGCTCGAAGTCGCCGCCGGCCTCGCGCAGGTGCGGGCGCAGGTTCTCCAGCTGCAGGCTGAGCGCCGTCAGCGGCGTGCGCAGCTCGTGGGCGGCGTCCTGCACGAAGCGACGCTGCGACGCCAGCGCGCCGCGCAGCCGCGCCAGCACGGCCTCGAAGGCCTGCACCAGCGGCTCGATCTCGCGCGGCACCTGCAGGTTGGCCGGGGCCGTGCTGTGCTCGTCACGCTGCGCCAGCTGCTGCGCGGACTGCTGCAGCCGCCGCGACGCCCGCCCCACCACGCGCGCCAGCACGGCCACCGACACCGGCAGCAGCAGCAGGCCCACCAGGCTGGCCAGGAAAGTGCGCGCGCTGACCTCCCGCTGGCGGAACACCAGGCTCTGGGCCACCTGCACCCGCACCTCGCTGCCGCCCGCCGGCGCCGTGTAGACATGCCACGGCGCATCGCCGGCCTGCACCTCGTGCCAGCCGGCCACCGGCTGCAGCGGCAGCGGCGCGGACGGCAGGTCGCTGACATGGCGGGCCGGGTCCTGCGCGCACCACAGCTGCACGACGAACTGCCCGCCCTCGTACACCTCGTGCTCCGGCTGCGGCGGCGCGGGCAGGTCCAGGCTGGCGCAGCTGCGCGCGGCGTGGGAGCGGGCCAGCGCCTGCATCTGCCCGTCCATGAACTCGAACACCGTCACCGCGTAGCTGTCGGCGAACAGCCAGGCCAGCCCGCCGGTCATCAGCAGCTGCAGCGGCAGCAGCCACAGCACCAGCTGGCCACGCAGCGAGCGCGGCCACGGCAGGCGGCGCGTCATGCCGCGTCGACCAGCGCCACGCGCCAGCCCAAGCCGCGCACGTTGCGGATGGCGTCGGCTCCAAACTTGCGGCGCATGCCGTGGATGAGCACGTCGATCATGTTGCTGCCCACCTCCTCGCCCCAGCCGTAGATGCGCTGCTCCAGCTGCTCGCGCGACAGGATGGCGCCGGGCCGCTCCAGCAGCGCGCGCAGCAGCGCGAACTCGCGCGCCGTCAGCACCTCACGCTGGCCGCCCCGCAGCGCCTCGCGGGTGTTCAGGTCCAGCTGCAGCGCCGCCCCCTGGCCCAGCAGCGACTGGGCGGCACCGCTGGCCCGACGCAGCAGCGCGCGCATGCGCGCCAGCAGCTCGCCCAGCTCGAAGGGCTTGACGAGGTAGTCGTCGGCGCCCAGGTCCAGCCCGGCAATGCGGTCCTCGATGCCGTCGCGCGCGGTCAGCACCAGCACCGGCGTCAGTTCGCCCCTGCCGCGCAGCTGGCGCAGCAGGCTGAGGCCGTCCAGCCGTGGCAGGCCCAGGTCCAGCAGCACGCAGGCGTAGCCACCGTCGGCCAGCGCCGCGCGGGCGGGCTCGCCGTCGCGCACCCAGTCCACCGACCAGCCGGCCCGGGCCAGCGCCTGGGTCAGGCTCTTGCCGATCATCTCGTCGTCTTCCACCAGCAGTGCGCGCATGCGCGGCAGCTTAAACGTGCCGACTTAAGCCAGCGTGAGGAGGCGCCGTGAGCGGGGCCCGGCCGCCCCTAAGCCGGCGCTAATTCGGCGCTCCTAGGCTGCGCGGCGTTTCTTTCCCCCATCCAAGGAAGTTGTCCATGCAAGCCCACGCCCTTCGCCTCGCCGCCGCGCTGCTGATCGCCACGCCGGCCCTGGCCCAGACCTCGCCACCCGGCGGCGCCACGCCCGGTTCGCTGACCATCGCCGGCATCGGCGCCGGCGCCGTGCGCGAGCCCTACCGCGGCGTGAAGACCCAGGCGCGCGTGCTGCCGCTGCTGATCTACGAGAACGAGTGGGTGTCGGTCGCGCTGCCCACGGTGGACGTGAAGCTGGGCAGCACCGGCCCCGTCAGCTGGCGGCTGCGCACGCGCTTCGGCTTCGACGGCTACAAGGCCAAGGACTCGGACTTCCTGCGCGGCATGGAGCGCCGCAAGGAGAGCCTGTGGCTGGGCGGCGCCGCCATCTGGGAGAGCGGGTTCGGCGAGATCTCGCTGGAGGCCGTGGGCGACGCGCTGGGCCACAGCAAGGGGCGCCTCTTCACGCTGCAGTACGAGAAGCGCTTCGACTTCGGCGACCTGGCCGTGACGCCCCGCACGGGCGTGCGCGGCGTGGACCGCAAGTACGTGGACTACTACTTCGGCGTGAAGCCCGCCGAGGCGCTGACGGGCCGGCCGGTCTACGTGGGCTCCTCCACCACGCAGGCCGAGGTGGGCCTGCGGCTGACCTACGTGACGGGCAGCAACGAGATGCTGTTCGCCGACGTGTCGGGCATCAAGCTGGGCAGCCCGGTGGAGAAGAGCTCGCTGGTGGAGCGGCGCTATCAGGCGAGCGTGTTTGCGGGGTGGCTGTATCGGTTCTGACCGACTTCCTCTGCTCGCCGCCGTACCCTTCTGGCTGCCGTGGTGCCGGGATTTCGCCCCGGCGGGCGACCTACTTTCTGGACCGCCAGAAAGTAGGCAAAGAGCTCCCCCCGACCGCACCGCCCTCCGCTTCGCTGCGGGTTCCCTGCGCTGCTCAGGCCTTGAGGGCCCGCGCAAAACTCGCGCCGCTACGCTCTGCTCAAACAGTTGCGCGGAGTCAGTTGTCGAAGCGCGCTTCGCGCGCGCCCTCAAGCCCTTGCGCTGCTCGGCGGTGCTAAAGGGGGCATACCGAATAGCCGCACCAGCCCGTTTGCGGGCTTGGCTGTTGGGCTGTTGGGTTCGGCTGTTCCATCACTCCCCTTCTAAACCGCCGAGAAGCGCAGAAGCCCAGGGCGC
>JAYSCT010000083.1:0-20526 GCA_041914785.1 Roseateles sp.
GTTCCCGCCGCCGCCCGTGCAGGGCCTGGGCACCACCGGCGGCTTCAAGCTGCAGCTGCAGGACCGCGGCGGCCTGGGCTACGAGGCGCTGGACCAGGCGCTCAAGGCCTTCATGGCCAAGGCCTACAAGACGCCGGAGCTGGCTGGGCTGTTCTCCAGCTACCAGGTCAACGTGCCGCAGCTGTTCGCCGACCTCGACCGCACCCGCGCCCGCCAGCTCGGCGTGGCCGTGACGGACGTGTTCGACACGATGCAGATCTACCTCGGCAGCCTGTACGTGAACGACTTCAACAAGTTCGGCCGCACGTACTCGGTCCGCGTGCAGGCGGATGCCGCCTATCGCGCCCGTGCCGAGGACATCGGCGCGTTGAAGGTGCGCTCATCATCGGGCGAGATGGTGCCGCTGTCCGCACTGATGAAAGTGCAGCCCAGCTTCGGCCCCGAGCGCGCGATGCGCTACAACGGCTTCCTGGCCGCCGACATCAACGGCGGCGCCGCGCCCGGCTTCTCGTCGGGCCAGGCGCAGGCCGCCGTGGAGCGCCTGGCCGCCGAGACGCTGCCCCCGGGCATCGGCTACGAGTGGACCGACCTGACCTACCAGGAAAAGATCGCCGGCAACTCCGCGGCGTGGGTGTTCCCGCTGGCCATCCTGCTGGTGTTCCTGGTGCTGGCCGCGCAGTACGAGAGCCTGACGCTGCCCATCGCCATCCTGCTCATCGTGCCCATGGGCCTGCTGGCGGCGATGACGGGCGTGTGGTTGAGCCATGGCGACAACAACGTGTTCACGCAGATCGGGCTCATCGTGCTCGTCGGTCTGAGCGCGAAGAACGCGATCCTGATCGTCGAGTTCGCGCGCGAGCTTGAGTTCGCCGGCCGCACGCCGGTGCAGGCAGCCCTGGAAGCGGCACGGCTGCGGCTGCGACCCATCCTGATGACGTCGATGGCCTTCGTCATGGGCGTGCTGCCGCTGGTGCTCAGCACCGGCGCCGGCGCCGAGATGCGCCAGGCCATGGGCGTGGCGGTGTTCGCCGGAATGATCGGCGTGACGCTGTTCGGCCTGTTCCTGACGCCGCTGTTCTACGTCATCGTCCGCCGCCTGACCGGCAACGCGCCGCTGCGCCACCACGGTGGCCAGGTCGCTGCGCCGGCGGCTCCGGCAGCCCCCGAGTCCCCCGCGCAGCCCGTCATCGACGCCCTGCCGCAACGAGGCAAGTGATCATCATGAAATTGAACCTGACCCCACTTTTCGCAGCGCTGCTGCTGGCGGGTTGCGCGTCGGTCGGCTCGGTCGATCCGGCCCAGCTGCCGCAGGCACCTGCCGCCTACAAGACCGCCGCCGCGAACGCCGCGCCTGCGCTGACCGCCAGCTGGTGGCAGCCGTTTGCCGACCCCGTGCTGGACGACCTCGTCGGCCGCGCGATGGCGGCCAACACCAGCGTGCAGCTGGCCGCCAACCGGCTCACGCAGGCCCGGGCCGCGCTGGGCTCGGCGCAGGCGTCGCGGCTGCCGCAGCTGGGCGCCTCCGCCGGCGCCGGCCGCAACACGCCCACGCCCGGCGCGCCAGGCGCCACGCAGTACAGCGCCGGCCTGAACCTGGCCTACGAGCTGGACCTGGGCGGCCGCCTGCTGCACGAGCGCGACGCCGCCGCGCTGGACGTGCAGGCCCGCGAGCAGCTGCTGGCCGATGCGCGGCTGCTGGTGCAGGCCAACGTCGCCCGCGGGTATCTCGCGCTGCGCGCGCTGGATGCCGAGCGCGACATCGTGCAGAGCACCGTCGCGGCCTACGCCGAGACGCTGGCGCTGACCGAGAAGCGCGCCCGCGCCGGCGACGTCGCCGACCTAGACCTGGCCCGCGTGCGCGCCGAGCTGGCCGCCAACGAGGCCGAGGCGCTGGCGCTGGACCGCCGCCGCGTCGAGCTGGAGACCGTGCTGGCCGTGCTGCTGGGCGAGCCGGCCTCCAACTTCCGACTCGCGCCGACGACGTGGGCCACCGCGCTGCCCGCCGTGCCCGCCGGCCTGCCCTCCGAGCTGCTGCAGCGCCGCCCCGACCTGGCCGCCGCGCGCAGCCAGCTGCAGGCCGCGCAGGCCCGCGTCGGCGTGGCGCAGGCCGCCTGGTGGCCCAGCCTGTCGCTGACGGCCCAGGGCGGCGGCGTGTCCAGCGAGCTGTCCGACCTGCTGAAGAGCGGCGCCAGCACCTGGGGCGTGGGCCTGCTGGCCGCGCTGCCGATCTTCGACGGCGGCCGCCGCGAGGCCGGCGTCAACGCCGCGAAGGCGCAGCTGGACGGCTCGGTGATCGCCTTCCGCGAGCAGTTCCTGCTGGCGCTGAAGGACGTGGAAGACCAGCTGGGCGCGCTGTCGCTGCTGCAGGCCCAGGGCGAGGCCAGCGCGCGCGCCGTGGCGGCGGCCGGCCAGGCGCTGAAGCTGTCGGACACGCGCTACCGCAACGGCCTGGTCAGCCAGCTGGAGCTGCTGGACGCCCGCCGCAGCGAGCTCGCCAACCGGCGGGCCGCGCTGCAGGTGCGCTCGGCGCAGTACCAGGCCACCGTCGGCCTGATCCGCGCGCTGGGCGGCGGCTGGCGTGCCGCGCCGGTCCGGCTGGCCGGCAGCTGAGCCTGCCAGCTCAAGCGCCCAGCAGGGCCTTGGCGCGCAGCAACAGGCGGCGGCGGTCGTCGATGCCGTTCAGGCCGCCGTTGACCCGCTTGGTCAGCGAGGTCAGGTCGTCGACATCGGCCAGGTTGTTCAGGTTCTTCTTGGCCCAGAACCAGCCGGCCACGTCCACGCACAGGTCGGGGTCGGTCTCCACCAGCTCCGGCGTAGCCAGCAACTCCGCCTCGCGACCGATGGCCCGGCCGTACTCGCCGTAGTTGGCGCGGCCGGTCAGCTGGATCAGGCCGCGGCCCTTGAACTTGCGCCCGTCACCGGGCTGCAGGTTGCCCAGGTCCACGCGGCCCTGGTAGGCCTCGCCGTTGGCGATCTCGGCGCGGAAGCGGAACTCGCCCGACTCGTGCCCCACCTGCGCGAGAAAGTGCGCCTGCCGCAGCGGCGTGTCGATGTGCCGGTTGGCCATCACCTGCTGGAGCCGGGATGAGAAGTCGGCCACGTCCTCGTCCCGAGCGCGCAGGTAGAGCAGGCTCAGCCACGGCGGCGCCAGCACGTCGGGCAGCGATTCGCACAGGCTCAGCAGCGTGGCGCCGTTGGCATCGACGCGCCCGTCCGGCTCGCCCTGGCCCAGTGCGCTGCGCTGGAACGCCATGATGGCGTCCAGCGTCTTCTGGCCGAAGGCACCGTCGGGCTTCAGCGGCGCGGGCAGCACCACGCGGCCTGCGGCGCTGCAGAGGTTGAGCAGCTGCTGCACGCTCTCCACGTCGTCCCGGGCATTGCTGCATTGCGCGCCGACGGCGCCCGTCGTCAGGCCGCGGCCTCGCGTGCCGGCAGCCGCCGGCACCGCAGCAGCGGCGGCAGGCGCGGGCATCGGGGCGCTGGCGGCCCCTTCGCGCCGCTCGAAATGCGGCGTGTCCTTGAAGGTGGTCCAGTTGCCGCCCCAGCGGTTGGCGGCGTCCAGCCCTTCCCAGAACTGGCCGATGGGGCGCAGCGTCTCCACGTCGGACACCAGCAGCGGCCGCCCGTCGGGCGCGTCGCGGAAGAAGTTCAGGTCGATGGCCAGGCGCTTCAGGTGCTGGCTGGCCATCGTCGTGCTGCGGCCGTTGCGCACATGCAGCGCCTGCTGCTCCGGCGTGCGGTACAGCTCGCCAGCCGACGCCGAGAAGCCCAGCTCGCCGGCCTTCCTGACCAGCTCGCACACATGCAGCAGGAAGACCGATTGCTCGCGCACCAGGTCGCTCATGACCGGCCTCCGTGGTCACCATCCTGGTCCTGCATGGCGACGCTCTGCGCGCGGATGGCCTCGCCGAGCTGGCCGATCTTCTCGTCCTTGGCCTTGCTGCCGGCGCTGGACCCGAAGAAGTACTGGATGATGGCCGACAGCGTCACGCCCAGCAGGAAGCCCAGCACCGTGTCGATGACGCGGGCGCGCGGGTCGTCGGGCTTGTAGGCGGGCCCGAAGGCGGCGACAAAGATGAAGATGAACGTCAGCAGCGTCAGCACGCTGGCGTAGACGTAGATGAAGCGCCGCACCCAGGGGTCCGTGCTGCCGATGGCCGCCTCCTGCATGTGCCGCGCGCTGGCGCGGTCGGCGGCGGCGATGCGCTCGTACTCCAGTTGATTGGCGTCGCTCTTCTGGCGGTACTCCAGCAGCTTGCCCTGGTACTCGAACTCGAACTGCTTGAGCTGCGCCCACTGCGCGTCGGTGAGCTTGTTGTCGGCGACATCGTTGATGTCGATGCCGGTCTTCTGCTGGATCAGGTCGGCGATCTCGGCCGTGCCCTTGTTGACCGCGCCGCGGAACACGCCGCTGAGCAGGTCCAGGCCTTTCTGGGCGAGCTGCGGCGCGATCGCCGACAGCGCCGCCGCGATCAGTGGAATGGGCATCTGCTGCTCCCAGTCTGGTGCGACCGGGCCAGCTTAGGCGGGCGGCCGACGCCGCCTCATCCGTCGTCCTGGGGGCGTCTACGGAACTAGGGAAGCGTCTTGCAATTGGGCTTGCAAACGACCTCGTTGCGACCTAAAAGCCGGATGGACTGCAGGCTGGCCGGCGAGCGGTGCTTGCCGCACTTGAAGCAGGAGCGGGTGTGGCCACTGCCGAGAAAGGGCGAACCGCCCACCTTCGACTGGTAGCGCAGGCCATCTTGGCGGACCGCGGTCACGGTGTCTTTGCTCATCTTCGTACGGGTCAGGACGAAGCGTTGATTGGCGCACACGAATCATGACAACGCCACCTCGCAAGCCCGCGGTTGGGCGCCAAACCGCGGGCTTGCCCCCCCTCCAAGCGCGGGGTCGGCCGCCAGGGACAATGCGGCACTGCTTTGAACAACCCATGGCCAAGCTATTTTTCAGATATGCCGCAATGAATGCCGGCAAGTCCACCGCCCTGCTGCAGGTGGCGCACAACTACGAGGAGCGCGGCCACCGGGTGCGCATCTTCACCGCACGGCTGGACGACCGCTACGGCCACGGCTTCGTCACGTCGCGGCTGGGGCCGCAGCGCCAGGTCGAGCAGTTCGATGACACGACGGACTTCATCGCGCTGATGAACGACGCGCCGGGCATCGCCTGCATCCTCATCGACGAGGCGCAGTTCCTGTCCAAGCGCCAGGTGCAGCAACTGCACGAGATGGCGCACCTGCGCAACCTGCCGGCCATCTGCTACGGCCTGCGCACCGACTTCCAGGGCGAGCTGTTCCCCGGCTCGGCCACGCTGCTGGCGCTGGCCGACGAGATGGACGAGATGAAGACCATCTGCGACTGCGGCCGCAAGGCGACGATGAACATGCGCGTGGACGCCAGCAACCGCAAGGTCACCGAGGGCGCGCAGGTGGAGATCGGCGGCAACGCGCGCTACCGCTCGGTCTGCGGGCGCTGCTTCAGACAGGGCTAGGGATGGCAGCCCCTCGGCCGAGGGGACGGCGACGCTTGCAGCATCGAACCGCGCGCACGTCGCCAAGGCGGGCCGGCTCGGCGGCGGCCCGGCGCTCGGCCCGCAATCAGCGCAGTCCCAGCGCGTCGCGCACCGCCGCGGCGGCTTCGTCGCCCTTGGCCTTCTGCACGCGCTCCACGAGCTGCAGCGCCAGCGCCTGCAGCTCGCCCAGGCTGTCGCAGCGCTCCACTTCGAGCGCGAAGGCGTAGCCCTTGAAGGGCCCCAGCAGCTTGGTGGCCTGGCCGCTCATGTAGGTATAGAGCGCGGCGCGGTCCAGCAGTGGCGAGCCGCCGGCGGGTGCGGGCGCCGCCGCAGCGGCAGGTGCCGCAGCCGGGGTGGGCGCCGGTGCGGGCGTCGCCGCGGCAGCGGGCGGCGCCACGCCGGACGGGGCCGGCCCGCCCTGGGGCACGATGAGCCCCTGCTGGCGCAGCGCTTCGAGGTCGGCCTCGGTGGCGCCGGCCACCAGGCGCAGCCAGTCGCCGGCGGGCTTGGTGGCGTCCAGCACCAGCAGCAGGTTGCGCGCCGCACGGGACAGCGGCAGGGCGCGGGCGCGAATCTCGGCGCGCCCGGCATCGGTTTTGGAATGCAGCTGATCGAGCACGGTGGAAGCCTCGCCCGCCGCGGCCACGGCCGCGGACGGGTCTCGTAACGAAAGAAGATAGGCGATCAGGTCTTGTCCCGCAGCTCCCGCCGCAGGATCTTGCCGACGGGGGTCTTGGGCAGGTCGGTGCGGAACTCGACGATCTTGGGCCGTTTGTAGCCCGTGAGGTTGAGTTCGCAATAGGCCCGTACGTCGGCCTCGGTGATATTCGGGTCTTTCTTCACGATGACCACCTTCACCGCCTCGCCGGCCTTGGCGTCGGGCACGCCCACCGCGGCGCACTCCAGCACGCCGGGCATCTGCGTGAGCACGTCCTCGACCTCGTTCGGATACACATTGAAACCACTGACGAGGATCATGTCCTTCTTGCGGTCGACGATTCTGAAATAACCGCGTTCGTCGACGGTGCCGATGTCGCCGGTGCGGAAGAAGCCGTCGGCCGTCATGACCTTGGCCGTCTCGTCGGGCCGCTGCCAGTAGCCGGCCATGACCTGCGGGCCGCGGATGGCGATCTCGCCGGGCTGGCCCATGGGCACCTCGTTGCCGTCATCGTCCAGCAGCTTCAGTTCCGTCAGCGGCATGGGCAGGCCGATGGTGCCGGTATAGGCCGTGCTGTCGGTGGGGTTGCAGGTGGCGGTGGGCGAGGTCTCCGACAGGCCGTAGCCCTCCACGATGGGGCAGCCGGTCTTCTCCAGCCACAGCTTGGCCGTGGCCTGCTGCACGGCCATGCCGCCGCCGACCGAGATGACCAGCTTGCTCCAGTCCACGGTGTTGAAGTCCGCGTGGTTGGCCATGGCCATGAACAGCGTGTTGACGGCCGGGAAGCTGTGGAAGCCGTGCTGCGACAGCTCCTTGAACATGGCAGGCAGGTCACGCGGGTTCGGGATCAGCACGTTGGCGCCGCCCATGTGCATGGACAGCATCATGTTCGTGTTGAAGCCGAAGATGTGATACAGCGGCAGCGCACAGACGGTGACGACCTGCTGGCCCGCCGGGATCTTCTTCAGCGCGGGCTGGTACCAGGCCTCGGACTGCAGGATGTTGGCGACGAGGTTGCGGTGCTTGAGCACGGCGCCCTTGGACACGCCGGTGGTGCCGCCGGTGTACTGCAGCACGGCGATGTCGTCGGGGCCCAGCTTGGGTGCCTTGTAGGCAAGGCCGCGGCCCTTGGCCAGCGCGTCGTTGAAGCGCACGGCGCCCGGCAGCTCGAAGGCCGGCACCATCTTCTTCACCTTGCGCACCACGTAGTTGACGATGCGGCCCTTGAGCAGGCCCAGCATGTCGCCCATGGCGGCCAGCACGACGTGCTTGGTCGGCACATTCTTGATGACCTGCTGCAGCACCGAGGCGAAGTTTTCGATGATGACGATGGCCTTGGCGCCGGAGTCCTTGAGCTGATGCTCCAGCTCACGCGGCGTGTACAGCGGGTTCACGTTGACGACGACATAACCCGCCCGCAGCACGGCAGCCACGGCCACCGGGTACTGGAACAGGTTGGGCATCATCAGCGCGACGCGGTCGCCCTTTTCCAGCCCCAGGCTCTGCAGGTAGGCGGCGAAGGCGCGCGAGGCTTCATCGACCTGCGCGAAGCTGACGCTCTTGCCCATCATCAGGTAAGCAGGCCTGGCCGCGTTCTTCTTGAACGACGTGTCGAGCAGATCGACCAGGCTCGGATAGAGCGCGATATTGACGTCGCGCGGCACCTCGGCCGGGTAGTGCTTCAGCCAGATCGGCTCCATGCCTTGTCTCCTTGTTGATGGCGCCGATTCTGACCGATAGCTGACAGCGCTCCGGTCAGGGGATTCGATAGGCGCGCATTGACGCCAAACGGCCCCGCCCCCAAGATGCGCCCCGGTTCGCGCGGATCAGCGCGGTGGCACCAAATTCAACGAAGTGGGCGAGACGATGGGGCGGGAGGGCGCAGTGAGCGGACCGGTGGGCGCGGACGCTCGGGCGGTGGTCAGGTTTTACCTGTGGGTGGGCGGCCTGAGCCTGCTGCTGATGGCATGGCTGACGCCGCCGTTCCAGGTCCCGGACGAGCCTCAGCACTTCTATCGCAGCTACCAGCTGAGCCAGGGAGACGTGCGCTCGTCAGTCCGCCACGGCGAGGCGGGAGCGGAGCTCCCGGCGTCGCTGCCCGCACTGGTGCGGCATTTCCTCGGAAGTACCGCGCATCATCTGGATGGCCGCCGCATCACGCCCCAACCGGCGGCCGACACGCTGAGCCAGTTCGCGGTTCCGCTGGAGCCGGAGCGCACGGAGTTCATCGACTTCAGCGGCAGCGCGCTGTACGCGCCGTTGCCCTACCTGCCCCAGGCCGCCGTGATGGCCACGCTCAGGCCGCTGGGCGTGGGGCCGCTGGGGCTGATGTACGCCGGCCGCATGGCCAATGCGCTGGCGGCACTGGCGGTGACCGCCTGGGCGTTGAGCATGCTGCGCTCGGGCCGGCTGGTGGCACTGGTCATCGCGCTGCTGCCGATGACGCAGTTCGTGACGGCATCGCTGTCGCCCGACGCCTTGACCATTGCCTGCGGCCTGGCGCTGGGGGCACTGCTGCTGCGCTTCATCGAAGACGGGCGGTGGCCGTGGCGGCACCAGCTTGGCTTCGTCGTGCACGGCCTGGTGCTCAGCATCGGCAAGCTCGTCTATCTGCCCATGCTGCTCGGCGGTCTGGCAGCGCTCGTGGGCAGAGCCCGCTGGCGCGACCAGCGGGTGCGCAAGGCGGTCATGTGGCAGATCGCCGGCACCGTCGTCGTGGTGGCCGTCATCGCCGGGTGGCTGGCGCTGCGGCCCTCGGGCATGGCGGCCCCACGCCCCGGCGTCGACGCGGCGGCCCAGGCGGCCTACCTGAAGACCGACCCGACCCTGCCGCTGCGCATCGTGCTGCGCTCGATCATCAAGGAAGCCGGCTTCCTCGTGGAGACGCTGAGCGGCCGGCTGGGGTGGCTCACGCTGCCCCTGCCCGGCTGGATCCACGTCACGGTGGCATTGGCCGGCGTGACCAGCCTGTTCGGCACGGGTTGGCGGGGTCTGACGCGCGCGCAGGCATTGTGGGGTGGCGCCTGGCTGCTGACGCTGTCTGCAGCCAGCGTGGCGCTCGTGGAGCTGGCGCTGTACCTGATCTGGACGCCCGTCGGCGACTACTCGGCACTGGGGGTCCAGGGCCGCTACTTCACGCCCATGTTGCTGATGCCCGTGGCCGCGTTGTCATGGGTGGCGGCGTCCGTGACGCCGCAGCGGCTCGGCGCGCTGGCCGACCGCGCCGTGCCCTGGCTGCTGTTGGCAGCCAGCCTGGGCACGCACTACGTCATCACAACGGCGTACCGCGTGATTTAGCGCTTCTTCGACACCGAGAAGAAGATGTCCGCGGGCAGCATCCGCAGGAACGGGATGCTGGCCAGCGCGCCCAGGTAGACGATGCCGTTGCGCAGTGCGCCGTTCTCCTTGGAGTACGCGATCCGGGTGTACAGGCCCTTGCGATTCAAGGTTTCCAGGCGCCCGCCACGCTGCTGCTCGAACGCCGTGTTCGCCAGCAGCTGCTGCAGGTTGCGCGGGTTGAAGTAGTGCACATGCGGCGAGGGGAAGTCCTTCTGCCAGAGCCGCTCGAAGAAGCCATTCACGCCGAGGCGTGAGAGCAGCCGGGACAGCCGGTAGAAGAAGCCATCGCTGTTCGGCAGGTTCAGCACGAGCAGGCCGCCGTCCTGCAGGTGGTGATGGCAGGCAGCGAGCACGCTGCGGATGTCCGGGATGTGCTCGATGACGTCGTTGAAGACGATCACATCGAAGCGCTCGTCCGCCGCCAGCACCTGGGGAAAGTAACCCGCACGCACCGGCAGGCCGCGCGCCCGCGTGGCGGAGGCCACGACGTCATCGGGCTCGATGCCCGTCACCTCGTAGCGCCCGGCCGCCATCTCCAGGAACCAGCCGTGCGCACACCCGACATCCAGCAGGCGGCCGCCGCCGCCCTTGACCCGCGCGATCTCGTCCAGCAGCCGTGCGAAGTTGGCCTTGCGAAGTTGCTCCAGCCCGTCCTCGCGCGCCGCCTCGTCGATCAGCGCATGGGAGGCCTGCTGGTTGATCTTGGGTTCCAGCCCTGCGCCTTCATAGCCGCAGTGGCTGCACTGCACGTGCCAGGGCTGCAGGCCCAGGGAGAGGGGGCGGGCGCAGACGGGGCAATCTTTGTTGGGACTCATGGACTATTTCAGAACGGAAACCAGCACGCCGGCGGCGATGAGTGCCGCCCCCAGGAACGTGTTCCACCCGATGGACTCCCCCAGCAGGAAGTGGGCGATGACCGGCACGATGAAGAACGCCAGCGCGGCGAAGGGGTACGCGATGCGCAGCGGCGTGCTGCGCAGCACCACCAGCCACAACGCGGTCGCGATCACGTAGATGCCCAGCGCCAGGATGAGCCGGGTGTTGGTGAAGTTGTTCAGCGCGCCCCGGAGGGTGAAGTCGATGGTTGGCGCGGCCAGCTTGAACAGGACTTGCCCTGCCGACAGGGCGATGACCACCGCGATGATGAACAGGAACTGGACGAGAGGCATGGGCAGGCGAGGCTAGACGGGCAAACGCGGCTTGCGCCGGTGCAGCACGCGGCGCGGCACCGACTGGATGTCGTGCGCCAGGAAGGCCAGCACCAGCTGCAGGCCCAGGATGATGGGCAGCGCCGACAACATCACCGTGCCCACGGAAGCCGTCACGCCGGTCTCCCAGGACAGCGCCCAGTGGAACGCACCGAACACGACGCCGAACGCCAGCATGAACAAGCCCAGCGGCAGCTCGATCGACCCCAGGGACATGTCGCGCAGGTAGTAGTTGTAGAAGACCCGCTTGCACAGGTTGGAGAGGTGCTTGCGCAGGAACTCGCCGAAGATCTTGGTGATCTTGAGGTTGCTTTCCTCGTCACCGTACTTGGCGTGCATGGGCACGTCCACGGCCACGGCCCGCACCGTGCTGAGGTGGAACAGCATGTCCGTCTCGAAGAAGTAGCGCCGGCTGATCTTCTGCAGCGGCAGTCGCCTCACCACGTCCGCATGGATGGCGGTGTAGCCGTTGGTCGGGTCGAACAAGTCCCAGTAGCCCGTCGACAGCTTGGCCAGCAACGACAGCCCGGCATTGCCGAAGATGCGGATGCGCGGCATGGCGCCGATCTGCTCCAGGTCATAGAAGCGGTTGCCTTTGGCGTAGTCCGCTTCCCCGTTCACGATGGGCGCCACGAAATCGGGGATCAGCCGCGGGTCCATCTGCCCGTCGCCGTCCACCTTGACGATGACGTCCATCCCCTCCTCCACGGCCACCGCATAGCCGTGCATCACCGCGCCGCCCACGCCCAGGTTCTCGGCGTTGCGCAGGACCTTCACCCGGGCGTCGTTGCAGTTCTGCTCGACGAAATCGCCTGACCCTTCCGGGCACCGGTCGTCGACGACATAGATGCGCTCCACCTCGGGACCGATGGCGGCGATGACGTCCAGCACATGGCGCCGGACCTTGTAGCTGGGAATGACGACCGCGATGCGGAACTCTGGGTTCATGGAGACGGGGCCAGCGATGACAGGCAGGGTGGCCGGACAACGCGGCCAAACCGCCATCATCGACGGTGTTCGGGCAGATTGCCACCCTGGCGCCCCGCCTGTTGAGGGGGGCACGTCACGGCGCGGGCGTCACTCTACTGCCTTGAGCATGTCCTCCACGACCTTCTTCGCATCGCCGAACACCATCATGGTCTTGTCCATGTAGAACAGCTCGTTGTCCAGGCCCGCGTAGCCGGCGGCCATGGAGCGCTTGTTGACGATGACGGTCTTGGCCTTGTGGGCTTCGAGGATGGGCATGCCGTAGATGGGGCTGCCCTTCACGTGCGCGGCCGGGTTCACGACGTCGTTGGCGCCCAGGATGATGGCCACGTCGGCCTGCGCGAACTCGGCGTTGATGTCTTCCATCTCGAAGACCTGGTCGTACGGCACCTCGGCCTCGGCCAGCAGCACGTTCATGTGGCCCGGCATGCGCCCGGCCACCGGGTGGATGGCGTACTTCACCGTCACGCCCTTCTCGGTCAGCTTGGCGGCCAGCTCCTTCACCGCATGCTGGGCGCGCGCGACGGCCAGACCGTAGCCGGGCACGATGATGACCGTCTCGGCGTTGCCCATGACGAAGGCGGCGTCGTCGGCGCTGCCGCTCTTGACGTTGCGCTGCTGCGTGGCGCCCGCAGCGGCCGCGCCGGCCTCACCACCGAACCCGCCCAGGATCACGTTGAAGAACGAGCGGTTCATCGCCTTGCACATGATGTAGCTCAGGATGGCGCCCGAGCTGCCCACCAGCGAGCCGGAGATGATCAGCATCGGGTTGTTCAGCGAGAAGCCGATGCCCGCCGCCGCCCAGCCGGAATAGCTGTTCAGCATGCTCACCACCACCGGCATGTCGGCGCCGCCGATGGGGATGATCAGCGTCACGCCCAGCACCAGGCCCAGCACCACGACGATCCAGAACGCATGCGCGTAGCCGTGGAGGCAGAACACCGCGCAGCCCCACAACGCCATCAGGCCCAGCAGCAGGTTCAGCCAGTGCTGGCCCTTGAACACCACCGGCGCGCCCTGGAACAAGCGGAACTTGCTACCGCCCGACAGCTTGCCCCAGGCGATGACGGAGCCCGTGAAGGTGATGGCGCCGATGAAGGCGCCCAGCGCCAGCTCCAGCCGGTTGCCCATGGGGATGGGCGCGAGCGCACGGGCGGCGACACCATCCTCGGCCGCGATGCCGGCCAGCGCGGCGTCCAGCGGCGGCGTGATGCCGAAGGCGGCCGGCTCGTAGACCGCGGCCACCGCGATCGCCACGGCCGCCAGGCCGATCATGCTGTGGAAGAACGCCACCAGCTCGGGCATCTTGGTCATCTCGACCGTCTTGGCCTTCCAGGCGCCGAAGCCGCCACCAACGACCAGGCCCAGCAGCACCCAGCCCAGCCCCGTAGCCGAACCGGCCAGCTTCACGATGAGGGCGGCCGTCGTGAACGCGGCGATGGCCATGCCCACCATGCCGAACACATTGCCGCGGATGGACGTCGTCGGGTGCGACAGCCCTTTCAGCGACTGGATGAAGCAGACGCTGGCGATGAGATACAGCAGCGTGACCAGGTTCATGCTCATGGCTTGGCCTCCGCCACCGGCGCCTTCTTGTCCTTCTTCTTGAACATCTCCAGCATCCGCCGCGTGACGAGGAAGCCGCCAAAGATGTTGACTGCCGCCAGCGCGACGGCAATGACGCCCATCGTCTTGGCAAACGGCGTCTCGGTCAGCGCCGCGGCCAGCATCGCGCCGACGATGACGATGGCCGAGATCGCGTTGGTGACCGCCATCAGCGGTGTGTGCAGCGCGGGCGTCACCGTCCAGACGACGTGGTAGCCCACGTAGATGGCCAGCACGAAGATGATGAGATTGATGATGGTGTGGTCGACCATTTCCATGGTGTCAGCTCCTCGTGACCTGGCCGTCTTGCGTGACGCGGCAGGCCGCGACGATGTCGTCATCCAGCGGCACGGTCAGCGTGCCCTCCTTGGTGATGACGAGCTTCAGGAAGTCCAGCACGTTGCGCGCGTACAGCGCCGACGCATCGGCCGCGACGAGCGCCGGCAGGTTGGTCTCGCCGACGATGACGACGCCGTGCTTCACGACGGTCTTGCCCGCCTCCGTCAGCGGGCAGTTGCCGCCGGCCGGGGCGGCGATGTCGACGATGACCGAGCCCGGCTTCATCGCCTTGACCATGTCCTCGGTCACGAGCACCGGTGCCGCACGACCGGGGATCAGCGCCGTGGTGATGACGACATCGGCCTGCGCCACGCGCTTGGCCACCTCCACCTTCTGCCGCTCCAGCCAGCTAGGCGGCATGGGCCGGGCATAACCGCCCACGCCTTCGGCGGCTTCCTTCTCCTCGGCCGTCTCGTAGGGCACGTCGATGAACTTGGCGCCCAGGGATTCGACCTGCTCCTTCACCGACGGCCGCACGTCGCTGGCCTCGATGACGGCGCCCAGCCGCTTGGCCGTCGCAATGGCTTGCAGGCCCGCCACGCCGACGCCCAGGATGACGACGCGCGCCGCCTTCACGGTGCCGGCGGCCGTCATCAGCATCGGGAAGAAGCGTTGGTACTTGTCGGCCGCGATCATGACGGCCTTGTAGCCGGCGATGTTGGCCTGGCTGGACAGCACGTCCATGCTCTGCGCGCGTGTCGTGCGCGGCGCGGCTTCGAGCGCGAAGCTCGTCAGCCCCGCCGCCGCCAGCGCCGCGAGGCCGTCGCGGTCGAAGGGGTTCAGCATGCCGACGAGCGCCGTGCCCGGCTTCATCAGCGCCATCTCCTCGGCGGCGGGCGGGCGCACCTTCAGCACCAGCTCGGCGCCCAGCGCCGCGGCCTGGTCGACGATCTCGCAGCCCACCGCCTCGTAGGCCGCGTCGGTGACGCTGGCGGCCACGCCGGCGCCGCTTTCGATGCGCAGCACATGGCCGGCGGCCTTCAGCTTCTTGGCCGTCTCTGGCGTGACGGCCACGCGGGTCTCTCCGGCCGCGCGTTCGCGCGGGACGCCGATCTGCATGGAGGCTCCTGTCGGGGACTGGGGTGCGGGGCAGCTTACACAATGCCCGGGTCCGCCCGGAGCGGGAATTCGCGAGGAAGTTTCATGGTTGCCACAGAGAGATTTCGTCCCAGCGTCACGGTTGCGGCGGTCATCGAGCACGGCGGGCGCTACCTGCTCGTCGAGGAAGAGACGCCCGAAGGGCTGATGCTGAACAACCCCGCAGGCCATGTGGAGCTGGGCGAAAGCCCGATCGAGGCCGTCGTGCGCGAGGCGCTGGAAGAGACCGCGCGGGCGTTCACGCCGCGGCATTTCCTCGGCGTCTACCTGGCCCGTTTCGTGCGCCCGGCGCGATTAGAGGATGTGACCTATGTACGACTGGCGTTCAGCGGTGATGTGGGCGAGGAGATCGCCGGCCGCACGCTGGACGAAGGCATCCACCGCACGCTGTGGCTGACCGAGGCCGAGCTGGCCGCCTGCGCCGAGCGCCACCGCAGCCCGCTGGTGCTGCAGTGCGTGCAGGACCATGCTGCCGGGCGGCGGCTGCCGCTGGAGGCCGTGTTCTCGCACGCCTCGCTGGCGCAGCCCGGGGTCAAGGGGTGAGCCCCGGGGTCGCGCGGTGACGCGCGGCCGGCAGAATGCGCCGCTTCCCGACGCCACACGTCCCATGAGAACCCTGATCCTCTTCCTCATCCTGGTTGCCACGGCCGGGTGGTGGTACTTCATCGGCGGCCGCCGGCTTGACGACGACCTGGTGCGCGACTACTACCTGCAGTCCGAGCAGGCCATGCTGCACCGCGACCACGAGGCGCTGTGCGGCATGCTCAGCAACGACTTCGCGTCGACCAGCCAGGTCTCGATGGGGCCGCAGCGGGTGCGCGCCGACGACAGCGCGGACAAGGCCAAGACCTGCGAAAGCTGGCGCGACCTGTTCGCCAACTGGCAGCGGCTCGGCGAGAAGATGGGCGGCGAGCTGCAGCTGGACGCGGGCCACGAGATCCACAGCATCACGCTGGCCGCCGACCGCAAGTCGGCGGTGGTGGACATCAGCACGCAGCTGGACGTGGCGGGCACCATCATGAACATCCGCACCCACACGCGGGACCAGCTGATCCGCCGCAACGGCCGCGTGCTGCTGGTGCGGTCGGACGGCAGCGCCTCCGTCACGTCGGGCGGCTGACGGCCGGAGGCGCGCGCATGTCCGGGGTCGATTTCATCGAGGTCTACGACGGCGCGCTGAGCGCCGACGCCTGCCGTGCGCTGATCGAGCGCTTCCACGCCAGCCCGCATGTGCAGCGCGGCGCCACCGGCAGCGGCGTGGACGTGGCGCTGAAGGACAGCTGGGACATCGCCATCAGCCGCCACCCCGAGTGGGCCGACGCCTGCGCGCAGCTCAACGACGCCGTCATCCAGGGCTTCAAGCAGTACCTGCGCCGCTACGCGCACCTGGCGCTGGCGCCGCTGAAGCTGCAGATGAACCGCTCCGACGGCAGCACCGCGCTGCTGGACGCCGACACCGTCGCCATGCTGCCGGACGACGCGCTGATGGGCCTGATCGCCAAGGTCTTCCGCCCCGGCGCCATCAACCTGCAACGCTATGTCGCCGGCCAGGGCGGCTACCCCTACTGGCACTGCGAGCAATACCCCAAGCTGGACCAGGGCGAGGCGCTGCACCGCGCGGTGCTGTGGACCATCTACCTGAACGACGACTTCGCCGACGGCGAGACCGAGTTCCTGTACCAGGGGCGCAAGATCGCACCCCGCACCGGCAGCCTGCTGATCGCGCCGGGCGGCTTCACGCACACGCACCGCGGCAACCGGCCGACGGGCGGCGACAAGGTCATCGCGACCTCCTGGGTGCTGTACCAGCGCGCCGAAAGCCTGTTCGCGCCGGGCTGATAGGCCCGTTTGGGACAATCAGCGGCATGAGTTCCGACAAAAAACATCGAGTCGTCGTCGGCCTGTCCGGCGGCGTGGACTCGGCCGTGACCGCCCACCTGCTGAAAGCTCAGGGCCACGAGGTCATCGGCATCTTCATGAAGAACTGGGAAGACGATGACGACGACGAGTACTGCTCGACGCGGCAGGACTTCCTGGACGCCGCCTCGGTGGCCGACGTGCTGGGCATCGAGATCGAGCACGTCAACTTCGCGGCCGAGTACAAGGACCGCGTGTTCGAGAGCTTCCTGCGCGAGTACCAGGCCGGCCGCACGCCCAACCCCGACGTGCTGTGCAACGCCGAGATCAAGTTCAAGGCCTTCCTCGACCATGCGATGCGGCTGGGCGCCGAGAAGATCGCCACCGGGCACTACGCCCGCGTGCGTGAGGTCGACGGCGAGTTCCAGCTGCTCAAGGGGCTGGACCCGCTGAAGGACCAGAGCTACTTCCTGCACCGCCTGTCGCAGGCGCAGATCAGCAAGGCGATGTTCCCGGTGGGCCACCTGGAGAAGACCGAGGTGCGCCGCATCGCCGCCGAGATCGGGCTGCCGAACGCGAAGAAGAAGGACTCCACCGGCATCTGCTTCATCGGCGAGCGGCCGTTCCGCGAATTCCTCAACCGCTACATCCGCAGGGAGCCGGGGCCGATCAAGGACCCGAAGGGCCGCACGATCGGGCAGCACGTGGGGCTGTCCTTCTACACGCTGGGCCAGCGCCAGGGCCTGGGCATCGGCGGCGTGAAGGACAAGAAGGCGGCGCGCGGCGGCGGCGAGCACGAGCCCTGGTTCGTGGCCGCCAAGGACATCCCCACCAACACGCTGATCGCCGTGCAGGGCCACGGCCACCCGCTGCTGCAGAGCCCCGCGCTGCTGGCCGACGACCTGAGCTGGATCGCCGGCCGCGCGCCCGCCGCTGGCCTGGCTGCCGCCAAGACGCGCTACCGCCAGGCGGATGCGCCGTGCGGCGTGGGCTACGACGAGGGCGGCCGGCTGCTGCTGCGCTTCCCCGAGCCGCAGTGGGCCGTCACGCCGGGGCAGAGCGCGGTCGTCTACGACGGCGACGTGTGCCTGGGCGGCGGCGTCATCTCGCAAGCGCTGGCCGCATGAGGCGCGCGCGCCGGGCCGCACCCAAGCCGGGCCTCGTCCCCTCGGGGGCTGAGGCCGGACACGGTAAGCCCGGTGGGCTTGCCGTGCCTGACGAAGAACGGTGGCTCCCGCCGCCGTGCGGCCTGCAAGGCCGCGCGGCGTACCCGCCGCGCGAGGGGCCCCAATGACCCGCTTCGACCGGCTGCTCGCCCGCCTGGCCGAGCCCGGCACGGTGCTGCGGCTGGCGGCGCTGGTGGTCTGCGCGATGGAGCTGGTCAGCGCCGGCGCCGCGCTGCTGGGCGCGCGCACCGAGCCGTATGACGGGCTGGTGGCCCGCGTCTGGCGCGCGGCCGGCGGCGGCGCCGACGACCGCGGCCTGCTGCTGCTGTGCGTGGGCCTGCTGCTGGCCTTCGTCGCGCTGATGTGGCGGCTCGCGAGCCAGGGCGGCAGCGTCGTCACCGTGAACCGCCGCCTGGCCTGGCTGCTGTTGGTGGACCTGCTGGCCTTCGGCGTCACGCCGGGCCTGCCCTTCCTCGTCACGGCGCTGGCCGCCGTGCTGCTGCCGGCGCGGCTGGCGCTGGGCTTCGGCTTCGCGCAGGTGCTGCTGAACACGGCCATCTACGCCGCGCCGCAGGCCACCGCGTGGCTGGACCAGTTCGGCCTGCTGTCCTCCATGCTGGCGCTGCACGGCCTGGCCTTCGGCCTCGGCCGCATGGCCGCCGCCGAGGCCGAGAAGCGCCGCTGGCTGCAGGCCGTGCTGGCGGAGCAGCTGTCCGGCGAACACCTGCTGGCCGAGCAGATGCGCTACAGCGAGCGCATGCAGATCGCCCGCGAGCTGCACGACCTGATGGGCCACCACCTGACCGCGCTGAACCTGCAGCTGCAGCTGGGCGGCGCGTTGCTGGCGCGCAGCGACACCGGCGGCGCCGGCCAGGCGCTGGCGCGTGCCGAGGGCGTGGCCGCGCAGCTGCTGGCGGACGTGCGCGAGTCCGTGTCGCAGCAGCGCAGCTCGCAGCGCATCGACCTGTCCGCCGCGCTGCAGGCACTGGCCGAGGGCATTGCCAGCACGCGCATCGAGCTGGCGCTGGACGAGGCCGCCCGCGATCTCGGCCCGCGCACCGCGCACGCGCTGCTGCGCTGCGTGCAGGAGGGCGTCACCAACAGCGTGCGCCACGCCGGCGCGCGGCGCGTGCAGGTGGAGCTGCGCGGCGATGGGGATGAAGTCGCCGTCAGCATCGACGATGATGGGCGTGGCGCGCCGGCCTGGCAGCTGGGCCGTGCCGAGCGCTTTGGCAACGGCCTGTCGGGCATGACGGAGCGCATGGCCGAACTGGGGGGGCAGATGCGCGTCACGCGCACCAGCCCGGGGTTTCGAATCGAGCTGAGATGTCCGCGATGGATGTGATCAAGATCCTGCTGGTGGAAGACCAGCAACTGGTGCGCGAAGGCCTCAAGGGCCTGCTGGCGCTGCATGACGACCTGCAGGTCGTCGGCGAAGCCAGCGACGGCGCCGAGGCGCTGGAGTGGCTGGCCGCCGCGTCGTCGGAAGTCATGCCCGACGTCATCCTGTCCGACATGCGCATGCCGCGGCTGGACGGGCTGGGCCTGATCCGCGCGCTGGCCGCGCGGGCGCTGCGCGTGCCGGTGCTGCTGCTGACGACCTTCGACGACACCGCCGCCTTCGACGAGGCTGTGCGCGCCGGCGCCAAGGGCTTTCTGCTGAAGGCCATCAGCCCCGACACGCTGCACCAGGCGCTGCGCGACGTGCATGCCGGCGGCACCGCGCTGCGGCCGTCGCTGACCACCCGCATGGAGGCCAAGGGCGGCGAGCGCGCCTTCACCGCCGCGGACCAGCCCGACCCGCTTTCACCAAAGGAACTGCAGGTGCTGCGCCTGGTCGCCAGCGGCCGCAGCAACACCGAGATCGCCAGCCTGCTGGGCAACAGCGAGGGCGTCATCAAGAACCACTGCTCCGCCATCTTCTCCAAGATGGGCGTGCGCGACCGCACGCAGGCGGTGCTCAGGGCGATCGATCTGGGCTGGATCTGACGGCCGGCCGGCCCGCCGGCGCGGCCATCTGCAGCACCCAGTAGCGCTGCAGCCGCCCCGGGCCGGCCACGCAGGCCAGGCCGAACTCCTCGAAGTCGGCCGCCATCAGGTTCTCGCAGTGCGCCGGGCTGGCCAGCCACTGGGCCAGCGCCTCGTCCAGCGTTTCCGGCCCGCCGGCGAGGTTCTCGCCGGACACCCGCATCGCATAGCCCACCTCGCGCAGCCGCGTGCGCAGCGTGGCGCCGTGGGCGCCGACATGGTCCAGCCGGTCCAGCGTGGCCAGCTCCACGGCGTAGCGCCGCGCCGAGTCGGCCAGCGCCGGATGACCGCGCAGCGGCTGTGCCGCCGGCCACCGCTGCGTGCCGCAGGTCCGCGCCTGCGCGCGCAACGCGTTCAACGTGCGCTGCGCCGACTCGACGTCGGCCGGGCAGTCCTCCAGCGCCCGCGCAGGCACGGCGGCAAGCAGGCACAGCAGCAGGAACGGCCGGAAACGATGCACGGATACATCCTAGGGCCTGCTAACACGACGGGAGTAGGCCGCGAAGGCCCACCGCCAGGGGCCAATCAAGGCGCAGCGCGCAGCCCGCATTGATATGCGGGCAAGCGGTGCAACGCAGGGTGGCACCTGGCGGCGGGCCTTCCCTTCGGGTTGAGGCCAAAAAGCCCGCGCGCGGCGTTGCAAATCCTCGCCGGGTGTCCAACCCGGCTGCGGTTTGCGCCTTGCTCGCGGGCTTTTTGGCCTCAACGCGGCCTGCTCCCGTCGTG
>JAYSCT010000084.1:0-17384 GCA_041914785.1 Roseateles sp.
AGACGCTGGAAGAGATCGTCAAGACCTCCAGCGGCGGCATCTACAACAACGCCGCGCAGATCTGGAACCACACCTTCTTCTGGAACTGCATGAAGCCCAACGGCGGCGGCGAGCCGACCGGCGCACTGGCCGACGCCATCAACGCCAAGTGGGGCAGCTACGCCGCCTTCAAGGAAGCCTTCGTGAAGAGCGCCGTCGGCAACTTCGGTTCCGGCTGGACCTGGCTCGTGAAGAAGGCTGACGGCACGGTCGACATCGTCAACACCGGCGCCGCCGGCACGCCGCTGACCACCGCCGACAAGGCGCTGCTGACCGTCGACGTGTGGGAACACGCTTACTACATCGACTACCGCAACCTGCGCCCGAAGTTTGTCGAGACCTTCCTGAGCAATCTCGTGAACTGGCAGTTCGCCGAAGCCAACTTCGCCTGAAACAGAGGCCCCTCGCCCAGTCTCGCCCGCTGAACGCGGCGAGTCTGGTCGGTCCCCCGAGGGGACGGCGATGCAAGCGGCATCGAGCCGCTTGCACATCGCCAGCGCGGGCCGGCTTGGGGCGGCCCGGCGCTCGGCCCGAAACCCTGAAAGAAGCCGGCATCGAGCCGGCTTCTTTCATTGCGACACCTGAATTACATGGCGCACCAGCGGATAGACCTGGTGCTGCCAGCGCCGCCCGCTGAACACGCCGTAGTGGCCCACGTTGGGCTGGATGTAGTGGGTGCGCATGTAGAGCTTGAGGCTGCTGGCCAGTTCCTGCGCGGCCAGTGTCTGGCCCACCGAGCAGATGTCGTCGCGCTCGCCCTCGATGGTCAGCAGCGCCGTGCGGCGGATGGCCGCCGGGTTGACCTTGCGGCCCTTGAACCTCAGCTCGCCGCGCGGCAGGTCGAAGGTCTGGAACACGCGCTCCACGGTCTCCAGGTAGAAGTCGGCGGACAGGTCGGCCACCGCCATGTATTCCTCGTAGAAAGTGCGCGTGATCTGCGCCTTGTCGAACTCGCCGGCGACGAGGTGCTTGTAGTAGTCCTTGAACGCGTTGGCGTGGCGGTCCTTGTTCATGATATTGAAGGCCGACAGCTGCACGAAGCCCGGGTAGACGCGCCGCCCCGCGCCGCGGTGGCGCCAGGGCACCACGCTGATGAGGTTCTTCCGGAACCAGCCAATCGGCTTGCTGGTGGCCAGTTCGTTGACGGCGGTGGGGCTGACGCGGCAGTCGATGGGGCCGGCCATCAGCGTGAGGCTGGCGGGCGTCGCGGGGTGGTCGTCCTCGGCCATCAGCGACACGGCAGCCAGCGCGCTGACGCAGGGCTGGCAGACGGCCACGACATTCGAGTTCGGGCCCATGTGGGCCAGGAAGTCGATGAGGTGCTGGGTGTACTCGTCCAGCCCGAAGCGGCCCGCGGCTAGCGGCACGTCGCGCACGTTGAGCCAGTCGGTCACGTAGACGTCGTGATCCTGCAGCAGCGTGCGCACCGTCTCGCGCAGCAGCGTCGCGAAGTGGCCGGACATGGGGGCCACCACCAGCACCTTGGGTTGCGCCGGCGCGCTGGGCTTGGCAAAGCGCAGCAGCGTCGCGAACGGCGTCGTCAGCGCGGCTTCCTCGACGACGGGCCAGCGCTCGCCGCCGCTCGCCACCTCGGTGATGCGCCAGTCGGGCCGCGCGTGCGTGACCTGTGCCAGCTCGAACACCTGGCCCGCCGCGGCGGCCGGCCGCGCCCACCAGCTGTGCGCGACGACGTGCGGGTCCTGCAGCAGCGGCAGCGACAGCCGCGTGGCCTCGCGCAGCGGCCACAGCAGGTCGGCGTGGGCTTGGTAGGCGGTGTACATGGCGTCTCCGGGGTGATGCACGAGGTATCGCAAGGAGCGCGCCAACATGGCATGGCGCTTGCGTCGAAGAGGTGCATGACCGACAGGAGACGCTCCATGCCCGTTGCCACGCCGACCAAGAAGACCGCGGTGCGCAAGACCGCCCGGCCTGCCGCGCCCGTCCCCGCGGCGCAGGCCACGCTGACGCTGAGCAGCAAGAACTACTCGTCCTGGTCGCTGCGCGGCTGGCTGCTGACGCGTTTTGCCGGCCTGGGCTTCGACGAGGTCATGGTGTCGCCCGACGACGAGGATGCGAGGAAGGAACTGCTGCTGCTGGCGCCGTCCATCCGCGTGCCCTGCCTGCGGCACGAGGGCGTCACGGTGTGGAACAACATGGCCATCGCCGAGTACCTGAACGAGACCTTCCCCAAGGCCGGCCTGTGGCCCGCGGACCGCGCGGCGCGTGCGCACGCGCGGGCCATCTGCGGCGAGATGAACTCGGGCTTCGCCAACCTGCGCTCGGCGCTGCCGATGAACCTGAAGGGCCATTTCCCGCGGCACAAGATCTGGGCCGGCGCCAGGCCCGACATCGAGCGCATCGTCGACATCTGGAGCGACTGCCTGTCCACCTACGGCGGGCCCTTCCTGTTCGGCAAGCAGCGCGGCGCGGCCGATGCGTTCTTCGCGCCCGTGACGACGCGCTTCAAGACCTACGACGTCGCGCTGCCGCCCGCCTGCGCCGCTTACTGCGACACCATCCTGGCGATGCCGGAGATGCAGGCGTGGATCGCCGACGCGAAGCAGGAGCCCGAAGAAATCGAGCTGCTGGACATGGATTTTTGAAGGTGCCCCTCGCCCAGTCTTGCCGCGCTGAACGCGGGCAAGCCCGGTCGATCCCCCGAGGGGATGGCGATGCTTGCGGCGTTGAGCCGCAAGCACATCGCCTACGGGCCGGCTTGGGGCGGCCCGGCGCCGGTCCGTACCAAACGTTCGCGCGTTTCCCCTCGATCAAGCCCAAGGGGTGGGGCTGGGTACGTCGCAGGGTGCCGGCGCGTCGATGGACTTGAAGTCCGCCGGCGACACGATCTCCAGGTACTCCATGTCCGGCGAGTAGTCGAACAGGTAGTGCACGATGCCCGGGCGCTGGTGCACGCAGTCGCCGGCCTCCACCAGCGTGACCTTGTCCTCGTACATGAACCTGGCCCAGCCCTTGGTCATGATGACGATCTGGAAGTCCGCCTCATGGCGGTGCCATCCCGTGCCCTTTTCGGGGGCCATGTTCGCCTTCACAAGGTGCGCGATGACGCGCCCGCCGGTGGCCGCGGCCACGCCGAGGTCGCGGTACAGGAAGAAATCCCGGAGCCCGTCGCTGCGCCAGGGCGTGTCGCCGGGCTTCACGTGAGAGAACTGCGTGGTCGCAGCGCCGAGAGGGTCTGAAAGATCCGACATGGCAAGGCCTCCTGGAATGCGGGAAGGGGCGCCCGGGCCATGCAAGACGCATTCCCGGCGGCGGCCGGTGCCGCTGGCTTGACGCAGATCAGCTCGCGCCGGCCGCCGCCCGCCTAGAGTGCCGGCGTGAGCGCTTCTCCCCCTGGCCTGCACGCCGCCGACGCGAGCGCGCAGGCGCTTGCCCCCTTCACGACCTGGCCCGACGGCCCGGGCGGCGTGGCGTTGTCGCAGTTCCAGGTGGCCGGCATGCATTGCGCGGCCTGTTCCGGGCTCATCGAGGACGCGCTGCGCAAGCTGCCCGGCGTGGCCGGCGCCAGCGTGAACCCGGCCTCGGCCCGGCTGGCGCTGCGCTGGCGGCCGGCGCAGCTGGCGCTGGCGGACGTGCTGGCCGCGCTGCAGGCCATCGGCTACCGCGCCAGCCCGGACGTCGCCGCCTCGGCGCGAGAACTGCGCCGACGCGAGAAGCGCCAGGCACTGTGGCGGTTGTTCGTCGCCGGCTTCCTGATGATGCAGGTCATGATGATGGCCACGCCGGCTTACGTGGCCGAGGCGGGCGAGCTGTCGCCCGACCTGGCCCAGCTGCTGCGCTGGGGCAGCTGGGTGATGACGCTGCCGGTCATGGCGTTCGCCGCCGGGCCGTTCTTCAGCGGCGCGTGGCGGCAGCTGAAGGCGCGTCGGCTGGGCATGGACGTGCCGGTGGCGCTGGGCATCGCGGTGACCTTCGTCGCCAGCACCGGCGCGCTGTTCGATCCGCAGGGGCCGCTGGGCCACGAGGTCTATTTCGACTCGCTGACCATGTTCGTCGCGCTGCTGTTGCTGGCGCGCTGGTTCGAGCTGGGCGCGCGCCACCGCGCCGCCGAGGCGCTGGAGGCCGTGGCCGGCGCGCTGCCCACCGTGGCCGAACGGCTGCTGGACGATGGCGCCAGCGAGCGCGTGCCGCCCGAGGCGCTGCGCGTGGGCGACCGCATTCGCGTCGCCGCAGGCGAGGCCTTCGCGGCGGACGGCGCCGTGCTGGCCGGCCAGGGCGTCGTCAACGAGGCGCTGCTGACGGGCGAGTCTGCGCCGGTGGCCAAGGCCGTGGGCGACGCGGTGGTGGCCGGCAGCATCAACCTGGACGGCCCGCTGGTGGTGGCCGTGCAGCGCGTGGGCGCCGACACGACGGCGCAGGGCATCGTGCGGCTCATGCAGCAGGCGCAGAGCCAGCGGCCGGTCGCCAGTGGCGTGCTGGACCGCGTGGCCGCTGGCTTCACGGCCGTCGTGCTGCTGCTGGCGCTGGGGGCCGGGCTGGCGTGGTGGTGGGTGGACCCGTCCCGCGCCGTCGCGGTGGCCGTGGCGGTGCTCATCGTCACCTGCCCGTGCGCGCTGACGCTGGCCGCGCCGGCCGCGTGGCTGACGGCCAGCGGCGCGCTCGCCCGGCGCGGGCTGCTGCTGGCCGACCTGTCGGCGCTGGAGCGGCTGTGCCATGTGGACACCGTCGTCTTCGACAAGACCGGCACGCTCAGCGAGGACCGGCTGCTGCTGCGCCGCCACTGGGCACAGGGCGCCGACGCCGACGCGCTGCTGGCCGTGGCCCGCAGCCTGGCCGCGCTGTCGCGGCATCCGCATGCGCAGGCGCTGGCCGACGGCGCGCCGGCCGGTGCCTGGCGTGACGTGCACGAGGTGGCCGGCCGCGGCGTGGAGGCGAGTGACGCCACCGGCCAGCTGTGGCGCCTCGGTGCGCCGGGCTGGGTCAGCACCGCGCCGGACCCGGCCGCGCGGCTGGCCTTCGGCTGTGGCGACTGCGTGCTGTGGCTGGACCTCGCCGAGGCGCCACGCGCCGACGCGGCCGAGGCGGTGCAGGCGTTGAAGGCCCAGGGCCGGCGCGTGCGCCTGCTGTCGGGCGACCAGCCCGCCGCGGTGGCGCGCATGGCCGGAGTGCTGGACATCGCGCACTGGCACGCCGGCGCCAAGCCCGAGGCCAAGCTGGCCGCCGTGCGCGACTGGCAGGGCCGCGGCGAGCGGGTGCTGATGGTGGGCGACGGCATCAACGACGCGCCGGTGCTGGCCGCGGCGGACGTGCGCATCGCGATGGGGCAGGGCGCCATGCTGGCGCGCGGCGCGGCGGATGCGCTGCTCGTCTCCAACCGGTTGATGGCCGTGCCGCAGGCGCTGGCGCTGGCCCGCAAGACCCGCCGCGTGCTGCGCCAGAACCTGGCCTGGGCGGCGCTCTACAACCTGGCCTGCGTGCCGCTGGCGTTGTCCGGCTGGCTGCCGCCGCTGGCTGCAGGCATCGGCATGGCTGGCAGTTCGCTGTTCGTCGTGCTCAATGCGCAGCGGCTCCAACGAGGCTGAAGCCCATGGACATCCTGTATCTCCTCATCCCGTTCTCGGTCGTGCTGGTGCTGCTCATCGTGGCGGTGTTCGGCTGGGCCGTGAACTCTGGACAACTTGACGACCTCTCACACGAGGGCGAACGCATCCTGCTTGACGAGGATCAAGGCGCCTGAGGGCTCCACCTAGAAGAATGGTTCGCATCAGACTGAAGGAGTCGCGATGGCGAACGAAAAAGTCCCGGAATCGTCCGGGATGACATACGAGGACGGGCCGGTGCGAGCATTCGCGCTGGCCGCCGTGCTTTGGGGTGTGGTGGGCATGGCCGTGGGCGTGTTCATCGCTGCGCAGCTGGCCTGGCCGGACCTGAACTTCGGCATTCCGTGGTTGAGCTACGGCCGCCTGCGCCCGCTGCACACCAATGCGGTCATCTTCGCCTTCGGCGGCTGCACGCTGATGGCGACCAGCTACCACGTCGTGCAGCGCACGGGCCAGACGCGCCTGTTCGCGCCGGGCCTGGCGTGGTTCCACTTCTGGGCCTGGCAGGCCGTCATCGTGGCCGCGGCGATCACGCTGCCGCTGGGCTTCACGCGCGGCAAGGAATACGCCGAGCTGGAGTGGCCCATCGGCGTGCTGATCACGATCGCCTGGGTGTCCTACGCCATCGTCTTCTTCGGCACCGTGGGGCGCCGCAAGATCCGCCACATCTACGTGGCGAACTGGTTCTTCGGCGGTTTCATCCTGGCGGTGGCGCTCCTGCATGTCGTCAACGGCGCGGTGCTGCCGGTCAGCTTCTGGAAGAGCTACTCGGCCTACGCCGGCGTGCAGGACGCGATGGTGCAGTGGTGGTACGGCCATAACGCCGTGGGCTTCTTCCTCACGGCCGGCTTCCTCGGGATGATGTACTACTACATCCCCAAGCAGGCCGAGCGGCCGGTCTACAGCTACCGGCTGTCCATCGTTCACTTCTGGGCGCTGATCTTCACCTACATGTGGGCGGGCCCGCACCACCTGCACTACACGGCGCTGCCCGACTGGGCGCAGAGCGTGGGCATGTTGTTCAGCCTGGTGCTGCTGGCGCCCAGCTGGGGCGGCATGATCAACGGCGTCATGACGCTCAGCGGTGCCTGGCACAAGCTGCGTGACGACCCCATCCTGAAGTTCCTCATCGTCGCGCTGTCGTTCTACGGCATGGCCACGTTCGAGGGCCCGCTGATGTCGATCAAGACGGTCAACGCGCTGTCGCACTACACCGACTGGACCGTCGGCCACGTGCACGCCGGCGCGCTCGGCTGGGTGGGGCTGATCTCGATGGGCTCGCTGTATCACCTGATCCCGCGCATGTTCGGCCGCACGGAGATGTACTCCAAGAGCGCCATCGAGCTGCACTTCTGGGTGTCGACGCTGGGCATCGTGCTCTACATCGCCGCGATGTGGATTGCCGGCGTCATGCAGGGCCTGATGTGGCGTGCGGTCAACCCGGACGGCACGTTGGTCTACACCTTCGTCGAAGGCGTGAAGGCGACCTGGCCCTTCTACGTGATCCGCCTCAGCGGCGGCCTGCTCTACCTGGGCGGCATGCTGATCATGGCCTGGAACGTCGTGAAGACCATGCAGGCGGGCAAGCCGCAGCAGGTGCGCATTCCCCAAGTCGTGGCGCACGCCTGAAGGAACTGACATGAGCCAACAAACCGAAAAGTACACCGGCCACCAGCGCATCGAGACCAGCAACCTGCTGATGATCGTCCTCGTGCTGCTGACCGTCTTCGTCGGCGGCTTCGTCGAGATCGTGCCGCTGTTCTTCCAGCGCTCGACGACGCAGGCCGCTCCCGGGCTCAAGCCCTACACGGCGCTGCAGGTGGCTGGCCGCGACATCTACGTCCGCGAGGGCTGCTACAACTGCCACTCGCAGATGATCCGCCCGCTGCTGGCCGAGACGCTGCGCTACGGCGAATATTCGAAGGCCGGCGAATTCGTCTACGACCATCCCTTCCAGTGGGGCAGCAAGCGCACCGGCCCCGACCTGCATCGCGTGGGCGGCAAGTACAGCGACGACTGGCACCGCATCCACCTGACCAATCCGCGCGATCTCGTGCCCGAGTCCAACATGCCGGCCTATCCGTGGCTGGTGACCGCGCCGGTCGATGCTGCCGCGCTGCCGGCCAAGATGACCGCGCTGCGCACGCTGGGCGCGCCGTACACCGACGCCGAGATCAAGGACTCCACCCAGGCTGCCGCCGGCAAGACCGAACTGGATGCGCTGATCTCCTATCTGCAGGTGCTGGGCACCGCGTCGAAGAACAAGGAGGCCCACAGTGGGAATCAATGAACTGCGTGTGGCCGTGACCCTCGTGTCGCTGGCCGTCTTCATCGGCATCGTCGTCTGGGCCTGGCGCGGTCGATTCGATGCCGCCGCCCAGTTGCCGTTCGAAGGGGATGAGCAATGAGCGACTTCTTCAACAATGGCTGGTCCATCTTCGTTGCTGCCGCCACGGTGCTCGGCCTGCTGGCCTGCATTGCGCTGCTCATCGTCGCCAGTCGCCGCCAGCCGTCGGCGGCCGACAACACCACCGGCCACGTCTGGGACGAGGATCTGCGTGAACTGAACAACCCGCTGCCGCTGTGGTGGATGGGCCTGTTCGTGCTGACGGTCGTGTTCTCGGGCTTCTACCTGGCGCTCTACCCCGGCCTGGGGAGCGTGGCCGGCAAGCTGGGCTGGAGCAGCACCGGCGAGCACGCCGCCGACCAGGCCCAGGCGCGCGCCGCCATGGCGCCGGTCTACGCCGCCTTCACCGGCATGGCGCCAGAGCAACTGGCCAAGGACCCCAAGGCCCACGCCATCGGCGAGCGCCTGTTCGCCAACAACTGCGCGCAGTGCCACGGCGCCGATGCCAAGGGCTCCAAGGGCTTCCCCAACCTGACCGACAGCGACTGGCTGTGGGGTGGCAGCATCGAGACCATCACCGAGACCATCACCAAGGGCCGCGAGGGCAACATGCCCGTCATGGCGCCGGCCGTGGGCAGCAGCGAGGACGTGCGCAACGTCGCGCACTACGTGCTGTCGCTGTCGGGCAGCCCGCACAACCCGCTGTATGCGCAGCTGGGCAAGCCGAAGTTCGCCGCCTGTGCGGCCTGCCACGGCGTGGGCGGCAAGGGCAACCCGGCGCTGGGCGCGCCCAACCTCAGCGACAAGATCTGGTTGCACGGCTGGGGCGAGGAGGCCATCATGGCCATGGTCAACAACGGCAAGCACAACGTGATGCCGGCCCACGGCGAACGGCTCACGCCCGAGCAGATCCGCGTGCTGGCGGCCTACGTGTGGGGCCTGTCGCAATCGCAGAACGTCGCCTCCGCGCCCTGATCCATGACCGGTCCCGCAGTCCCAGGCCGGGGTGACGCCGCCCAGGTCATCCGCCTCTACCGCTCGGAAGACAAGATCCACCCCCGGGCGGTGGACGGCTTCTACACGCGCTGGCGCTGGGCCTTCGTGGCGCTGACACAGCTGGTGTTCTACGGCCTGCCCTGGCTGGACTGGGGCGAGCGCCAGGCCGTGCTGTTCGACCTGGAGGCGCGCCGCTTCTACGTCTTTGGCCTGGTGATGTACCCGCAGGACTTCGTGTACCTCACGGCCCTGCTGATGATCTCGGCCTTCGGCCTGTTCCTGTTCACGGCCGTGGCGGGGCGGCTGTGGTGCGGCTACGCCTGCCCGCAGACGGTCTACACCGAGATCTTCATGGCGGTCGAGCGCCGGCTCGAAGGCGACCGGGCGCAGCGCATGAAGCTCGACGCCGCGCCCTGGAGCGCGGCCAAGCTGCTGCGCAAGGGCGGCAAGCAGGCCGCGTGGATCGCCATCGCGCTGTGGACGGGCTTCAGCTTCGCCGGCTACTTCACGCCCATCCGCGAACTCGGCGCCGCCGCGCTCGCGCTCGAGCTCGGCCCCTGGCAGACCTTCTGGGTGCTGTTCTACGCCTTCGCCACCTGGGGCAACGCCGGCTTCATGCGCGAGCAGGTGTGCAAGTACATGTGCCCCTACGCGCGCTTCCAGAGCGCGATGTTCGACCGCGACACGCTGATCGTCAGCTACGACCCCGTGCGCGGCGAGCCGCGCGGCAACAACGCCAAGCGCAAGAAGGGCGAGGAGCGCGCGGCCGCCATCGGCGACTGCATCGACTGCGGCCTGTGCGTGCAGGTCTGCCCCACCGGCATCGATATCCGCAACGGCCTGCAGTACGAGTGCATCGGCTGCGCCGCCTGCATCGACGTCTGCAACGGCGTCATGGACAAGATGGGCACGCCGCAGGGCCTGATCCGCTACGACACCGAGAACGGCCTGGAGCAGCGGCTCACGCGCGCGCAGCGCTGGCGCCGCGTGCTGCGCCCGCGCGTGCTGATCTACAGCGCCGTGCTGCTGGCCATCTGCTCCGCGCTGCTGTGGAACATCGCGTCGCGGCATTCCTTCCGCGTCGACGTCGTGCGTGACCGCGCGTCGCTGGCGCGGCTGGTGGAGGACGGCTGGATCGAGAACGTCTACCGGCTGCAGATCATGAACGCGACCGAGTCGCCGCAGCGCTATCGCCTGGAGGCGCAGGGCCTGCCCGGCCTCGCGCTGAGCCAGGCCCGCACCGTGGAGCTGGGCCCCGCCGAGGCGCGCTGGGTGGCCGTGGCGCTGCGCCTGCCGCCCGAGGTGGCTGCGCAGACCCAGCCCGGCGCCCACCCGATGCACTGGCGCATCACCCGCGACGGCGAGCACCCCGAGACCGTCGTCGAGAAGTCCACCTTCGTGCTGCCGCGCTGACCCTCCCAGGAGAGATCCATGCCTGTTGTCCCCACGTCCCGACCCGCCTGGCGGGAACCCATGGTCTGGCTGGTGGCGGGCGGCCCCGTCGCCGTCGTCATCGCCAGCTTCTTCACGCTGGCGCTGGCCATCCGCCACCCCGACCCGCCGCTGGACCTGCGCGCCCAGGCGCATCAGGCCGCCGACGACGTCGAGCCGGCCGACATGCGCGCCCGCGCCGGTGACGTGCCGGCGCTCGTGGGCCGCAACCATGCCGCCACCGGCGCGCCGGGAGCCGCGCGGTGACAGGCGCGCCTGGCCCCTCGCGCGTCGCGCGCTTCGCGATGGCGGTGGCCTGGTCGTCCTTCCTGGCGGCCGGCGTGCTGGAGGCGCTGGTGTTCTCGGTGGTGGACCCGCTGGAGCTGCGCTGGTTCGGCGCGGCGCCGGTGGAGCTGTCGGCGCAGGCCGTCTACACCGTCAGCTTCCTGATCTTCTGGGGCGTCGTCGCGCTGGGGGCCAGCCTGACGCTGCTGCTCGTCAGCCTGCCGGCAGACGCGGGGCGGCCTGAGCGGCGTTCCCCGGGCTGGCCTCGCTGAGCGGCGGCGGCACCGCGTTGGCGACAACACGCGCACCGCGGTCATAGGTCCAGTAGGCCCAGGCCCAGTCCAGCAGCACGACGAAGCGGTTGCGGTAGCCGATCAGGAAGTACACGTGCGCGAACAGCCAGAACAGCCACGCGAAATAGCCCGAGAAGCGCAGCGGCCCGGCCGGCGAGCCCAGGTCCACCACGGCGCTGTTGCGGCCGATGGTGGCGAGGTTGCCGTAGTCTGCGTAGCGGAAGGCCTGCGTGGCCTCGCCGCGCAGCTGGCGGCGGATGTTGGCGGCGGCGCAGCGGCCCATCTGCTTCGCGCCGGGTGACACGCCCGGCACCGGCCGCGGCGGGTGGCCCGGTTTGTGGCTCTGCGCCGCGGCCAGGTCGCCGATGACCTGGATGCGCGGGTGGCCCGCCAGGCTCAGGTCGGGCTCCACGACGACGCGGCCGGCGCGGTCCAGCGTGCAGCCGGTGGCCTCGGCCAGCGCCCGGCCAAGAGGCGACGCGGCCACGCCGGCCGCCCACACGACGCAGCGGCTGTGCAGCCGCTCCGCGCCGGCAGCGGTCGTCACGTCCAGCCCGTCGGCGTCGATGCCGGTCACGCGCGCGCCCAGGCGCACCTCCACGCCCAGCGCGGCCAGTTGCTCGCGGGCGCGTTCGCTCAAGGCCTCGGGCATGGCGGCCAGCACGCGCGGGCCGCCTTCCACCAGCAGGATGCGCGCCTGGCGTGGGTCGATGCGGCGGAACTCGCCCGGCAGCGTGTGCCGCGCGATCTCGGCAAAGGTGCCGGCCAGCTCCACGCCGGTGGGCCCGCCGCCGACGACGACGAACTGCAGCAGCGCGGCGCGCTTGGCTGCGTCGTCCTCGCGCTCGGCGGCCTCGAATGCCATCAGCACGCGGCGGCGGATCTCGAACGCGTCGTCCAGCGTCTTCAGCCCAGGCGCGTAGGGCGCCCACTCGTCGCGGCCGAAATAGCTGTGCGTGGCGCCGGCGGCGACGATGAGGTGGTCCCAGCGCAGCAGCGCGCCGTCCTTCAGCGTCGCCGTGCGCGCCTGCGCGTCGATGGCGACGACCTCGCCCAGCAGCGTCGTCACGTTGGGCTGGCGCCGGAACAGGTGCCGGATGGGCGCCGCGATGGACGGCGCCGACAGCCCCGCCGTGGCCACCTGGTACAGCAGCGGCTGGAACAGGTGGTGGTTGGTCTTGTCGACGACGGTGATGTCGACATCGGCACCGCTTGAACCGGAAAAGGCGCGGGCCGCCTCCAGGCCGCCGAAACCGCAGCCGATGATCAGGATCTGTGGACGCATGAACCCCATCCTACGCCGGCTTCTGCTTCATTTTGTGCGGTGCAGCATGGTGCGGTTTTCGGATCGTGGCAGGCCGGTTGCATCGTGATGCAACCGCTGACGATGTTGGGGTGGGCTGGCGCCGCCGCGCGGCCTAGCATGCGGCGCCCACAATGCCGTCTTACCCCCTGGATGCCGCGCTAGCGCCCGACACGCCCACCGAGCCCCCGTCTTTCACCGACCCGGCCCGGCCGCGGCTGCGCGGGCTGTCCTTTCACCAGTGCCTGCTGGCCGCCTTCCTGCTCGTCACGGCCGTGCTGGGCGGCGCGGCCGCGCAGGCCATGTTCGCGCTGGAGCATGTGGCCCAGCAGGGTCGCCAGGCCTCGCAGGACGCCGCCGCGCTGACGGCCCAGGTGCAGCGCCTGGCCGAACGCACGGTGGCCATGGAGCGCAGCGCGCGGCAGTTCCTCGTGCTGGACGACGCCAGCCTGCGCGAGCGTTTTCGCGACGCCTGGCAGGACGCGCGGGACACCCGGGCGGCGCTCGCGGCGCTGATGCCCGATGCCGGCGACCAGCCACTGTTCGCCGAGTGGCAGGCGCAGGCCGACGCCGCCTGGGAGGCCCTGCAGGGCGCCGCGCGCGCGCGGCCGGCGACGCTGAAGCGGCTGACGCCCGTGTTCGCGCGGCTGCACCGCCTCAACGAGCTGCTGGCCGAGCGCGGCCAGCAGGCCATGGACCGCCGCGGCGACGCGGTGCTGGCCGAGCTGGAGCAGCAGCGCCGGCTCATCAGCGGGCTGGTGCTGGGCGCCATCGCGCTGGCCGTGCTGCTGGGCCTGGGCTTCGGGCGCTGGCTGCTGCGGCCCCTCAGGCATGTCGAGGCGGCCATCGGGCGCCTGGGCGACAACCGCTTCGACGAGCCCGTGGCCGTGCACGGCCCGGCCGACCTGCGCCGGCTCGGGCAGCAGCTGGAGTGGCTGCGCCAGCGGCTGGCGGCGCTGGAGTCCGACAAGACCCGCTTCGTGCGCCACATCTCGCACGAGCTCAAGACGCCCATGGCCTCCATCCGCGAGGGCGCGGCGCTGCTGCGCGACGGCGTGGCCGGGCCGCTGACGGCGGACCAGGCCGAGATCGTGCGCATACTGGGTGACAACAGCGCCGCGCTGCAACGCCAGATTGAGGACCTGCTGCACTACCAGACGCTGGCCTCCGGTTCGCAGCAGCTGCAGCGCCGCCCGGTCGCGCTGCACGCGCTGCTGCAGCGCGTGGCCGACGAGCAGCGGCTGCTGTGGCAGGCGCGCGCCCTGCAGGTGCGCGTGCAGGCCGAGCCCTGCACGGTGATGGCCGACGAGGAGAAGGTGGGCATCGTGCTGGCCAACCTGCTGGGCAACGCGGTGCGCTTCAGCCCGCCGGGTGGCGTCATCACGCTGGCGCTGGGGCAGGGCGGGGGCTGGGTGGCCATCGACTGCATCGACGCCGGTCCGGGCGTCGCCGCCGAGGACGTGGCGCGCATCTTCGACCCCTTCTACCAGGGCCGCCACCAGGCACCGGGCGCGCGCCGCGGCAGCGGCATCGGCCTGTCCATCGTGCGCGAGATCGCGCAGGCGCACGGCGGCCGCTGCCGCCTGCTGCCCAGCGAACGCGGCGCCCATTTCCGACTTGAACTGCCTCATGAAACGACTGTTTGACATCGCCTTCCTGCTGCTGCTGGCGGCCTGCCAGACGCCCGCGCCGGCACCCGCGCCAGCGCCGCTTGTGCCGGCCTGCCCCGAGCCGCCGCCCGCACCCGAGGTGCAGGCGCTGCAGGGCGTGCTCGCCACGGGCGAGGAGTTGCGCAAGGCCTTGTCGCTGGGCCGCAGCGCCGCCGAGCTGGCACAGGCCGCCGCGCAGGTGGAGGCGGTCGCCGCCTCCGCAGACCCGCAGGCCGAGCCGCTGAAGCCGCTGGCCGTGCAGCTGTCGCTGCGGCTGGCCGAGCAGCGCCGGCTGCAGGACAGCGTCGACCGGCTGACGCAGCAGCTGCGCGACAGCCAGCGCCGCAACGACCAGCTGAACGAGAAGCTCGAAGCGCTCAAGGTCATCGAGCAGACGCTGCCTGCCAAGCGTTGAGGAGTACCGCATGACCGCCCCCGCCGACATCCTCCTCGTCGACGACGACGCCGACCTGCTGCGCCTGATGACGATGCGGCTCACCGCCGCGGGCTACCAGGTGCAGGCTGTGGCCAGCGCCGAGGCCGCGCTGGCGCACCTGGCGGTGAAGCTGCCGTCGCTGGTCATCACCGACGTGCGCCTGCCGGGCCTGGACGGCCTGGCGCTGTTCGACGAGCTGCGCG
The DNA here is from genome assembly GCA_041914785.1 of Roseateles sp. GTDB lineage: Bacteria > Pseudomonadota > Gammaproteobacteria > Burkholderiales > Burkholderiaceae_C > Pelomonas. The sequence goes on from JAYSCT010000084.1 coordinate 14,541, forward strand.
CCAGCCACCCGTCGCTGCCGGTCATCCTGCTGACGGCGCACGGGACCATCCCCGACGCGGTGGATGCCACCACGCGTGGCGCCCATGCCTACCTGACCAAGCCCTACGACGCCAAGGAGCTGCTGGCCAGGATCCAGCAGGCGCTGCGCGTCAACGCGCCCGGCCCGGCGCCGTTCGACGGCGATGGCGACTGGCGCCGCGAGATCATCAGCCGCAGCCCGCGCATGGCCGAGGTGCTGGCCGAGGCGCGGCTGGTGGCCGCCACCGACGCCAGCGTGCTCATCAGCGGCGACAGCGGCACCGGCAAGGAGTTGCTGGCCCGGGCCCTGCACCGCGCCAGCCCGCGGGCGGGCAAGCCCTTCATCGCCGTGAACTGCGGCGCGATTCCCGAGGCGCTGCTGGAGTCGGAGCTGTTCGGCCATGTGAAGGGCGCCTTCACCGGCGCGCAGGGCCACCGCCAGGGGCTGATTCCGGCGGCGCACGGCGGCACCGTGTTCCTGGACGAGATCGGCGACATGCCGCTGGCGCTGCAGGTGAAGCTGCTGCGCGTGCTGCAGGAGCGCGTCGTGCGGCCGGTGGGCAGCAACGACGCGGTGGCGGTGGACGTGCGCGTGCTGTCGGCGACGCACCGCGACCTGGAGCTGGCGATGGCCGAGGGGCAGTTCCGGCCCGACCTGTACTACCGGCTCAACGTCGTGCGGCTGGCGCTGCCGGCGCTGGGCGAGCGCCGCGAGGACATCGCGTTGCTGGCGCAGCACTTCCTCGCCGCGCTGGCTGCGCGCCACCACAAGCGCGTGAAGGGCTTTGCGCCCGATGCGCTGGAGGCGCTGGTGACGGCGCCGTGGCCCGGCAACGTGCGCCAGCTCTACAACGTCGTTGAGCAGGTCTGCGTGCTGGCGACGGCGCCGCTGGTGCCGCTGGCGCAGGTGCAGCGGGCGCTGCAGATGCCGTCGGCCGAGGTGCTGAACTACCAGCAGGCCAAGCAGCGCTTCGAGCGCGACTACCTGAACCGGCTGCTCAGGCTGACCTCCGGCCATGTCGCCGAGGCTGCGCGGCTGGCCGACCGCAACCGCACCGAGTTCTACCGGCTGATGCAGAAGCACGGGCTGGACCCGCAGCTGTTCCGCGATGACCCCCAAAGTGCGCTGTCGGATTTCGGCGACAGCAAAAGGTGCGGTGAATCAGGCACTTAGCGCGCGCGGCGCCGGGCTTGTCGCCAGGCGGCGACAGCATCGGCCGCCTGGCCGTGCCAGCCCGGCCCGCAAGCGGGTTAAGTGGTTGATATCAAAGGAAAAGTCGGGGCTGGCACGGCTGTTGCGCTGAGGGTGTCGTGGTGCCGGTCCGGTGCCGCGTTCTATCCACGCATCCTCAGGAGATACGCATGCAACACGCTTCCACCTTCGCCCGCCTGCTGACCGCCGCCCTGACGGCGACCGCCCTGTCCACCGCCTTCGCCGCCGACCCGACCCCGGCGCCCACCGAGCCGGCCCCGCAGGCCCAGCCCGCGGACGCCGCCGCCGTCGCTGCCCAGGCCGCGGCCGTGCTGCAGCAGGACAAGGACCTGCAGGCCCTGCCGCTGACCGTCAGCAGCACCGACAGCGGCGTCGTCATCGTGAAGGGTGCGGCCCCCAGCGCCGAACTGGCCCAGAAGGCCATCAAGCTCGTCGCCGCCGTCCCCGGCGTGAAGGAAGTGCGCAACGAGATCAAGGTCGGCTGACCTCACCGCTCGTGACTTCAAGGCCCCGCGCACGCCGCGGGGCTTTTTGCATTGAGGCCGAGCGCCGGGCCTGCCATGGGCCAGAGGCCCATGGCGTTCCGCAGACACAAGCAGTCCGCGGGGACTGCTTGTGTCCGACTCCACCCCACAAGCCGGCCCCTTGGGCGATGTGCGAGCGGGGCCACCCCCGCGAGCATCGCCGTCCCCTCGGGGGGACCGATCAGCCTCGCTCGCGTTCAGCGATGCGAGGCTGGGCGAGAGGCTCCTGTCAACACCGGCTGTTGTTGACGAGCGCCTGCAGCCCCGCCTGGTTCAGGATGCGCAGCTGCCGCTGCTTCACTTCCATCAGCCCCTCATCCTGGAAGCGCGAGAACGTGCGGCTCACGGTCTCCAGCTTCAGGCCCAGGTAGCTGCCGATCTCCTCGCGCGTCATGCGCAGCACGAGGCTGGACGCCGAGAACCCGCGGGCCTGCAACCGCTGCGTCAGGTTCAGCAGGAAGGCCGCCAGCCGCTCCTCCGCGCGCATGTTGCCCAGCAGCAGCATGACGCCATGGTCGCGCACGATCTCGCGGCTCATGATCTTGTGGAACTGGTGCTGCAGCACCGTGAACTCGCGCGACAGGCCTTCCAGCTGCGCGTACGGGATCACGCACACCGACGAGTCCTCCAGCGCGACGGCGTCGCAGTGGTGCCGGTCGCTGCTGATGCCGTCCAGCCCCAGCAGCTCCCCGGCCATCTGGAAGCCGGTGACCTGATCGCGCCCGTCCTCACTGCCCACGCAGGTCTTGAAGAAGCCCGTGCGCACCGCGTACAGCGCCTCGAAGCGCTCGCCGTTGCGGAACAGGTGGTCGCCACGCGACACCGAGCGGCGCTTGGCGACCAGGCCGTCCAGCTGCTGCAGCTCGCCGGCGTTCAGGCCCACGGGCAGGCACAGCTCGCGCAGGTTGCAGCTGGCGCAGGCGACCTTCAGCGGCTCGATGGCGGGCGGTGTCGACGGTTCGGATGCGGGCGACGCGCGCATCGGGCAGGGTTGGGTCGTCAGCATGAGGGTCATTCTTCGCCAGGCGACCCGCCGCGGGGGGGAAGAGGAGAACATAAGCGCCCCGGGCGCGCGCGGTGCCGCGGGG